>CADAKE010000093.1 GCA_902788445.1 uncultured Eubacteriales bacterium
CCGCAGGGAAAGCTCGCTTTCCCCTCGGATTTTCCCGGGCTTTCTTGGGCCAGAAACCCTCATACTTTCGTAACTCCAGCGCGGCAGGCGAACGTTGTTGGTGAATCGTAACGGCGTAATTTCGCCAGTTACGGGTCCAGGGTGGTTACCACCCTGGCGCAGGTCTGGGGGCGCGCAGCCCCCAGCGTTTCCCTTATTGCTTCGGCAATATATGAATGGTAACGAAAGAAATTCACCAAAGCTATTGATAAGTCATGGGCATGTTTGATATAATGTAAGGGTTTTCGGAACAATTCCGCCGTGCCGGAAATCGGCGGCGCTTGACAGGCCGCGACAAAACAAAAATAATAGGAAAGAGAGCTTTACACCCATGCCAAATCTTGCTGTTCTGATCGACGCGGAAAACGTGCTGCCCATCCACGCCGACCAGATTTTCACCCATGCATCCACCCTGGGCACGATCACCGTCAAAGAAATCTACGGCGCGGCCGCCGCGCTGACCTCCTGGGTGGAGCCGGTGCTCAAATACGCGCTCCACGCCAACCTGACCATCAAAGCCTCCAAGGGCAAGAACACTTCCGACATCGCGCTGGTCATCGGGGCGATGGATCTGCTGGTGGAAAAGAACATCGACACCGTGGTCATCGTGTCCAGCGACAGCGATTTTTCCGCGCTCTCCGTGCGCCTGCGCAGCGCGGGCATCGAAGTGGTCGGCATGGGGACGGAAAAGGCCAATCCGCTTTGGCGCACGGCCTGCTCCTCCTTTACGGTGCTCCAGGCGCCGTCCTTCCGGCCCGCGCCCGTTCAGCAGCCTGCCCGTGTCCAGCCCGCTCCCCAGAGGCAGGAGGCGCCCGCCAACGCGAATCCGGCGAAAAAGAAGCCCGCCGCCAAGCCGGTCGCGCCGACCCACACGGAACGCATGGCCATCATCCGCGCCTTTATCCGGGAGCAGCTCGACGCCAACAACGGCAAAATGGCGGTGTCCGCCCTGCTGCCCGCGCTGAACGGCCTGCCGGAATACCGGGTGGATCAGCAGCGCTCCAAGCGGAACGCCCATAATTATCTGATGCGCCTGTATGCCGATGCTTTCGCCTTTGAGGAAGGGGAGGGCGGCAGCTTCATTTCCCTGCGCCAGAACGCGCCGGAAGCCGAAGAAGCTCCCGTGGCCGCGGACACGCTGCCGGAAATCGACGTGACCGATCAGGAACCCGCCGCGCCGCAGGACGAGCCGAAGGAAGAAGCGCCCGCCCCCACGGAACCGGAAGCGGAGCCCGACGAACAGGCCAAGGCGGTGGAAGCCTTCGCCGCAAAATTGGTTGACGCGGGCATTCCCGAGGATGCCGTGCAGCAGATCATTGATATTCTGAATAAAAACCAAAACCTGCGGACGGTGTACAACCAGATGCGCGCTGTCTTTGGCGGCGACGCGGGCCGGAAGTATTACCAGATCGTCAAGGAAGTCGGGCACGGGTGATGGGCTTCTGATAAATTACGAAGTATTTCAAGGGCACTTTAAGTCAAGATAGGAGTTAGGAGAGAGGAGATAGGAGTTAAATAATGTTTTCAAAAATGCAAGCTGGACTTCCGTCTTTTGATTCGGCTATATTTGTCTCCTATCTCCTATCTTCTAACTCCTATCTTCATGATTGAAAATTCCCTCCAAATCCGCATCCTGCCAAGATACCGAAAGGAGCCCGCCATGAAATCCAAACGTTTGACGGATATGGAAGCGTACATTCTGTCCCACGGTTCGGCGACGATGGAAGAACTGCGGGACGCCTTTGACGTGTCCATGAACACCGTGCGCCGGGACGTGGCCGAACTGCTCCGGGCAGGCAACATCCAGAAGGTCTATGGCGGCGTGCGTTCCGCCGCGCAGAGCATCGTGCAGGCGGCGTATCCCAAGTCCGGCGGGGCGAAGCAGGCCATCTGCTTTGAAGCCGCCCGCCTGGTGCGGGACGGAGATATCTTGTTCATCGACGCAGGCACCACCACCGTGCAGATCATCGAAGCCATCAAGGATATGCGCGTCACTGTGATTACCAATAATATTCAGGTGATGAACAAGGCGCTGGAATATGAAAACATCCGCGTGATCATGCTGCCCGGCGAGGCGCACCGCAACACCCTTTCCATCACCGGCGAGGATTCCGCGGAATACCTGAGCCATATGAACACCAATATCGCTTTTATGGCGGCCACCGGCGCGTCCATGACCGGCGTGGCCAATTCCAGCCCGCTGGAATACGCCATCAAGAAAGCCGCCGTCGCCCACACCGAGCGCGCCGTGCTGCTGGTGGCGGGCTCCAAATTCGGCATCACCAGCCTGCTCGTTTACGCCAGCCTGGACAAATTCCAGACTGTAGTCACCGACAGCCGCATCCCGCCGGAATACCGCCAGCGCCTGAAAGATTTGCATATCGACCTGCGTATCGTACCATATGAGGAAATGTGACCGTTTATTTTTATGCATTTCTTTGAATGAATAGTTATTTTGTCGAAAACGTGACATATTTTTGACACAATGTTACGTTAAGATCAAAGCGCTTGGGGTGGCTGGCAATGGCAGATTTTCGCTGTCCCCTCGGCGAAAGTCGTTTCAACCGTTGTTTTTTATTTCTGGTCATCCTGGCAGTCCGCTGCTCCCCTCGCAGCGGGCTTTTTTCAAATCATTATCATTGATAGCGGATCGGAATAGATCAAATCCGCGCAATTCTTTCAAACCCCTTGCGGAAATGGAAAAAAACAGATATAATAGATACATACTGAAAATAAGGAAAGGGGTAGATTATCATGGGCTACAAAGAGGAATACCAGC
Organism: uncultured Eubacteriales bacterium; assembly: GCA_902788445.1. Taxonomy (GTDB): domain Bacteria; phylum Bacillota; class Clostridia; order Christensenellales; family Aristaeellaceae; genus RUG563. The sequence continues at coordinate 2,819 of CADAKE010000093.1, forward strand.
GCTGGCTGGATATGTTCGCCAATGACGCCGAAACCATCGCGGAGCTGAAATCCATCGCGGGTGATGAAAAGGAAATCGAGGACCGTTTTTACACTGAACTGGCTTTCGGCACGGCGGGCCTGCGCGGCGTGCTGGGCATGGGCACCAACCGGATGAACGTGTACAACGTGCGCCGGGCCACCATGGGCGTCGCCAAGTACCTGATCGCCCAGGGCGTGCAGAATCAGGGCGTCGCCATCGCCTACGACAGCCGCATCAAGAGCGACGTGTTCGCCAAGGAAACCGCGCTGACGCTGGCCGCGGCGGGCGTGAAAGCGTATCTGTTTGACGCGCTGCGTCCCGTGCCGGTGCTGAGCTACACCGTGCGGCATCTGAACTGCGCCGCGGGCGTGGTCGTCACCGCCAGCCACAATCCGCCCCAGTACAACGGCTATAAGGTCTACGCCGCCGACGGCGCCCAGCTGGGCCCCGAAGCCGCCGACGCCGTGACCGGCTATATCCGCGCCCTCAACTATACCGACTGCCAGCCGATGGACGAAAAGGAAGCCCTCGACAAGGGCCTGCTCAAGATCATTGGCAACAAGGAAGTGGACGACGATTACATCGCCATGATCAAGACCCTGGCCCAGCGGCCCGAGTTGCTGGCCGCGCGCGGCAAGGATTTGAAGATCGTGTACACCCCCCTCCACGGCTCCGGCAACGTGCCTGTGCAGCGGCTGCTCAAAGAACTGGGCGTCAACTACACCGTGGTGCCCGAGCAGGAAAAGCCCGACGGCCACTTCCCCACCGTGAAGGCCCCCAACCCCGAAGACCCCAATGCCTTTACCCTCGCCATTCCGCTGGCTCAGAAGGTCGGCGCGACCGTGGTGTTCGGCACCGACCCGGACTGCGACCGCCTGGGCGCGGCCGTGCAGGACGGCAACGGCGTGTTCCATACCCTGACCGGCAACCAGATCGCCTGCCTGATGCTGAGCCATATCCTGAGCAGCAAGAAAGCAAACGGCACCCTGCCCAAGAACGGCGCGGTGGTGAAGTCCGTGGTGTCCACCGAACTGGCCCGGGCCATCGCCGAGGACTACGGCATGACCATGATCGAAGTGCTGACCGGCTTCAAGTTTATCGGCGAGCAGATCCAGCGCTTTGAAGAAACCGGCGAGCACACCTTCCTCTTCGGCTTTGAAGAATCCTTCGGCTACCTGTCCGGCACCCAGGTGCGCGATAAGGACGGCGTGAACGCTTCCCTGCTGCTGTGCGAAGCCGTGTGCGCCGCCGCCGAACGGGGCGAAACCCTGTACGACACCCTGCAAAAGCTGTACCAGAAGTACGGCTACTTCAAGGAAAAGGGCGTGTCCGTTACCCTGCCCGGCAAGGACGGCGTGGCGAAGATCGCCGGCATCATGAACAGCCTGCGCGAGAATCCCCCCAAGGAAGTGGCGGGCCTCAAGATCACCGGCGTCCGCGATTTCAGCAAGGGCGTGCGCGTGGCGAACGGCAAGGAAGAAAAGCTGGACTATCCCAAGAGCAACGTGCTCTACTACGAAATCGAAAAAGGCAACTGGATCTGCGTCCGTCCCAGCGGCACCGAGCCCAAGATCAAGCTCTACGTCGCCGCCCGCGCCGACAGCCAGGCGGCTGTGGACGCGCTGAACGACAAGATGGCCGCGGAAGCGCAGGAGTGGATGAAGTAAAACGACTGGGTTAATAATAATTTGTCGGATGGGAAAAACCGTCCGACAAATCCATGATTGACCGGGCAGCTGTGCCAAAAGGGCAGCTGCCCATTTTTCTTGCTTCATTCTCTACCCAAGCAAAAATATTGCGGTTCTTGTCATCCTGGCTCCACTCCGCTCAGGATGACATTGTTAGTTGACTTGTAGAAAATCTCTTGTTCGATATTGTTTGCCTTAAGTTGACAACAATGCTTGTGAGGGGAAGGCTTTTGAGCCGCCCATTTTGCTCAGGACAATATTTATCTCCTATCTTCTCTCTCCTAACTCCTATCTTGATGATTTAACGTTCCCTTGAAATCAACAACCATAACCATTTCACCTGCCCAGCTTCATCTTGAACAGCCCATGCCGGTTGCAGGCGTAGTACAGCCAGCCGCTGCCGCGGATGAAAAAGCGGGCTTCGGGGTTCCCTTCGGGATAGAGCGCTTTCATCTCGAACCGGTCACCCGTCACATAGGCGAAGAAGGAAATGAAATGATCTTTTGTCATCTCATGGGACGACGAGATGTAGAATTCATCCTCCACCTTTTCCACCCGCACTGGATGTTCCTCGTCCGGTTCCTCCGCTTCCAGCGCGGGCAGTGTGATGCCGCAGCAGGAAATCATGGCGTCGCCCTTGGCGAAAATGACGTTCCCGCACACCGGGCAGATAAACAGCTTGCCGCGCAGCAGGTTGGAGGCGCGGTTGGTGTTGGTGATTGCCTTGCCGGAAAGCAGTTCGGGCACCGAAACGCGAAGCGCTTCCGCCAGGGGTTCGAGCAGGGAAATATCCGGAAAACCACGGCCTGTCTCCCACTTGGACACGGCTTTATCGCTGACGCATAGCCTGGCGGCCAGGTCGGCTTGGGTCATGCGCTGTTTCTCCCGCAGGGTTTTGATGGCGGCTCCGGTCACATAATGATCCATGAGGCATCCCTCCTTTCACGGACAGCATACCAGAATCCGCGCCGCACCGCAACCTACGCTTCGTAGAGGCGGCTTTCAGCCGCGAAATTTGACAATTGATCGCAGGACGCTTGACGATGCGGGCGCGGCATGGTATCATTTCCCCTGTGAAAAGATAAAAGGATCTTTCGCGCACGGGAAAGGAGTAAATGTTTCTATGGTTGTTCCTGTCTTGCTGTTTCTGCTGGGCTTCCTGCTCTTGATCAAGGGCGGCGACTGGTTCGTGGATGGGGCCACAGGACTGGCCCACCGCTTCCATCTGCCCGAACTGCTGATCGGCGCGACGGTCGTATCCATCGGCACCACGCTGCCGGAGGTCATGGTGTCCGCTCAGGCGGCGTTCCAGCACAACAGCGGCATTTCCTACGGCAACGCCATTGGCTCCGTAATCTGCAACACCAGCCTGATCGCCGCCCTGACGGTGGCCATCCGGCCGGGGCTGGTAAACAAAAAAAGCCTGCGCCTGCCGGTGATTTCCTTCTTTATCGCGGCGGTCGCCTATTCCATCATTGCCTATACCACCGGCACCTTTGAACGCTGGCATGGCATCCTGCTGCTGTGCGGCTTCGCGCTGTACATGGTCGTGACCGTGCTGCACATGAAGAGGCATCCCGACGACGCGGAGCCTGAAAGCGACGGGGACGAGCCCGCGAAGGAAACCCAGCTTTGGCAGGAACTGCTGGGCCTGGTGGCCGGGGCCGCCGCCATTGCGGTGGGCGCGCGGCTGCTGGTGGACAACGGCACCCTGATCGCGGAAGCGCTGGGCGTGCCCTCCTCCGTGATCGGCCTGACCATGGTCGCCCTGGGCACGTCGCTGCCCGAACTGGTGACGGCGGTCACGTCCCTCATCAAGGGCCACAGTGCCCTGAGCCTGGGCAACGTGATCGGCGCGAACCTGTTCAACATCGTGCTGGTCAGCGGCGCGGCCATCACCATCTCTCCCTTCTCCATCCCCATGGAAAAGACCATCGCGGGCATGAACGCCTCCCTGGTGGTCGATTTGCCGGTGATGTTCGCCGTGATGCTGATCCTGTGCCTGCCTGCCGTCCTTCGCGGGAAGCTCAGCCGCTGGCAGGGCGTGCTGCTGCTGTGCATGTATGTGGGCTTCACCGCGTTCCAGTTCCTCTTTTAATCATGTTTGCGAAGGCTTTCCCGGCCTTCGCTTTTTCTTTTTCGTGAATGGCAAAGTTTTTATCGTGAATGGATGAAAAACAAGTACAAAGACGATTGAAAAAAGAGAAAAAATATGTCATAATAGGATGGTTGTATTTTTACAGTTTTTTGTTTTTTCCCTTTGAAAACCCAAACCGCATAAAGGAGGTTTCCCCATGACCGAAATGATGCTCCAGCTCAAGAAGATCGGCATCATCCCCGTGGTGGTGCTGAACGACGCGAAGGACGCCCTGCCCCTGGCGGAGGTGCTGTGCAAGGGCGGCCTGCCCTGCGCGGAAGTCACCTTCCGTACCGCCGCGGCGGAGGAGTCCATCCGCCAGATGGCGAAAGCGTTCCCCGAAATGATCGTCGGCGCGGGCACCGTGCTCACCACCGAACAGGCCGACCGGGCCATCGGCGCGGGCGCGAAGTTCGTGGTGTCTCCCGGCTTCAATCCCAAGGTGACCGAGCATGTCTTGAAGCGCGGCGTTCCCATGACGCCCGGCGTGTGCACGCCCACCGAAATCGAAGCGGCGCTCCAGTTTGACCTGGATGTGCTCAAGTTCTTCCCGGCGGAACCGAGCGGGGGGCTGAAAATGATCAAGGCGCTGGCCGCTCCCTACGTGGGCCTCCAGTTCATGCCCACCGGCGGCATCAACGCGGAAATCGTGAAGGATTATCTGAAGTACGACCGCATCGTGGCCTGCGGCGGCAGCTGGATGGTCAGCGGCAAGATGATCCAGGAAGGCAAGTTCGACGAAATTGAAAACCTTGTCCGCGAAGCGGCGGATATTGTAAAAGAAATCAGGGGGTAAGAGAAAATGTCTGTGAAAGTTGTAACCTTCGGTGAAATCATGCTGCGCCTCAAGAGCCCCGGCTACGAACGCCTGATGCAGTCTCCCGTGCTGGAAGCCACCTTCGGCGGCGGCGAAGCCAACGTTTCCGTGTCCCTGGCCAACTACGGCATGGACACCGCCTTTGTCACCGTGCTGCCCGACAACGACCTGGGCAAGGCCTGCGCCCGCGAACTGCGGGGCTTTGGCGTGGACGTGAGCAATATCGTCTACAAGCCCGGCCGCATGGGCATCTATTACCTGGAAACCGGCGCGGTGCAGCGCCCCAGCAAGGTCATCTATGACCGTGCGGGCAGCGCCATCGCGGAAGCCGACGGCACCGAAATCGACTGGGAAAAGGTGTTTGACGGCGCGACCTGGTTCCACATCACCGGCATTTCTCCCGCTATCTCCCAGGGCGCTGCCGACCTGAGCCTGGCCGCAGTGAAGGCCGCCAAGAAGCTGGGCCTGCACGTGAGCTGCGACCTCAACTACCGCAAGAACCTGTGGAAGTACGGCAAGACCGCCGACCAGGTGATGCGCGAGCTGGTCAAGTATGTGGACACCGTCATCGCCAACGAAGAAGACTTCCAGAAGGCCCTGCTGCTCAAGGCTGAATCCGCCGGCAGCGTGGAAGAGGGCGAACTGAACCTGGACAACTACAAGGCCATCGCCAAGCTGGCCATGGACACCTTCCCGAACATCAAGCGCGTGGCCATCACCCTGCGCGAATCCAAGTCCGCCAACCACAACGACTGGAGCGCCTGCCTCTACAACGGCAAGGACTTCTTCGTTTCCCGCAAGTACCGCATCACCGACATCGTGGACCGCGTCGGCGGCGGCGACAGCTTTGGCGGCGGCCTGATCTACGGCCTGAACACCTATGACAATGAAAAGGACGCCCTCGAATTCGCCGTGGCGGCTTCCTGCCTCAAGCACACCATTCCCGGCGACTACAACCGCATGAGCGTTTCCGAAGTGGAAAGCCTGATGAAGGGCTCCGGCTCCGGCCGCGTGCAGCGCTGATTGAATGTGAGAGTTCAGAGTTCAGAGTTCAGAGTTCAGATGAGAATGCTGGAATACAAGTGATGTGAAAGCACTCACTATATCATCTGCACTCTGCACTCTGTACTCTGTACTCTCTTGTTTTTACAACAAACAAGGGAGGAACGAATGATCATGAAGGCTTTCTTGGACAAAGATTTCCTTTTGAACACCGAAGCCGCGAAGGTGCTGTTCCACGAAGCGGCGGAAAAATGCCCCATCATTGACTACCACTGCCACCTGAGCCCCAGGGAAATTTATGAGGATATCCGCTACGACAACATCACCCAGGTCTGGCTGGGCGGCGACCACTATAAGTGGCGCCTGATGCGCAGCGCGGGCGTTCCCGAAAAGTACGTGACTGGCGACGCGCCCGACTACGAAAAGTTCCTGAAATACGCCGAGGTGCTGGGCAAAGCCATCGGCAATCCCCTGCACCACTGGAGCCACCTGGAACTGCGCCGCTTTTTCGGCTACGACGGCATCCTGAACAAGGACACCGCTCCCGAGGTCTGGAAGATCGCCAACGAAAAGCTCCAGAGCGAAGGCTACACCAGCCGGGGCCTCATCATGATGAGCAACGTGGACACCATCTGCACCACGGACGACCCCATCGACAGCTTGGAATGGCATGAAAAGCTGGCGGCGGACAAGACCTTCCCCGTCACCGTGCTGCCCGCCTGGCGTCCCGACAAGGCCATGAACCTGGAAAAGGAAACCTTGGACTACATCGCCAAGCTGAGCGAGGTTTCCGGTGTGGAGATCAAGACCTTTGCTGACCTCAAGAAAGCCATTGCCAAGCGCCTGGACTTCTTCGCCGCCCATGGCTGCACGCTGAGCGACCACGGCCTGAACTACGTGATGTATGCCCCCGCTCCCGACGCGGAAGTGGAACGCATCTTCGCCGCCCGCCTGGCCGGCAAGCTGCCCACCGCCCAGGAGGAAGCCATCTTCAAGTATGCTTTCATGCTCTTTGTCGGCGCGGAATACCACGACCGCGGCTGGGTGATGCAGCTGCACTACGGCTGCCGCCGCGACAACAACGGCCCCATGTTCCGCAAGCTCGGCCCCGACACCGGCTTCGACTGCGTGGACAACACCGCCCCCTCCACCGAAACCGCCGCGTTCCTGGGCGCTTTGCAGGATATAAACAAGCTGCCCAAGACCATCCTGTACTCCCTCAACACCAACGACAACGCCGCCATCGACACCATCATCGGCTGCTTCCAGACCGACGAGGCCATCGGCAAGATTCAGCACGGCTCCGCCTGGTGGTTCAACGACCACTTCGACGGCATGACCGAGCAGATTAAGTCCCTTGGCAGCCTGGGCTACCTGGCGGGCTTCGTGGGAATGCTCACCGACAGCCGCTCCTTCCTCTCCTATCCCCGCCATGAATATTTCCGCCGCATCCTGTGCCGCGTGTTCGGCGAATGGGTGGAGGGCGGCTTCTATCCCGAGGATATGGACACCCTGAAGCAGATCGTTGCCGATATCAGCTACAACAACGCCAAGAACTACTTCAATTTCCAGAAGAAGGAAATCTGATCGTATTTCATCCAGTTTTCCCCCGGCTCAATCCGCCGGGGGATTTTTTTGTTCATGAAGAAAAATCCGTTGTCCATGTTGCGTTTTCTCTGGTATCCTGTGTCTAACAGGTGAAAGGGGATGAGGCTGCCGTGGAAACTGTCAAGGGCCCGGACAGGAAGGAAGAAAGAATCGAGCGCATGGTCGCCCAGTACCAGCTTCCCCTCTTGCGCCTCTGCGTCATGTATCTGCGCGATGAGGAGATGGCAAAGGACGCTGTGCAGGAAACGTTTATCAAAGCCTATCGAAATCTGGACAGCTTTCGGGGGGAGGCCTCCGAAAAAACCTGGCTGTCGCGGATTGCGATCAACACCTGCAAAAACGTGTACCGGTCGGCCTGGTTTAAGCATGTGGACCGTTCCGTCACGCTGGATATGCTGCCGGAGCGGCCCGCTCCCGAAGATAAACGGGACGATGAACTGACGGAAGCCATCATGCGTCTCCCCGTCAAGCTGCGGGAGGTGGCGCTGCTGTGCTGGCTGCAAGGATTGAATTATGAAGAGGCCGCCGCCGCCCTGGGCATTTCCCGCCAGGCGGTCAGCAGCCGGTTGAACCGCGCAAGACGAAAGCTGCGCTTTGCTTTGGAAGGAAGTGAACAATCATGACCCTGCGTGAGGAACAGGAGCGCGTCCAGAAGGCAGTCGGCAACTCCCTTTCGCATGTGCAGGCCGATCCATGGCTCGCGCGGCGCGTGCTTGCGAACGCGAAAGGAGAAGAACCGATGGGAAAGAAAATATCTGTTTTGATGATTCTGGTGATTGCCCTGACCATCGTATCCATGACCGCCGCCCTCGCCGCCGGGCTGGGATTGTTTGGCGAACTGGCCCAGAGCCAGGGCGCGGATGACAGGCTTCCGGCGCTGGAGGAAGCGTCCGAATCGGTGTCCGCTTCCCTGACAACGGAGGACGGCATCACGATCGAAATCGACCAGGCGTACTACGAGGGCAACCGCGTGTTCATGTCGTATCGCATGAGTGGGAACCATGCATCCGCCGAATTGCACGAAGGCGCGCCGGAGGGCGAATATCCGTGGCAGTTGGAGCTTGAAAACACCATTGCGGCTGAAACATTCGGGAACGATGTGCCCGAACTTCAGCGGCTGAACGCATGGCTGGACGGAAAGGGCCAGCGATGGGGTATATCTTCCTATGCCACGGTACACGACGGACTGTACCTGGAGGACGGCACGTATCTGGATATTATCGGCGGCGACAGCTACGTGCAGGAGGACGGCAGCATCACCGGCTGGAAAGAATGCAAGATTCCCAAAGACCGGCTGGCCGATACATTGACGTTCAAGACGGTGCTGTTCCGCGGCCGCGAAGTCATCTTCCAGGACGGCGCAACGTATAAAAGCTTCTATGAGGGCCTGGGGAATACCGATGTGTTTTTTACCCTGAACCGGAACAGTCGTTACGAATACTTGAAGGGCAGCTTTCAGCAGGAACAGTACCAGGCCAGCGCGGAGTTTGCCCTGGGGAAAGTTGACCTGAAAGGAACGGTTCACCTCACCGCGCCGGAAGCCTGGGTGAAGGCATGGATGGACTGGGAAAGTGAAGAGAAACTGGATATGATTATGGACTGGAACCTGTATCAAAACGGAAAACTGATCGGCACGGCCGGGGTACAGTCCATTCGGGAAGCAGGAACGCAGGACATTGAATTTGACCTGCTGTATCCCCACACGGCCAGCGCCGCTGGACTGACCCTCGTTCCCGATTATTCCCAGAGCGGAGAGCATCCGGAGGAAGCCATCCGGCTGGAGCAGATCGTAAAGTAATCAGCGCTATTGCTGACGCTGAATCCTCCTCACGGCATCCACCAGCGCGTCCACGTCGGCCTCGGTGCTGAACGGCCCGACGCTGGCGCGGACGGCGCCGGTAGTGCCCAGCCAGGCATGGATGGACGGCGCGCAGTGCAGCCCGCCGCGCACGGCAATGCCCGCGCGGTTCAGGCGGTCGGCCACGTCGCCGCTGTCCATGCCATCAATGTTGAAGCTGACCACACCCACGTGGGGCAGGCTTGCAGGCCCGGTATAGAGCGTGACCCCCGGAACGCGCTCCAGCCCGCGCCGCATTTGCTCCGATAGGATGTGCTCATATTCCGCGATGGCCGCCCGGTGGGCCAGCATGAATTTGAGCCCCTGGGTCAGTCCCGCGATGCCGGGCAGGTTGGCGGTGCCGCTTTCCAGGCGGTCGGGCAGCATCGTCGGTTGGCGCAGGCTTTCCGAGGCCGAGCCCGTGCCGCCCTCCCGCAAAGGCCGGGGCAGCATCTGGTCGCCCAATAAAAGCAGCCCCGTGCCCATCGGCCCCAGCAGTCCCTTGTGACCCGGCATGGCGACCATGTCCGCGTGAACGGAGGCGACGTCCTCCGTCCCGGCGGTCTGCGCCGCGTCCAGCAGCAACGGCACGCCCTGGCTGTGGCAGGCCCGGGCAATGTCCCGCGCGGGCTGGATGAGCCCCGTCACGTTGCTGGCGTGGCTGAGCACCATCAGGGCGGTTCTCGGCGTGATGGCGGACAGCACGGTATCGGGAGAGAGGAGGCCCCGGCTGTCCGGCGGCAGGATGCGCACGGTGATTTTGCCCGCGTCGTGGTAGCCCATCAAAGGCCGCATCACCGCGTTGTGTTCCGCGTGGCTCACCAGCACCTCGTCCCCCACGCGCAGGGTTCCGCGGATGGCCATGTTCAGGGCGTCGGTGCAGTTCAGGCAAAAGATCACATGGTCGGGCGAGGACAGCCCCGCGTATTCCGCCGCCAATTCCCGGCAGCGGTTCAGGATGCGCCCGCCCGCCAAAGCGCCTTTGTGGCCTGCCCGGCCCGGATTGCCGCCGATCTTGTCCATCACCCCGGCCACGGCCTTCACGACGGACGGCGGCTTGGGAAAGCTGGTGGCCGCGTTATCCAGGTAAATCACAAAAAATCCCTCCTTCGCCGCACGGCGGCAGGCCGATTCTCATAGAATATATGAGGAAGGAGGGAAAACCATGCAGTATTCGGAAAATAACGGCATCGCCGCGTTTCGCTCCCGGCAGCAGGTGATGCGGTTTGACAGCGCCCTGCGCCGGGCGGGCATTCATTCGGAAATCGTTTCGACCCCGCGGGACGTGTCCATTGGCTGCGGGCTGAGCGTAGCCTTTGACCTGCGCGACACCGCCGCCGTGATGGACACCTACCGCCGCTCCCGCCCCGGCAACCTGATCGGGTTTTATGAGGTCATCCGCGCGCCGGGACAGCGCGCGCAGGTGATGCCGCTGAATATGGGGGGATAAACCACGCCCCCTTTCCCGCGCCGATATTCCGGTTGGCGCGGGCGTTTTTTTTAAGCGACAGACGCCCCTTCAGCAAAATAAACAGTTTGAAAACGCTACCATTCACATAATGCGGAACCAATAAGGGATACGCTGGGGGCTACGCGCCCCCAGACCTGCGCCAAGGTGGTAACCGTCCGCAGCCTCAATCGGCGCAAGTCCTACGGACATTGCTTGTTTCGGCTGATCTCACCGCCGATGAGATTCCCGCCACAGGCGGTCAT
>CADAKE010000094.1 GCA_902788445.1 uncultured Eubacteriales bacterium
CCCAGGCATGTAGGGGCGGATAGTATCCGCCCGCGCTAAACAATGTCTTACAAGCCATGAAAATGCTGATTGCTGCCATCCGTTTCTTTCGGGCGGATGATATCCGCCCCTACAATGATCGCAATTCTTTCTCGGTTTGTAGCTGTTTTTGTCGTAAAATTGCAATAAGCGATTTCCCTGTCGCGTTCCTGGTATCCCTTGGATTGGGAATAATTGTCAGGTTTTCAGTTCCGAAAGAATGACCGACACGTCGCCGTGCAGCACCAGCGAAGCTCGGCTGTCGGCGGGCGTGGGCTCCTGGTTGACGACGACCAGGTGTTTTCCCGAAAAATAATCAAGGAAGGAGGCGGCGGGCTCCACGGACAGCGAGGTGCCCGCGACGATCATCGTGTCGGCATTGGAGATTTCCCGGCACGCGCCGATGCAGACGTACTTGTCCGGCGCTTCGCCGTAGAGCACCACCGAAGGCTTGATCACCCCGCCGCAGGCGTCGCAGCGCGGCACGCCGTCCGACGCCATGATCTTTTCGAGGGGAAAGGGCTTGTTGCAGTCCATGCAATAATTTTCATAAATGGTGCCGTGAATTTCGTAGACCCGCCGGTTCCCGGCCAGCTTGTGCAGGCCGTCGATGTTCTGGGTCACGATGCCGCGCAGGCGGTCCTGCTTTTCCATTTCGTACAGCCAGCGGTGGGCGGCGTTGGGCCGGGCTTCGGGATGCACCATGTATTTGCGGTAAAAATCAAAGAACGCCGCGGGATGCAGATAGAAAAAGGATTTGCTCAGGATCATTTCCGGTGTGAGCCCGTCAAATTCCTGCCGGTACAGGCCGTCGCCGGAACGGAAGTCCGGGATGCCGCTGGCCGTGGAAACGCCCGCCCCGCCGAAAAACACGATGCGGCGGGAGCGGTCAATGATTTTTTGCAATGCGGGAATATCCATAGCGCCAGCTCCCATTCAGATCTTCGTGAAGCGCCTGAACGTTTTCCCGTCGCGCTCCACCGTTTCATTCCACATTTCCGCCGGACGCACCCACACGCCGCCGTCCCCGTACAGCGCCCGGTACACGACCATCGGTTCAGTGGTTTCCGAATGGCGGGCGATGGCGAGCACCTCGTACTCATTGCCTTTGAAATGGCGGTAGCGCCCCAGCGGGATGGATTGAACCGCTTCCTCGTATTCGAGCGTTTTCATGTGCTTTCGTTTTCTCCTTTTTCCACGGCGAATTTTCAAATATTGACAATGATTCAACACTTTTATTATAATGCTTTTTGGGCGTTCGTCAATGCGGAATGAACGCGGGACAGGGGAATCGCTGGTCGCAATTCTGTGAAAAAAACAGTTACGAAATGGAGAAAGAATTGCGATCGTTGTAGGGGCGGATAGCATCCGCCCGAAAGAAACGGATGGCAGCAATCAGCATTTTCATGGCTTGTAAGACATTGTTTAGCGCGGGCGGATACTATCCGCCCCTACATGCCTGGGTGTAAACGGTTGCCCTGAATGCAGGATAAAAACGCCTGTTTAATCCGTTCCTATTTTAAAGGCGATGCGGGAGGGGAACATGAGTAATATATGGTTTCAGCGTCCGGCGTCCGTATGGAATGAAGCGCTGCCTCTGGGCAACGGACGGCTGGGCGCGATGGTGTTTGGCGGCACAGCGGTGGAGCGCGTCGCCATGAACGAGGACTCCGTGTGGTACGGCGGCTTCCGTGACCGCGTGAATCCGGACGCGAAGGAAGCGCTGCCCCGCGTGCGCCAGCTGCTTCGGGAGGAAAGAATCAGCGAAGCCCAGGCCCTGGCCGAAACAGCCCTGACCGCCACACCGGACGGGGAGCGTCACTATGAACCGCTGTGCGACCTGATTCTCCAGCAATTGGACGGCGGACAGATGGCGGGCCTGCACGGGATGCGCTCCCTCAACGGCAAGGATTTGAGCAAATGGGAGGGTCCGGTTGAAAACTACCGCCGGGAACTGAACCTGATGAACGGGGTACATACCGTTTCTTATATGCGGAAGGACAGGCAGGTGAAGCGGGAAGCCTTCATTTCCTATCCCCATCAGGTGATGGCGCTGCGGTGTACGGGTTTCCCCTGCCGCGTCATTCTGCGGCGCGGCGCGTTCGTGAACCGTATCGACGCGCTGGATGGCGCGACTGTCGCCTTGACCGGAACCACAGGGGACGGCGGCGTATCGTATGCGGCGGTGTGCCGGGCGGTGGGCGAGGGCGTGCGTGTCGTCGGCAATACGCTGTTCTGCCCGGAAACCTTCGTGCTGTATTTCGCCGCCGCGACAACGTTCCGGGAAAATGATCCTCTGGCATACGCGGTCAGCCGAATCGAACAGGCCCAGCGGGCAGGATACGAAGAACTGCTGCGGCAGCATCTCCTTGATTTTCAGCCGCGGATGGAAGCGTGTACGCTGCATCTGGAAAGCGATGAAGCGGCGGACAGCCAGCCGACGGACGTTCGCCTGCGGCGCTTTGCGGAAACCGGAAACGACCTGGGCCTCATCAACGATTATTTCTCCTTCGGACGCTATCTGCTGCTGTCCTCCTCCCGGCCCGGCTCCCTGCCCGCCAATTTGCAGGGCGTCTGGAACGAATCCTTCACCCCGCCCTGGGACAGCAAATATACCATCAACATCAACACGGAAATGAACTTCTGGCCCGCGGAAACGCTGAACCTGTCCGAGGAGCATCTGCCGCTGTTTGAGCATTTGAAGCGGATGCTGCCCCACGGCCGACAGGTCGCCCGGGACATGTACGGCGCGCGGGGCTTCATGGCCCACCACAACACCGACCTTTGGGGCGACTGCGCGCCGCAGGACACCTATCTGCCCGCCACCTACTGGCAGATGGGGGCCGCCTGGCTGTGCCTGCACATCGCGGAGCATTACCGGTTCACGAAGGACAAACAGTTCCTTTCGGAATACTTCCCCATTATGCGGGAAGCGGCCCTGTTCTTTGAGGATACGCTGGTCGAGCTGTCGGACGGCACGCTGTCCGTCAGCCCTTCCTGTTCGCCGGAAAATGTCTATATCACGCCCGAGGGCGAGCGCGGCACGCTCACCGACTGCGCCGCCATGGACAGCCAAATCCTTTACGCCCTCATGAGCGCCCTGGAGGAGCTCGGCGCGGACTTGGGCGCGGACACCGCGCGGTATACGGAGATCAAGCGCCGCCTCGTGCCGGTGCAGGTACAGGACGGCCGTATCCGGGAATGGATCAAGCCATACAAGGAAGCAGACCCGGGCCATCGCCATATCTCCCATCTGTTCGCGCTGTTCCCCGCCAGCCAGGTCACCCCGGAAACCCCGGCCTTCTTTGAAGCGGCGAAGAATACCCTCCGCCATCGCCTCGCCCACGGTGGCGGGCACACGGGCTGGAGCCGGGCGTGGATCATCTGCATGTGGGCCCGGCTGCTGGAGGGGGAGGAAGCCTGGAACAACATCCGGCTGCTGCTGGAGAAATCCACGCTGCCCAACCTGTTTGACAATCATCCGCCCTTTCAGATCGACGGGAACTTTGGTTCCGTCGCGGGCATCGGGGAGATGCTGCTGCAATCCCAGGGGGAATGCGTCCGCGTGCTGCCCGCCCTGCCGAAGCAATGGAAGCGGGGCCGTGTCCACGGCCTCCGCGCGCGGGGCGGCTACACGGTGGATATTGCCTGGGAAGGGGATACCTGGCAGGCGGTATTCCGCGCTGATCATGATGGCGCGCTTCGCGTGCACGGACAGAAGCCTGCCGTTCACCGCGCCGGGGATGAGCTTTCCATGAGCGGCTCCCCCCTGTGATTGCTCATGCGGAAGGCTTGTAACAATATTCAGGGGAATGCAGGGTTTCACTGGAAGAATGGTTGACTTCTGAAACAATTTGTAATACAATTGAAACAACTCGAAATGGGTTGATGCATCGATGGATTCCGAAGGAGGCATCGTTTTGATGAAAGCATTGTTCCGCGTTTTCGCATTCGCCTGCGCGCTGGTGATGGCGCTCCTGCCTTTGTCCGCGCTGGCGGAAGGCCTGTTGATTTCGCCCGCGGCCCGGCTGTCCGTCTCCGTCAGCGTGATGACGCCGACCGGCGATACAGGCGTCTACGGCCCCGCTGTGCCGGTCAGCGGTTCGCCCGATGAAAACAGGCTGTGGCTGAAGGTGCCCACAGAAGTGTTTTTTACGGGAAGAATGGCGCTGCTGATCGAGGACAGCCTCTATCAATACGTGAGCTTTGAGCCGTCGAGCGGCAGCGTGCTGGAAAATATTGGCGACGTTGGCGTCAGGCTCGATTATCCCTCTGTGACGATCCGGGGCGTGGACGCGTCCGGCGACCTGATGGCCACCTTCTATCTCTATATCTCCAGTCAGGACGGCCCCATGACGGAGACACCCACCGAATCGCCGGCGTATCCCACGGAAGTGACGGTGCGCTATCTGAACGAAGTGGGCGAACCCATCGCGTCGGACAGCACGGTGCTGGTTCAGCCCGGAACCAATACCGTTTATCCCGAGGCGTCGATCGCGGAGGATTACGAGCTGAAGGATTTCCCCGCGCAGGAAGTGTTTGTGGACGCGAACGGCGTGAATCCGTCGGTGGTGGAATTTCACTACGCGCTGAAAAAGATTTATGCCGACGTGACCATCAATTATGTGGATCAATCCGGAAACCCGGTGATCGGCAGCACGGTGTTCAACTATGACGAAGGCGCGCATCCCGTGTCCGCCCTTCCGGTGGAGGGTTATACTCCGCTGGAACCGACTTTGCAGACCATTGTCGTGGATAAGAACGGGGCGAACCCCGCTGAAATCACTTTCGTTTATGAAAAAACGGTGCAGCCCGCCAGTGTAGTGGTGCATTATGTGGACATGAACGGGCAGCCCCTCCGGGACGACGACGTGCAGACCCTCCCCAAGGGCGTGCACAGCGTGCTTGCCGTGGTCATTCCCAACTACAGCGTGAGCAATTCGGCGGAGCAGCCCGTGCTGGTGGATGAAAACGGCGCGCAGCCGCAGGAAATCACCTTTGTTTACCAGCGTGAGCTTTATCCGGTGGAGATCCCGGTTCACTATGTGGACGAAAACGGCGCGCAGATCGCCGCGGACACCCGGCAGACCGTTGCGCCTGGCGGAACCGTGGTGACGCCCGCGGGCGGCGTATCTCTGGAAGATTACGAACTGATCAGCCCCGCGGCGGTGGAAGCCGCGCTCGACGAGGATGGGGCGCATCCCGCGGAGGTGACGTTCCAGTACCGCCGGATCATCAAGGCCGCTACCGTGACGCTGCATTACGTGGACGACCTTGGCAATCCCATCGCGGAGGACACGGTCGTGTCCGTCCCCGGCGGGAACAGCGCCGTGACCCCGCAGGCCAGCGTTGACCCTGCCCGCTACGCCCTGCGCGAGCCTGTTTCTTATCCCGTCACGGTGACGCTGGAAGGCGCGTCCGCGAAGGAGTTCACCTTTACCTACCAGCGGCTGGTGCAGCCCGTCACGGTCACCCTGCATTACGTCGACGAAAAAGGAAATGCGTTCGTACCGGATACCCAGGCGGTGTTTGGCGAAGGCGCCCACGAGGTAAAGCCCAACGCCGCGATTTCCGGAAGCGATTATATTTTGACGGGCCCCGCGTCTTATCCTTTGACTGTAACGCTGGAAGGCGCGTCCGCTTATGAATTTACGTTTACCTATACCCGCGTGGTGAAGCCTGTTCAGGTTGCCGTGCACTATGTGAACGCGGCCGGGGAACCGGTGGCGGAGGACACGTTCCAGACCCTCTCCGAGGGAGCCAACGTGGTGTTCCCCCAGGCAAACCCGGTGGGCTACATCCTGGCCGAGGATTCGCCGTCCATGCAGAATGTTCTTGTGGACGCGGATGGCGCGCACCCGGAGGAAGTGGAATTCCGCTATGTGCCCGCGCCGCTGCCGACCGAGACGCCCACGCCCGCCCCGACTGAAACGCCGGAACCGACGGCAACCGCCGAACCGACAGCGGAGCCTACCGAACAGCCCACGGAAACGCCGACGGCGGAACCGGCCCCGGCCCTTCCCACGCTGGAGCCGACGGCGGAACCGACACTGCCTCCCACGGAAGCGCCTGAGGCGACGGAGGAGCCCGTGCAGGCCCAGCCTGTCACGCTCTCCATCCACTATATTGATACCGAAGGAAAGCCCGTAGCCTCCGACGGCCGCGTGCGCTGCGACGTCGGCGATACGGCGGTCAGCGCGTCTCCTGTGGATTTGCTGGACGGCTATGTGCCCGAAGGGCCACAGGAAATCCTGGTGCACGTGGATGAAAACGGCGCGGACCCCGATGAAATCACCTTCCTCTACCGCTATTCGGATGAAACCCCCGCGCCGAAGGTGGCGCTGGTGAACGTGAAATACGTTGATCCCAACGGCAATACCTTCTACTCCTATCCCACCACCTGCGCCGAAGGCCAGGAGAACCCCGTTTCCCTCAACTGGGATTATGTGGACGCTTCCCTCGGCTATGAGCTGGATTCTCCCGAAACGGTGTATGTAACCGTAAGCGACACGGGCGTCGCCGAGCCGGAGGAGGTGCTCTTCCAGTTCAAGAACGAGATGAACGCCACCATCAGCATTTTCTACCGCGACCAGGTGGACGGCCACAGCGTGGCCGCGCCGCAGGAAAAGCTCTGCTATGTCGGCGCGAACACGATCGACGCGGAACCCTTCGGCCTGGAAGACGGCTATGTTCTCACGGGGCCCGACAGCGTGACCGTGGTGCTCACGCAGGATGGCGCGCTGACGCCTGAGGAAGTCGTATTCCAGTATTGGCGTCAGGTCACGGAAGCGCCTCCCGCCACCTCCGCGCCTTACGAGGAACCGATGGACATGCCCTTCTATCCCACCGGCCCCTCCATCCGCGTCCGTTCCACCACCTCCACCGCGGAGGACAACATCATCGGCATTGTGAACAGCGGCGATCTGGGCCATATCCGCGGCAAGGTCGTCACCGGCGACGGCAAGACCTGGTATTCCGTGGAAATCAACGGCATGGTGGGATACATGAACGATTCCGTCGTGCGTTTCCTGAATGAAGCGGAAATGATGGCCCTGTATGGCTACACGCCCGCGCCCACCGCCGTGCCCACGCCCATCCCCACCGAAGTGCCGGACGGCGCGGTCATCGACCGCTGGGGCCAGACCAACGACAAGGTCAATTTCCGCCGCAGCCCGGATACCAAGAGCGCCCGCATTGACGAACTGCGCAAGAACCAGCGCGTGTGGATCTATTCCTCTGAAAACGCAAAGGGTGAAAAGTGGTACTCCGTGAACGTGAACGGCACAAACGGCTATGTGAAGGCGGATTACCTGGATCTGCTCAGCGAAGCGGAAAGCGAACAGATTCAGCGCAGCCTGGCCTCTCCCGTGCCCACCCAGGTGCCGCCCATGACGCCCGCGCCGACCGATGCGCCCGCGACCCCGGCGCCCACTTTGGAACCCACGGCGGAGCCGACCGCTGAGCCTACTCCGGAACCGACTGCCGTGCCCGCTACGGAAGCGCCGGCTGAAACAATCCCGCCGCTCCCCACGGAGACCCCCGTTCCTTACCGGGGCTACGCCCTGACGGCCAGCCAGGCCGCCCTCCGCGACGGCGTGAGCCAGACCGACGATACCATCCTGCAGACCCTGCCCGCCCAAACCCTGGTGGACGTGAAAGCCGAAACTTATGTGGACGGCGTATCCTGGGCTTACGCGCAGGCCGTCGGCAGCGAGAACTGGGGCTACATCCTCATGTCCTCCCTGACGCCCATCAGCAACGATGAAGCCAAGGTTTACCGCGACCGCATTTTCACCACGCCCGAAGTGACGGCCAGCCCCATGCCTGAGCAGGTGGAGGGCTATGCCATGACCCTGGGCGACGGCGTGCCGATGCGCAATTATCCCGACGTGAATGGCGAAATCACCATGCTGCTGCCTTACACCGCCGTGGCGCGGGTCATTGGCCAGCAATACGCCGACACCTCCTGGCACATCGTTCAGTACAACGGCATGTGGGGCTTCATCCGCCAGGATCAGCTGCGCATGATGAGCGCCGCGGAAGTGGCTGCCTATGAAGAATCCCTGGTCGGCGGCACGCCTTCCCCGTCCCCCGCGCCGACGCCCGAACCCATTACCCAGAACAGCCCCAGCAGTTACGGCCACGTGCTGAGCAACAGCGGCAGGGTGAACCTGCGCTCCGGCCCGAGCACGAGCAGCTACGCCCTGCGCCTGCTGGACAACTATGCTTTCGCCCTGGTGCTGGGCACGGAAACCAACGATGAAGGAACCTGGTACCATGTGAGCCAGGCGGGAACGGAAGGCTATATCCGCAGTGATTACTTCCGCGTGCTCCCGCTGGGCGAGCTGTCCGATTTCCTCCAGAGCGCCGAATACCTGAACGCGAACAGCAACAACGCCTCCGGAAACGAAACGATCAGCAGCCTCCAGCCGGTGGAGGATTACAACCGCACTGTGTGGCAGAACCCGGCTTTGACGGCTTCCTATGAGCCCTTCAATCCCTTTGTGACCTCCACGCCCGGAGCGGAACAGAACGTCCCGACCAGAACCCCCGCGCCGAGCGCCACGCCCGCGCCGACTTCCACCTCCCAGATCGCGCCTGTCGGCCCGACGGGCGGAAACACGCCCGAACCCAACGTGCGGGAAGGCGGCTCTGCCTGGCCCTGGGTGCTGCTGGGCCTGGCCGTCATTGGCGGCGGCGGCGCGTACTACGCCTTTACCGTTCATAACCATAACAAGAAACAGGCCGCGCTCCGCGCCCAGCAGGCGCGCCAGGCCAGAACCCAGGCGGCCGCCGCGCATCCCCAGATGCGTGCCGCGCAGAACAACCCCGTGCAAAGCAACACGGTGCAGAACAGTCCGGCGCAGAACCGGCCCGCCCAGGCGGTGAACCGTCCGGCGTATCCGCCCCAGCAGAGAGATTTGGCCTACCTGCCGCCGCGGCAGACGGGGCAGAGGCCGGACCAGGGCGTGAATGCCTTTAAGCCGCTGACCCCTGACAGCAGGCGGTCCGAAACGGTCGGGGCGACCAAGTCCTTCACGCCGCTGCGCACGCAGAACTCCGCCCAGAATCCCACCCAGGCTTATCAGCCGCTGCGCACCGCCGGAAGCGCGCCGCAGGCCACGGACAACACGGCCCAGTGGAAAGCGCCCGCCGCATCTTCCGTGAAGCCTGCGCAGACCGCTGCGGACAAACCCGCGCCAGCGCCTGTGAAAGCGTCGGAGCAGCCCGCCGTTTCCGCGGATGCGTCTGCCGCCGCGCCGCGCAAGAGGGTGCGCCGCACGGAACGCCATAAGGATCTGTACGATCAGGACGGCAACGCGTAAGGCACGGTCCTAAAGAAATGATTTTCCATTGGAGGCTGGGAGGCGCTCTTCCAGCCTCCTTCCCACTTGAAGGAGAGATTGTATGAAAACTCTGTCCCGCCTGCTGGCGCTGGCATTGTGCGCCGCGCTGCTGGGCTGTCCCCCGGCTGTCGCGGAAACGGCCCCCGCCTCCGGCGATTACCTGTCCTCCCTGCGGCTGAATGAAGGGGAGCGCCTGATTCCTCCGCAGTACGCCGTGCCGGACTATGTCTGCCAGCTGATGGAAATTGCCCGGGGCGAAATCGGCTATGTGGAGGAAAAGAACGGCGTCACCAAATACGGCACCTGGGCGGGCTATCCCATGGCGGAATGGTGCGCGGAATTTCAGTGCTGGTGCGTGAACAGGGTAGACAAGCAGTACGGCACCCGCCTGCTCAACCGCGTCTACCCCAATTACAGCGGCACGAACGTCGGCCGCAACTGGTTCATCGACCAGGGCCGCTATATCGCCCGCAGCGGGAATCTGCCCGGTTACGGCGCGCAGTGGTGGAAAGGGTCGGATCAGGCAATCCCCGCCAACGGCTATATCCCCCAGCCGGGCGACTGGATGTTCCTGTCCGACAACGCTTCCTACGACACCTCCCACGTAGCGCTGGTGGAATACTGCGCCTACGACGCGGAGGGCCGCGTGCGGGTACACGTGATCGAAGGGAACAATGTAACCAAGCCCGCGCCGCAGGGCGTGGAGCGGAACGATTACGCCTTGGATTCCTGGCGGATCTTGGGCTATGGAACGGTCTATGACCTGGCGGACTGGACGCTGAAATTCGGCCACTCCGGCCCCAAGGTGAAAGCGCTCCAGGAGGAACTGGTGGCGGCCGGGCTGTTGGAGGAAAAGTACACCACCGGGAAGTTTGGCGCGATCACGCAGGAGTGCATCAAGACCGTTCAGCGCCAATACGGCATCCTGGAAACAGGCATCGCCAACCTGGAAACGCGGGTGGCCCTGCGCAAGATGGCGGCGCTGAACCGAACCGTCACAACGGCTCCCTGAACAAAGCGCGCCGCGTTGTATGTTTCTGACGCGGCGCTTTTTCTTTCGCTCCGCTGGAGCAGGAATTTTTCAAACCGCGTCGAATAGATAAAAGATGTATGTTACCATTCAGCTATCGCATGATGCATGTTAACCGAAGCGAGGGCCTGTGCGGCCCTCGTGCACCTGCACCAAAGGCCTTCGGCCTCTGGACTCCAGCAGCGGAATTGACTTGAGCGTATGATTTGAGTTGGTTCCCGCTGCTGCATGAAGG
>CADAKE010000095.1 GCA_902788445.1 uncultured Eubacteriales bacterium
AGCCCTTGCAGTTCCTTGTCGCCGGTGATGACGTGGGCGTCGGGAGACAGGGGAATCACCGTGCCGATGGCGTCTTCCAGGTGATGCAGCTTTTCCGGGTCGAAGCGGGTCTGGCTCAGTTCCTGGGCGGTGAGGGCGATGCGCTCCAAGGGCTCCATCAGGCGCTTGGCCTTGTCCTTGCCCACCCGGAATTGCAGCAGCGCCAGCACGATTTCCGCAACCGTCAGGACGGGCCAGAAGATTTCCGCCCGCACAGCGATCCAACCCGCTGCGATCATCGTGCCCAGCACCGCGTCCAGCAGGCCCATCAGCAGCAGCGTGCGCCGCGTCCAATAGGCGTTGATGCGCTTGGCGATGGAGTTCACTCGTTTTTCTTCCTTCATGCGTCGTCCCTCAGCACATAGCCGACCCCGCGCACGGTTTGCAATAATTTGGGTTCAAAGCCCTCGTCGATCTTGCCGCGCAGGTAGCGCACGTACACGTCCACCACGTTGGTCTCCCCCATGTAATCATAGCCCCACACCTTTTCCAAAAGCTGGTCGCGGGAGAGCACGATGGTTTTGTTTTCCATAAAGAATTGGAGCAGGGAGAATTCCCGTCCCGTCAGTTCGATTTCCTTGCTGCCGCGGGTCACCCGGTGGCGGGACACGTCCACGGTCAGGTCAGCGCAGGAAAGCAGGCTGTCCTCCTTCTTCTGGACAGTCTGCTTTCTTAACGCGGCGCGGATGCGGGCGAGGAGTTCCTCGATGGAGAAGGGCTTGGTCACGTAATCGTCCGCGCCCATGTCCAGGCCCGTCACCTTGTCCATCACCGCGTCCCGGGCGGTGAGCATGATGACCGGGGTCTGCTTGCTTTTCCGCAGCCTGCGCAGCACCTCCAGCCCGTTCAGCCCCGGCAGCATAATGTCCAGCAGCAGCAGGTCAAAGCCGCCTTTCTCCGCCATATCCAGGCCGGTTCTGCCGTCAAAGGCTTTCTCCACCTGATAGCCCTCGTGGGTCAGCTCCAACTCCACGAATCGGGCCAGCTTTTCTTCATCCTCCACCAGCAGGATGCGGGTCATTTGCAAACAGTCCTTTCATGATTTGCATTGAATCAGACTGAAAGTTCTAAGTTCAAAGTTCCAAGTTCTAAGCGTCATACTTTTTTCAAGCTCAACTTAGAACTTAGAACTATATCCTTATAGAAAGATTACTCCACCTTATTTTCGTCATTCTTCTCCACATGGATTTCAACTGCGGAGGCGGCCTTGTTCTGCGCCTTGTCCATGAAGTCGTTCACGTTCTTGTTTACGTCCGGGCCGCGGAAGGAATACCGGGCGCCGAGGAACAGGCCCACGAACAGCACGATCAGGGAGAAGGGCCAGAATACGATCATCAGCAGCGCCATCACCGTGATGGGCATGGACACCAACTCTTCATTGTTGCGGCGGATGACGAACTGGTTGCTGTTGCCCAGGGTGAACAGCTTCTTGATCCAGGCCCACAGTTTGCTCAGGCCGTCGGAGACCTTCGCCTTGGTGTCGGCGTTGTTCCACTGGGCCTTGGTTTGGGGCTTTTCCTGGGTGGTGTATTCGGCCTTGGTTTCGCCGTTGTTCACCTTGCCCTCGTTCTCCAGCAGCACCAGCGCGTCCAGGATGTCCCAGTCGCTGGCTTCCAGGGCGGCCTTCGCTTCCTCGTAGGACACGTTCGCCTTCGTGCGCAGCTTTTCTACCATTTCATAATGATCCATCTTTATTTCCTCCTTGGCGTTGACGCCGCTTTGTTTGTTTTTCTGTTCCCCTTGGAACGGTTATAGAATAAACCCGGAAAATGAAAAGAACAGGGGGAAAACCATTAGAAAATCATGAGAAACAAGGGAAAAGCTTCTCAGGAATGAAGGAGCCACCGGTAATCCCTGCGGCAGTCCAGCACATAATCCACATACACCCATTGATCCCTGATCTGATAAAGGATCAAATAATACTTTTCAATATACAGCTTGTGATACTTGTTCGGGGGAATGTATGCCGCATAGAAAAAGGGATACCTTCCGGGCATGGATCGCAGGGAAGAAATGCCGTCCATCAACCGATGATATAATTGTTCTGCTGCCTGTTCATTTTCTTTCTGAATGAAATAGACACATTCTCCAAATTGGCGGAACGCTTGGTCGGATATTTCCACTTCAAAGCGTTCCATCTTTTTTTCCTCCGTGAACGATGCCGGAAAGATAGCTATCCAATTCTTCTATGGAATGGCCTTTTTTCCCGGCGGCGCGGTCTTCCTCCACGCGAAGCAGCGCTTCCCGCAGATCCAGCATTTTTTCGCGCCGTTCAAAAGCCTCGATGCTCATAACCGCCAAATCGCCTTCGCCGTTTACGGTCAAGTAAACGGGCTCCATCGTTGTTTTGCAAAGTTTGGATACTTCTCCGTAGTTTTGACGAATCGAAGCAGAGGGCTTGATTTGCATGGAATCGCCTCCTGATAGTATTTTGATAATTGCATTTTATATGAATATTACTATTATGTCAAGTGAAAGAGTTTATTATGATTACTTCTTTTCATATGTGATCCCCACGCTGACCTGCGGAACTTCCTGCCCATTGGGCGTAAAGGACAGCGTGCCGTCCCTGAGGGTGATGGTGCCCGTGGAACCCTTGACCTCGCCCTTTTCCAGCAGCAGCTTCACCAGCTTTTCATTCAGCATCGGCCCGCCGCCGCGTTTGAGGCCGTCCTTCCAAAGGGTGAAGTGGCACCCGTCCCGCCAGCCGGAGCAGCCGAAAGCCTTAATGTTTTCCTGCACGGGCTTGCCGCAGAGCGGGCAGGCGGTGCCTTCAATGGGCTTCACGCTGCTGGTTTTCCGTTTCCCCGCGCCTTTCTTCCCCCGGCGCATTTCCTCGGGGAAGGAGGCTTCGGTTTTTGTGTCCCGGGCGTACTCCACCAGAAAGGTGGTCAAGCGGCGGATGCCCTCCATGAAACGCTGGGGGTCCCTCTGGTTTTTAGCGATTTCGTCCAGCGCCAGTTCCCATTTGCCGGTGGTTTCGGGGGAGGCGATTTCCGGCGGCGCAATGCCGATCAGGCTCACGCCCTTTTCCGTGGCGCTGATGGCCCGGCCTTTGCGCGCGGCGTAGCCCACCTGAATCAGCCGCTCGATGATGGCGGCGCGGGTGGCGGGCGTGCCCAGGCCGCTGCCCTTCATCTGCTCCCGCAGCTTTTCGTCCTCCAGTTCGCGGCCCGCGTTTTCCATGGCGTAGAGCAGCGATGCGTCGGTATGGGGCGCGGGCGGCTTGGTGGTTTCTTTTTTCACCGTCGCCTTGCTGACCGTACGCCCGTCGCCCTCGGTCAGTTTGGGTAAGGTTTCGTCCTCATCCTTATCGGAGGGGTACACGTCCTTCCAGCCGTTCACCCGCACCACCCGGCCCGTAGTCTTGAACAGATGCCCCTGGCTTTCGGTGATGACCTTGATGGCGTCGTATTCATGCGCCGGATAAAACGCCGCGACCAGCCGCCGAGCAATCATGTCAAACAGCTTCTGCGCGTCGGCGGGCAGCTTGTCGATCGGCGCGGTCTGGGGCGTGGGGATGATGGCGTGGTGGTCGGAAATCTTTTCGTTGTCGAAGGTTCGCCGGGAGATGGGGAGCTTCCCGCCCTCCTTCCAGGGGATGTTTTCCACGTATTCCTGGTATTGGCCCGGCAGCTTATGCAGCGTCTGCACCGTTCGCCCGATCATGTCCATGGGCAGATAGCGGCTGTCGGTGCGCGGATAGGTGATGGCCTTCCATTTTTCGTACAGCTCCTGGGCGATTTTCAGCGTCTTGTCGGCGGTGAAGCCCAGCTTGCGGTTGGCCTCGCGCTGCAAGGAGGTCAGGTCGTACAACTGGGGCGGCAGGTCTTTCTTGGCCTCGGCGGTCACGCTTTTGACCCGCGCCGCCTTACCCTTCACCGCCTTGGCGATTTCGTCCGCCTTTTCCTTGGTGGGGATGCGGCTGGCCTTTTTTTCGTCCTCCACCTTTTCATCGAACCACTGGCCGGAGTAGTCCCCGAAATCCGCGTTCACCGTGTAGTATTCTTCCGGTTTGAAGTTGGCGATTTCGTGATAGCGCTTCACCAGAATCGCCAGCGTGGGCGTCTGCACCCGGCCGATGGACAGCAGCGCGTCGAACCGCAGGGTGAACGCCCGGCTGGCGTTCATGCCCACCAGCCAGTCCGCTTCCGAACGACAGGTGGCGCTGCGGTACAGTCCGTCGTATTCCTGCGCGGGCTTGAGTGAAGCGAAGCCCTCCTTGATGGCTTCGTCAGTCATGGACGAGATCCACAGCCGGTCCACGGGCTTTTTGCACTTGGCCTGGTTGTAGATCAGGCGGAAGATCAATTCGCCCTCCCGCCCGGCGTCCGTTGCGCAGATGAGCTTCTCCGTCTCCTTGTCGTTCATCAGCTTCTTCACGATGCTGAACTGGGATTTGGTTTTGGAAATCACCTTGGTGGGAATCGTTTCCGGCAGGATGGGCAGTTCGTCCATCCGCCATTTTTTATATTTATCGTCGATTTCGTCCGGTTCGCACAGCGTCACCAGATGGCCCATGGCCCAGGTGACCAGGTAGTTTTCCCCTTTCAGGCACCCCTCCCCGCGCTCCCGGCACCCCAGCACCCGGGCAATGTCCCGCCCCACGCTGGGCTTTTCCGCAACGACTACGATCATCCTGTTCCCTCGCTTTCCTGTCTATTTTATCACAAATCCCCCGACAGGGAAAGGGCCTTGATTGAGTGAATGTTTCTCCGTTGTAAAACGCTATTTTTTGCCGTTTACTATAAAACGCAAGAATTGCGGGATGGAGGACGTTATGTTATAATGATGAGGCAACCGCCGCGAAGCGCGGTTGACCGTCTCGGCGAGCCCCAATTGGGAGCACGCCGAGCGTAACATTATGAAAACGAGGAAATTGACCGAAGGTCAATTCTCCGTCTCGGCGGGCCCCAATTGGGAGCACGCCGNNNAATTGGGAGCACGCCGAGCGTAACATTATGAAAACGAGGAAATTGACCGAAGGTCAATTCTCCGTCTCGGCGGGCCCCAATTGGGAGCACGCCGAGCGTTTAAGAGAAAGAGGAATCACAGCGAATGAAAAAAGCGGTTTCCATGATTTGCCTGCTATGCTTTCTTTTCGGCATTCTCCCGGCACGGGCGGAGGCAGGCTGGACGAGCGATGAGTGGAATCAAGTTGTCGCGCGGCTGCTCTCCTTTGAGCCCGACCCGGTTCCCCCGTCGCGGAGAATTTCCCTCCGGCAAAGCGATATTTACCTGGCCGATCCTGCCGAGCAGCGGTCGGAATGGCTGAACGTCGCGCTGCTTTCCACCGATGCTTCGGACATGCGGCGGAACTTCGGGCGCAGCGAAGCGATCCTGGTGTGCCGGGTCAACCAGAAAACAAGTGAAATCCGTTTGCTTTCCCTGCCGGAATACATGAAGGCCATGCTGCCGGGCTGTCCGAATGAAATCCAGCTCAAGTACGCGAACTGCTTTGGCGGGCCGCTGCTGGCGCTGGACACGATCAACCGCGAACTGAACCTCAGCGTCAACCGGTACTGCGCCATCAACGTGGATTCCTTTGCCGAGATCATTGACGGCCTGAACGGCGTGACGATGACCCTGACCGACGAAGAGGCGAAAGCGCTGGGTCTCGGAGCGGGAACGCAGGTGCTCTCCGGGGACGACGCCGTGCGCTATTTGAAGCTCCGGCGGCAGTGGGACGGCGCGCTTCGGTTCCGGCTGCTGCTGGAAGCGCTGCTCCGGCAGATGGCGGCCAGCGGAATGATCAGCGGCGCGCTGACGCTGGTGGACACCATGCTGCACATGATCGACACCAACCTGACGCTGGACGAAATCGTGGCCTTTGCTTTCACCCTGCTGGATCAGCAGGAGATGCGCGGCATCCTCAGTTCCCGGTTGGAGGCGGACGCGGAAGGGCACGTGAGCGAAGCCGCCCGACAGGCGGCCCGCGATTTTCTGTATGGAGGCGCGAACACGCCATGATCTATGCGCTGTCGATGAATTCCTGCTGGGATAAAACGGCCAGTCTCCCCCGCTTCCAGCCCGACGCCCCGAACCGCATCCAGGTGGAGCGGCTGGACGTGGGCGGCAAGGGCGTGAACGTGGCGCGCGTCGTCCGGGAACTGGGCGAGGAAACGGAACTGGTGGGCTTTGATTTTATCGGCGAGCCGATGAAAGCCGCCATGGCGCGGGAGAATGTTCCGTGCAGGCTGTTTCCGTTAAACGGTGAAATGCGGGTGAACCTGAAGCTAAGGGAAACGGAAACGGGCCGCACCCTCGAAATCAACGAGCGCGGGGCGCGGGTCAGCGAGGACGACCTGAAAGCTGTTCTCTATGGTTTATTGGACGCCGCCAAAGCCGGGGCTTGGTACGCGCTGTCCGGCAGCCTGCCGCCCGGCGCGCCGCCGGACACCTACCGCCGCTTCTGCGCCGCGATTCAGGCCTGGGGCTGTGCCGCGGCGGTGGACTGCGATGGAGAAGCGTTAAAGGAGGCCGTGCAGGCCAGGCCCGCCCTGATCAAGCCGAACATCCAGGAATTTTGCGATCTGACGGGCACTGACCCGGAAAACAAAGAAGCCGTGCTGGACGCCTGCCGGAAGCTGTGTGCCCAGGGCGTGGGCAGGGTGTGTCTCACCTGGGGTGGACAGGGCGCGTGGCTGATCAGCGCGAAAAACGCCTGGGCGTGCAATGCCGCCCAGATCGAAGTGCGCGGCACCCAGGGCGGCGGCGACACCATGCTCGCCGCGCTGCTCGTCGCTTTCTCCCGCGGAATGCCGGACGCCGAAGCCCTGCGCTTTGCCTCCGCCGCCGCGGCCGCTACCGTGACGCGCCCCGGCACCCTGCTTTGCCAGCGCGCCGACCTGAAATCCCTGCTCCCCAGCCTCACGGTTCAGGCGTTATAAAAAAGGAAGCGGACTTTGCTGCGCCGCTTCCCTTTTCTTTTTGTTTCGTTTTTTATTCCTTGCAGTCGATCACCTTTTCCGTTTCCCCGTCGAACAGATACACGCTTTCGTAGGGGATGGAGAAGGTAATGTCCACGTCGGTTTCGGGCGTATCGTGGCTGTCCACCTTCAGGATGGCCTGGTCGTTCCCGGCGGTGATATACACGTTGGTGTTATCGCCCAGCATTTCGGTCAGTTCCACGCCGCAGGTGATCTGGTAAGCGTCCTCATGCTGGCCCAGCTTGATGCTCTCCGGCCGGAAGCCGAACACGATTTCCCTGCCCTCATACTTCTGAATCCCCGGCATCTTCTTGCTCAGGTCGAGCGGAATATCGCCGAAATGGATGGTGCCGTTCTTCACCGTACCCTTGAGGAAGTTCATGGGCGGCTCGCCGATGAAGCCCGCCACGAACACGTTCTGCGGCTCGAAATACAGTTCATAGGGCGTGCCGACCTGCTGCACGTACCCATCCTTCATCACCACGATGCGGTCGGCCAGGGTCATGGCCTCGGTCTGGTCGTGGGTGACATAGATGGTGGTCGCGCCGGTGTTCTGGTGGATCTGGGCAATTTCGTAGCGCATGGTCACGCGCTGCTTGGCGTCCAGGTTGCTCAGCGGCTCGTCCATCAGGAACACGCCCACCTTGCGGATGATGGCGCGGCCGATAGCCACGCGCTGGCGCTGGCCGCCGGACAGGGCGCGGGGCAGGCGATCCAGGTAGTCCGTCAGGCCCAGGATGCCCGCGATCTTCTTCACGCGCTGCTCGATAATGTCCTCATCCACGCCCTGGAGCGTCAGGCCGAAAGCGATGTTGTCATACACCGTCATCTGCGGATACAGCGCGTAGCTCTGGAACACCATGGCGATTTCCCGCTCCCGGGGGCCCATCTCGTTGGCGCGCTTGCCGTTGATCAAAAATTCACCGTTGGAAATATCCTCCAGGCCCGCGATCATGCGCAGGGTGGTGGACTTTCCGCACCCGGACGGGCCGACGAATACAACAAACTCCCCTTTTTCAATTTCGAGGTTGAAATTGTGCACGGCGTGGAAGCCGTTGGGGTAGATTTTGTTGATGTTTTTCAGCGTCAGGTAGGCCATGGTATTACCTCCTCCAGTCAATTGGGTCATGGACAAAACGGATATTCTTTGGTATAATCATGACGACGGCGCACACAGCGTTCCCGGCGGTTTGCCGGAAAGAGGAAAGGAGTGCCGGGCATGAATGAAATCATCTACGCGGGGCGGCATGAGATGATGCTCGCCGTGAACCGCCATGCGCATGAAAGCTGGGAATTTGTTTACTGCACCGAGGGCAGCGGCGCGTTTTCCTTTGACGATCGGGAGCTGACCTACCGCAAGGGCGACGTCGTGATCATTCCCCCCCTGCTCCCCCATGCCAACGCGAGCGAAAGCGGCTTTGAAAACATTCACCTGAACATCAGCCTGCCGACGTTTTCCGCCATGGAGCCCATCATCATCCAGGACGACGGGAACCATTTCCTGCTGGACGCTTTCCGCGCGGCGCTGTTCCATTACCAGTGCTCCCGCCCGGAGAAAGCGATTTTCCTCTCCGCCTACGGGAACCTGATTTGCTGCTACCTGGCGGCGTACCACCAGGAGCGGCGCCGGTCGCCGGTCGTCGAGGAAATCGAACGGGACATTTTAGAGCACTTCGACGAGCCCGACTACGAACTGGACGAATACCTGCGCTCCCTGCCGTTCAACTATGATTACCTGCGCAAGCTGTTCCAGAAAGAAATGCTCATTACGCCGCACCAGTACCTGAACAACAAACGGCTGCAGGTGGCGGCGGAAGCGCTGGTCGCCGCGGAATTGACGAGCGTATCGGTCGCGGACGTGGCGCGGATGTGCGGCTTTCGGGAGCCGCTGTACTTTTCCCGCATGTTCAAGAAAAAGTACGGCGTCGCGCCGAGCTTCTACGTGCAGTCCCGTCAGCGGAACAACAACGCGCCGATCCTCAATTCCGACCTGATGAAGGTGCCGCCGCAGAAGAAGTGAGCGTCAGCCCAGGCGCTTGACCTCCGTGTAGCACAGCAGGAAGGGGGCCACGCCCTTGGCGTCGTTCTGCACCACGGGCTCGGAAATGTAGTAGGCATAGGAGCCGTCCCGGCGGCGGTTGTCCTCGGGGCCGAGCCCGGCCACCAGGCAGATATGGTCGAGGCACAGGCTGCCGTCCTGGAAAGTCATGCAGGTGTTCACCAGGCCGTCGAACGTTTTTTTGCCCTTCGCGGCAAATTCCGCGGAGAGCGCGCCCAGCCTTGCGCCCTTGAGCATCGCGTAGGCGATCATGGAGCTGCCGCTGCTTTCCAGGTAATTGCCTTCCCGGCCCGGCTGGTCTACGACCTGCCAGTACATCCCGGTTTCGGGATCAGCAAACGCGGATACATCCTCCATTAAGCGCTGGAAAATCGCCTGAACGCCGTCCCTGCCCTCGCTGTCCGGCAGGATTTCCAGCAGGTCGGCCAGCGCCACGGAGAACCAGCCGATGGCGCGGAGCCAGAAGTTCGCGCTCAGACCCGTTTCCTTGTCGCACCAGAACGCCGTTTTGCTGGCGTCGTAGCCGTGGTAATAGAGGCCGGTCTTGCCGTCCCGCATCTTTTCGTGCACGGTCTGCACTTGGCGGAAAATGTCGGAATAGTCGCCGCCGCCGAAATACTTTTCATACAGGGCGGCGAAGGGCTGGGCCATATACACGCCGTCCAGCCACACCTGGTTGGGATAAATCTGCTTGTGCCAGAAGCTGCCCTCTTTCGTGCGGGGCTGCGCG
Organism: uncultured Eubacteriales bacterium; assembly: GCA_902788445.1. Taxonomy (GTDB): domain Bacteria; phylum Bacillota; class Clostridia; order Christensenellales; family Aristaeellaceae; genus RUG563. Next base: position 9,758 of record CADAKE010000095.1, read on the forward strand.
TCCAATTGCTGCCGCAGGAACGCGGCGGCTTTTTTGTACTTTTCTTTTCCCGTTTGTTCATACAGCGGGAAAAGCACCCGACCCTCGTTGACGTCATCGAGCGCGTGGCCTTCCGGTTTATACGTGCGGATGGTGCCGTCCCCGTTCACGAAAGAATCAATAAAGCTCTCGGCAAAATCGAAATACCGCCTGTCGCCCGTGATTTCCGTCATGGACAGCAGCGCCGTCATCATGCAGCCGTCGATGTAATTCCAGTTGGCAGGCTTGCCCGCCCGCAGCTTTTCCACGTTCCAGGCGGTGCGTTCGGGCGAGGACTGTTCGATCAGGCGCAGGACGTAGCGGTCGATTTCTTCATACATAGGAAGCAGGTTTCCCCTTTGCAGTTACTTGTTTTTCGCGGCGCTGGCCTTCGCGTCGCTCACCATGCGCCTGGCCAGCCGCTTGCACCCCAGGAACAGCATATCCCACCCCATCGTGAATACACCGAAGAGGATGGGCTCCACGCCGAGGGGCACGGTGTCCCGCGCGCCGGAGAAGCCGACGAGAACAGCGTTGATGGCATTGTACGTCGTCACCACACAGAACACGAGCAGCAGCGCGTACAGCACATTCAGCGGCAGGAACACGTAGTTCTTTTTCGGGAACATCATCCAGCAGTCGTTCGCCCCTTTGGGCTTGGCGATAAAGCGGAAGATGTTGTTGGTGATCAGGTCGGTGACGAAGCCCAGGGCGATGCCTGTGATGACCAGCAGATCCAATTGGCTTCCCACATACATGCCCAGGCCCCACACGATAAAGTAGCACACCACGCCGCCGAACCACATTTTCAGCAGCACCGCTTTCAGCCAGTCCGCCATTGCCAGGCGGCCGCCCGCGCGGTACTTGCGCAGTTCCTCCTTGCTCACGGGCGGGGAGTTTTCCTCCGTCGCGTGGATCAGGTCGTCCACCGCCTTGGTGTTCAGCTTATAGTAATCGGCGGCGGAGCGCTCCTCGGCTTTCTTCGGGGGCTGTTTTTGTTTCTTCGCCATGGAGCGTCAGGCATCCTCGCCGCTGATATCAATCTTGGCCATGCTGCCGTTTTCTTCCACGTCGATGTTGGTGTTGATCTTCTTGAGGGCTTTGCTGTACACGGGCAGCAGCGCCAGCAGCGCAACGCCCACATACAGGATGATCTGGTGCACCACGAGCACACTCTGCGCGGCGCTGATAAAGGAGTTAGAACCGGTCGGGTCGATACGGTTTTCCTCGCGCGTGATGGCGTAGGTGATGCGGCCGCCGTAATAAATGTCGCAGTAGATCACGATGCCGACCATGATCAGCATCAGCGCCAGCATCGGGATATTGACCTTCTTGCGGTGCGGGAAAGCGTTCAGGAAGCACACCAGCGACAGCATGGAAAACAGCATGGTGGCAAAGCCAGCCAGGCCCATGCCCTGGCCCTGGATACGGGCGGTAGTGTCGGAGATGTGGGTCAGGTTCAGGGAGTAGTACACGAACGCGATCGCCATCACCACGAGCGGGATCATGTGGGGCTTGCGTTTTAAGGACACCAGGCGCTTACGCCAGAATTCCTTCAGGCCGGACGGATTTTTCGCCATGGTCACTGCGCCTCCTTCCGGATGGCATTGGTGGTTTCTTTATCGAAGAAGTGCATCTTGTTGAACGAAATCGTGATCTTATCGCCGCTCTTATGGTTCGCCCAGCCGCGCAGCTTGGCGGACACGCGGTTGCCGTCCCGGTCGCCGATGTAGCCGTGCACCAGCGTGTTCATGCCCAGGTTTTCGTTGGCCGTCACCAGCATGGGTGTGCTGCCGCCCTCGGCAATATCCTCGGGACGCACGCCCAGCACGATCTGCTTATGGACGTAATTGGACAGGATATCCTTCTGCTCGTCCGTCAGTTCGGCCTCAAAGCCCTTGCCTTTCAGCACGCCGTCCTCAAACACCACGTCGAAGAAGTTCATGGGCGGCAGGCCGATGAAGCTGGCCACGAAGATGTTGTTGGGCGTATCGTACAATTCCAACGGTGTGCCCACCTGCTGCACATGGCCCATGGACATGCAGACGATCCTGTCCGCCAGGGTCAGGGCCTCGGTTTGGTCGTGGGTGACGTACAGCATGGTGGCCTGCAAGCGCTTATGCAGCAGCAGGATCTCGCGCCGGGTGGCGCCGCGCAGCTTGGCGTCCAGGTTGGAAAGCGGTTCGTCAAACAGGAACACCTTGGGGTTGCGGACGATGGAGCGGCCCATGGCAACGCGCTGCCGCTGGCCGCCGGAAAGCTGGGCAGGCTTCTTGTTCAGCTGGGTGGTCAGGCCCAGGATCTCAGCCGCGGCCAGCACCTTTTTATGAATGACGTTGGGATTCTCGTTCCGCAGGGTCAGAGAGAACGCCATGTTTTCATAGATCGTCATGTGGCCGTACAGGGCGTAGTTCTGGAACACCATGGCCATGTCACGATCCTTGGCGGGAGCGGCGGTAATGTCCTTCCCATCCAGGAGCAGCTTACCCCGGGAAATATCCTCCAGGCCCGCGACCATGCGCAGGGTGGTGGACTTGCCGCAGCCGGAAGGCCCGACCAGCACGATCAACTCCCCGTCGTTCACGTGGAGGTTGAAATCGAACACGGCTTGGACGTTGTTGTCGTATATCTTGTCGATATGCTGTAAACTCAATTCTGCCATGTTGCCCCTCCTTACGCCTGTGTGGCGCTCTTGCCCGCAAGGTGCGCGGCCAGGGCGCGGCTTTTGTTGAGATTGATCACGGCGGCGGCGATCAGGCAGGCGGCGGAACCGGCCAGATAAATGATCACGCGGATGAACTGGGGATTCTGCATCACAATGGTTTCCGCGCCGCTTACCTTCACCACGGCCTGGTGCGCCTGTAGGGGCAGGATGAAGATGCGCACGATCTGCCCAATGCCCAAGCCGAACAGCAGGGTGGAATAATTCTGCTGGTAGTTCTTCACGCCCTCCGACGCCAGGAACACCATCAGCATAAACAGCAGGTTGTAAACGATGGAAGCGCCGACCAGGATCTGGTAATACCAGGAGCCCACGTCGGACTTATATATGGAAACGAAATACAGAACATTCAGCAGGATGCCCAGGTAACACAGCCGCGAGGAGCTTGTGTTTTTCACATATTGCATCCTGTCCAGCTGGATGTCACGATCCTCGATGGCTTGCGTCATACGGTTGCCTCCTTCCCCTGTTTGATCAGGGATCGTTCTGCTTTCATGAGCACGCATTTCCAAATCACATTTGCGATCAACAGCACGATGCCAAGCAGCAGCAGGCCGAAGACCACATAGTGTATATCGAACCAGAAGGTGGAATCTGTGTACAGGCTTTTCTTCTTTGCGGCGTTCTCCGCCAATTCCTCAAAGTTGATTTGCAGGAACTGGGCCTTGTAGAATTCGATCTGCTCATGCGCCCAGGCGGAGAAGCCCACGCCGCCCGCGGTCACAAGCGTCACGGCGGCATAATTGCCGATGTAGTATTTCCTGCGGGTGTGGGTGTTCGTGATGAACAGCACCACGCACAGCAGGATCATCCCGATGGACAGATGCAGGAAATCCCGGTTGAACCCCTGCATGTCGTAATAGATCCGGGAGCCGGTCACGGTGGTTTTATCCAGCTTTTCCGGGTTGCGGATCGTATTGTACAGCGCGTCATAGAGGTCCGTCATAATGCCTAAGGAATAGAGGAAGATCAGCGCGCAGACGATCAGCAGGCCCACGCACAGGATCTTCTGCGCTTTCATTTGTTTCTTATACATAGTCGACTAACCTCCTGAGCTTGTAAACTATCCATGGCCGCCGCCCGGGGGCGGACCCCCGGGCAGGCAGCAAAAAGTTCGTTGGTTGAAATTACTTGGTCATTTCTTCGTAGTAGTCCAGCAGGGCTTCCCAGGCGCCTTCCTTGATATCCAGGTACTGCACGCCCATCATGTTGTCCTGCACGGTTTCGGCGGCTTCTTCAGCGTCGCCCATGCCTTCGGCGGTGAAGCCCTTGGCGATGATATCAACCAGCGCGTTCTCCTGATCCTTGCCAGCCTGGAACTTGCTGTTCAGGTCGGTGTAATCGCCCAGCTGCTGGTTCTCGTTCTTGGTGGTGGGCAGCACGGTGGGCACGGAGGTGTACCAGGGATTCTCGGCGATGGCCAGCTCGGGATGCTTGATGGTGCCCAGGGCGATGGCCATGGAGATCTTGCCCGCGCCTTCCTTGCCGGCGTCGCAGGTGCACTGATACTCGAAGGCCTGGCTCTTCATGAAGCTCAGGGTGGAGCCCAGGTACTGACGGGCGTAGTTGGTGTAGTTGCCGTTGGCCTTGGCCCACAGTTCTTCCCAGGTCGCGTCGGCGATCACGGGCATTTCCTTGCCGTTGAAGTTGA
>CADAKE010000096.1 GCA_902788445.1 uncultured Eubacteriales bacterium
GGTTGAGCAGGTGGGCGATGTCCAGGATGCGGGCGGCTTCTTCCACGCGGCGCTTGATTTCATCCTTGGGGGTCTTGCGCAGCTTCAGGCCGAACGCCATGTTGTCATAAACGGTCATATGAGGATACAGAGCGTAGTTCTGGAACACCATGGCGATGTCGCGGTCCTTGGGCGCGACGTCGTTGACCAGCTTGTCGCCGATGTACAGTTCGCCGTCAGAGATTTCTTCCAGGCCGGCGACCATGCGCAGGGTGGTGGACTTGCCGCAGCCGGAGGGGCCGACCAGCACGATAAATTCCTTGTCTTCGATATCCAGGTTGAAGTCGCTCACGGCAGTGACGCCGCCGGCATAGACTTTGTAAATGTGCTGCAGAGATACGCTGGACATGATGAATCCTCCTTCAAATCGTTTCGTGATATTCTTCCGGGTCGGGCGTACATGCGCCTCCCTTTCGGATGGACTTATTATACACAATTTTTCCTGACTTTTCTATCCTGAAAATCTAACAAATATTTGTTTCTTTCTTTGTGCTATGTATGTATTCATTGGTACGATTCAGCCGGGAACATTCCATTTTTTCTTGACAATCGCCGGGCGCGGGGGCATAATATGCACAAAAGGAGGCGAAGCGCCGGGCGGGGAAAAACCTCTCCCCCGGGCACCTTCGCAATACACGGCAGGGAGGCATTGAATATGGACATGAGCAAACAGGAGCGCCTGGCCCACATGCTGAAGGAATGCAAACGCGCGGTGTTTTTCGGCGGCGCGGGCGTATCCACGGAAAGCGGCATCCCGGACTTCCGCAGCACCGGCGGGCTGTACAACCAGGAGTGGCGCTATCCCCCGGAAACGATCCTCAGCCACACCTTTTTCATGAACAACACGGAGGAGTTTTACCGCTTCTACCGCAAAAAGATGCTCTTCCCGGACGCCAAACCGAACGCCGCCCACGAGGCGCTGGCCGAGCTGGAGCGCATGGGCATCCTGACCGCCGTCATTACCCAAAACATCGACGGTCTGCACCAGGCGGCCGGCAGCCAGCACGTGATCGAATTGCACGGCACGGTGCACAAAAACTTCTGCACCCGCTGCCGCAAGCCCTATTCTTTGGAAGATCTTCTCAAAAGCGACGGCGTGCCCCGCTGCGCCTGCGGCGGCGTGATCAAGCCAGCGGTGGTATTATATGAAGAATCTCTGCCGTCCGACGCCATTGAGGACGCGCTGGAGGCCATCGCCGCCAGCGACCTGCTCATCATCGGCGGCACGTCCCTGGCCGTGTACCCCGCGGCGGGCTTCGTCCAGAATTACCGCGGCAGGCTGGTCATTATCAACCGCTCCCCCACGCATCTGGATCGCCAGGCCGACCTGCTCATTGACCAGCCGATTGGGGAAACGCTGCGGGAGACGATGAAGGTGCTGAGGCAATAGGGATTAGGGATTAGGCATTAGGCAGTAGGCAATAGGCAATAGGCCACTTATAAGTGAAAGAATTTGCAAAATGGAAAAAAGTCCGAAGGTTGTTCAGTGCGGAGTGTGGAGTTATGTTTTCGATTCCACAAAAGCTGTTCTTCCTTCACCGTTCAGCAAAAACATGAGTTCAACTCCACACTCCACTCTACACACTCCACACGATTCCGTTTTATCCGGGTTGGGAAAAAATTGAAATTACGTTTTAAGTAACTATCGTAGATCACTATTTACTAATGCCTATTCCCTAATCCCTTCTCCCTAAATCTGGAAATTTTCTCAAATCCGCAAAACTTTTGTAAAAAAGAAGGATTTTCTTCACAGCCTGACGAATTAATCAGAGTTATCCTTTTCAGTTGGAGGAAATCATGCAGCCCCCACAAGGTTCTTATCCGCAGGGCGGAAATCAAAATGGGATGGGCTCCGGCCCGTCCATGTGGGATCAGCCGCCGATGCTGAATCAATGGGTACAGCGGCCCGTGCCGGGGCAGCAGAACAATGCCGGGCCGATGCCCGGCGCCGCGCCCCCGCCCGCGCAAATCGCGCCCGACCCGAGTATGCAGCCGCCTTATTATGTTTCCGGCGGCCAGGCGATGCCCGGCGCGGAAACGGGAAGCATTCCCCAGCCCGGCAATCCCGGTTATTATGAAGACACCCCTCCCGCTTCCAGCGGAATGCCCGCGCCGTCCACGGGCTACCAGATGCCAAAGACCGGCGTGCCCCGTCCCCGGCGTTCCGGCCCCAAATGGTGGCTGGCCGTGCTGATCATCGCCGTGCTGGCGGCAGGCGGCTTCTTCATCTGGCGTATGCTGACGCCCGGACAGACGCAGTACGGCATCGTGCAGTACAGCTCCATGTCCGCTTCTTACACCGGCGACGCCGTGCTCGTGCGGAACGAGACGGTGGACGTGCAGGAAAACGTGTCCCAGATCGACTACCTGGTGGACGAAGGCAGCCGCGTCAAGCGCGGCGACATGGTCGCCACCATCTACACCTCCGGCTTCAGCGCCAAGGAGTGGACGACGCTCAAGCGTTACCGCGACCAGATCAAGGACTACCACAAACTGCTCATCGACGGTGCCACCTCGGACACCACCATCCTGAACCTGAGAACCCAGGTGCTTTCCAGGGCAATGGAAGTGCAGCGCCTGGTGCAGGGCGCGCAGGGCAGCGTGAGCGCGCAGGAAAAGCTGCTCAAGGAAGCGATGGAAAGGCAGCAGCTGTACATCAAGCAGAAGTATCCTGACGAGCAAAAGCTGAGCCGCCTGTACGACGACGAAAACACCCAGCTTCAGCGCATTTCCACCTGGACCAAGCAGTTCGCCGCCCCGGCCGACGGGCTGGTGAGCTTCTACACCGACGGATTTGAAAAAGCGCTGAACATGAACACCTATACCGATTACAGCCCCACGCAGGTGCGGGCCATGTACAACGGCCAGGTACCCACGCTGGAAACCAGCGTCACCAGCCGCAACGCCGTCGATGTGTACCGCCTGGTGCGCGAGGACAAATGGGTGGTGCTGGCGCTGCTGCATAAGCAGGATCGAACGCCGCTCAACGGCCAGAACCTGAACCTGGTAATTGAGAGCTTTGACAATCATCCCCTGCCCGTCACGGTGATCGACAGCGCGCGTTCCGGCGGCGAACTGCTGGTGCGGCTGGAGGTGAACGACGTTTCCTTCCTTCCGAACCTCATGTACCTGCGCCAATGCCAGATCCGCCTGAACGAAAACATGTCCAGCCTCACGGTGCCCGCCAACGCGATCTATGTGCAGAACGGGCGAAAAGGCGTCGTGATCTCCACCGAAGGCGGCGAGTATTGGACAGGCGTGGAGGAGCTTTCTATCTCCGACGACGGCGCTTACGCCTATGTGATTCCCGATAAGCCCGAAGTGGTGTATGAGGGCGTGCGGGTGAGGCTGTTTTGAAAACAGTTCTAAGTTCCAAGTTCTAAGCTGTATGGCAGCTGGCAAATAGGACAATATTTCGCTTGGAACTTAAAACTTAGAACTTGGAACTTGAACTTCAAGCTTAGAACTCCGATACGGAGGCAAACCATGCTGCAAGATCGTGTGTCCCGGGTGATGGAAACCCTGAAACGGGAGAGCGAACCCTGGGGACGGTGTCCCAAGCTGATCGCGGTGACGAAGTATTCCACAGTGGACGAAATCCTTCCGCTGACCGGATGCGGCGTGACCGACATCGGGGAAAACCGGGTGCAGTCCCTGCGGGAAAAGCTGCCCTTCCTGGAAGGAAAATTTTCAATTCACCTCATTGGACAGTTGCAATCCAACAAAGTTAAATATATAATAAAGGATGTATGTTTGATTCATTCTTTGGATCACATGTCCCTGGCCCAGGAAATTGACCGCCAGGCGCAGAAGGCGGGGATTCGGATGCCCGTGCTGCTCCAGGTCAATATCGCCCGGGAGCCGCAGAAGGGCGGCGTGACGGAGGAAGAATTGTTTCCTTTCCTGCGGGACTGCGCGAAGCTGCCCGGGCTTGAGGTAAAAGGGCTCATGACGATGATGCCCCTGGGCGCGGCGGAGGACGTGATCCTCAAGTATTTTACCCGGATGCGCGCGCTGCTGGACGAGTGTCGGCAGGAGGCCGTCGCAAACACCGATATGACAGAACTTTCCATGGGCATGTCCCAGGATTACGCTTTGGCCGCGCGCTGCGGCGCCACCATGGTGCGCGTGGGATCAGCTTTATTTCGATAAAACGGCAGGAGGATTTCAGGCATGGCTTTCGCGGATCTTTTCACGAACGTGAAAAACAAAATTTCCAGTATGTATTCCAATTTCTTTTATGAGGGCAAGGATGTTCCTTCCGCTCCCCGGCAGGAACGGGCCTTCACAAGCCAAGAGCCCACGCCTCCCCAGCCGACGCAGAACGCGCAGTGGCCGAGCTATCAGCAGCCCGCGCAGCAGCAGCCGTATTACGGCGGATACCAGCAAACCTATCAGCCCGTCTTTCCTCAGCAGCAGGCCGCGCAGAACGTCCAGCCCCAACAAACCTTCCAGCCGCAGTACAGCGTACAGCAGGAACAGCCGCAGCAGCAGTCCCGTTTCCGCCGCAGCGCCCAGCACGCCAGCAACGTGGTTCAGGTGGACTTTGGCAATAACAACCCGCCCCAGCAGACGGCGCAGGCCCCCGTTCAGGAAAGCGCGCAGCAGCAAACGCCCGGTATGCTTACCGCCCGCGTCATCAACGCCCGCGGCATGAGCGACTGCCGCAGCGCGATCACTCTGCTCCGCAACGGCGACGCGGTGCTGATCGTGATGGAAAACATCACGAACCCCGGCGATATGCGCCGACTGGTGGACACGCTGAGCGGCGCGTGCTATTCCCTGACCGCCACCATCACGAAGGTGTCCCGCTACGGCGTTTACCTGCTGGCTCCCAGCGCCCTGGCTGTGTTCGCGGATCAGGCGACCAACCGGATGAACGCTGGCCCCGTCCGTGGGCAGGCGCAGGGCTACCAGCCGAACCAATACGCCGCGCCCCAGCAGCCCATGTATACCAATCCCTTGCAGCCCGCGCAGCAGCCTTACGGCCAGCAGCCCTCTTACAGCGGCCAGCAGCAGGATTTCACCCCGCGTACCGCCGCGCCTGAACAGCCCGCCCAGGAATTCTATCAGCGGCCCATGCCGCAGGATTCCGCCATTCCCGCTTTCTCTAACCGCCCCGCCGGAACGGGCTACGCCCCTGACGAGCAGGCCGCTGCCGCGCAGTAACCTGAAAATCGGAAATTCAATCGTATATGCATAAGATGAGGAGGAACTGGCCATGGCTGTGATTCGGATGATTCGGTTTCTGCTGAGCGTGTACGCGCTGATGCAGCTGGTGATGTTCGCACTTCCTTACATCGGCGGCCCGCAGCGCCCCTGGATGGCGACGCTGGCGCGCTTCTGCGAGCCGGGTATCCGCATGGGAAACCGCCTTGTTGCCCGCCTGTTCCCGGATCGTCAGTTCAAGTTTGACTTGGGCCCGCTGGGCGCCGCGGCGCTGTGCTATCTGGCCCGCATGATTCTGGGCATCTTCTTCTGACCTGTGTACAGAATGGTTTTTCCCCTTTTTAATCGCCTACCCCAAGAATCGGAAAGGAGCAATGACTATGGCTATTACCGTTGCGATGATCGAAGAAAAAGAATTTAAAATCAAAATGCGGGGCTACGATCCCAGCGAAGTGGACGAATTTCTGGATGAAATCTGTGATGAAATGGTCGCCTTGCAGGAAGAAATCGCTACCCTGAACCAGCGGTTAAGCCAGTCCGCCCAGGCCAACGCCTACGCGCCCGCCGCCATGCCCGTCAACGCGCCCGTGGTGCCTGCTCCCGCTCCGGTTCCCGTTCCCGCTCCCGCGCCGGTCGCGGTCAAGAAAGAGGAGCCCGCGCCCCAGCGCGAAGAAGCGAGCCAGTCCGCGCAAAAGCTGCTGGCCCGCGCCCAGAAGCTCTATGACGAAACCCTGGCCGACGCCAAGCAGGAGGCCCAGGATATTCTGGATGAAGCCAAGCAGAAGGCCGCCGAGCAAATCGGTTCCCTGGAGGACCAGCGCAATTCTCTGCTCAAGGAAGTGGACGAACTGAAAGCCGCCGCCAAGGATTACCGCGAACGCTTCCAGCGGCTGATTGAAGATCAGCAGCACATCCTGAAAGCGGAAACCGCGCTGTTTGAATAATCCCTGAATGCTCAACCCGGCGCGCCGCGCCGGGCTTTTTGCATGTAGAAGGGCATTCATTCAGCCATATGCAGTTTCAAGAACAATTTCAATCATTAAGATAGGAGTTAGAAGATAGGAGATAAGAGATAAATATAACCGGATCAAAAGACGGAGGTCCGGCTTGTATTTTTGAAAGCATAATATAACTCCTATCTCCTCTCTCCTAACTCCTATCTGCGTTAAAGTGTCCTTTGCCTTCGATAACTCTAAAACGAAAAGGAGCTTTCCCGTGCGTGTATTTGACACCCACTGCCATTTGGATGATGAAAAGTTCAACGAAGACCGTGAGGAAGCGTACCAGCGGATGCTGGATGCGGAGGTGAAGTGCTGCGTATGCGTGGGCAGCGACCTGCCTTCCTCCCAGCGGTGTATCGACATCGCGGCCACCCACGACGCCGTTTTCGCCGCCGCGGGCGTGCATCCGCATGAAGCCAAGGACGCGCCTGCCGATTATCTGGACACGCTGGCCCACATGCTTGCCCTGCCCCGCGTGATCGCGCTGGGCGAAATCGGCTTGGATTATTATTACGACCTCTCCCCCAGGGATGTGCAAAAGCGCGTGATGGCGGAGCAGGTGGAACTGGCCGTTCAACTGGACGTGCCGGTCATTTTCCATATCCGCGACGCGCACGGCGACATGGTGGACTTTTTCAGGCGCTGTAAACAGCTGCCGTCCGGCATCATCCACTGCTTTTCCGGCAGCCCGGAAACCGCCCGGGAGTATGTGAAGATGGGCTTTTATATCTCCTTCGCCGGGCCGCTGACCTTCAAAAAGGCGCCGCACCTCCAGGCCGCCGCCCAGGAAGTACCCCTCGACCGTCTGCTGGTGGAAACGGACAGCCCCTACCTGGCGCCCGAGCCCAAGCGCGGACGGCGCAACGAGCCCGCCAACGTGGTTTACACCCTGAACAAGCTGGCGGAGCTGCGCGGCCTGCCGGTGGAGGAGATGGCGGAAATCACCTGGAATAACGCCTGCGCGCTGTACCGCATTCCCCGGGAATAAACTTTTTTCAGGAGAGATCGCATGATCGGAATTGGAACTTTGATCAACAGCGTCAGCATCGTCGCGGGCGGCCTGGTCGGTCATTTTGCGGGCAAGCTGTTCCGCGCCGAGCAGCAGGACGCTTTAACGAAAGCCTGCGGCATCAGCACGATGTTTATCGCCATCGCCGAGGCGATGCAGGGGATGCTGCAAATCGACGGAGGAAACCTCGTCAGCGGAAAATCCATGCTGGTGGTGCTGTGCCTGGCTATCGGCACCATGGTCGGCGAACTGCTCGGCATCGAAAAAGGCTTTGAGCGCTTCGGGGAATGGCTGAAGCAAAAGTCCGGCAACAGCGGGGACAAGGAGTTCGTGAACGCTTTTGTGACCACGTCCCTCACGGTCTGCATCGGCGCGATGGCGAATTGTCGGCTCGATTCAGGACGGCATTTTAGGCGATTACTCCACCCTCGCGGTCAAATCGGTGCTGGACTTTATCATCGTCGCGGTAATGACCTCGTCCATGGGCAAGGGCTGCGCCTTCTCCGCCATTCCCGTTTTCCTGTTTGAAGGCGCCGTCACCCTGCTGGCCCGCCTCATCTCCCCCATCATGACCGACCTGGCCATCGCTTACCTTTCCCTGATCGGCTCCGTTCTCATTTTCTGCGTCGGCGTCAACCTGGTCTGGGGCAAGAAAGTCCGTGTGGCCAACATGCTCCCCGCCGTGGTCTTTGCCGTGCTGGCGGCCTACCTGCCCTGGGGATTCTAAAAAATCGCCCGGCTCCTGAATGAACAGGAACCGGGCGGCTTTTTTGTTTGCGGAAAGGAGACTTTAAGGAAGAAAAGGCATTAGGCATTAGGCAATAGGCAATAGGCATTAGGAAAAAAGTTGAAAGTGTGCTTCAAGTTACTATTGTAAATCACTATTTACTAATGCCTATTGCCTGAATAACTTAAAGTGTCCTTGAAAAATGCTTCAAGCCATCGCTTACAGCACTTTATTCAAGAAGTCCTTCGTCCTCTGCTGCTGGGGATGGGAGAAGATTTCGTCGGGCGTACCCTCCTCCACGATCTGGCCCTCGTCCATGAACAGCACGCGGTCGGCCACCTCGCGGGCGAAGCCCATTTCGTGGGTGACCACCACCATGGTCATGCCGTCTTTCGCCAACTGCTTCATCACGTCCAGCACCTCGCCCACCATTTCGGGGTCGAGGGCGGAGGTGGGCTCGTCAAAGAGCATCACTTCCGGCTCCATGCACAGGGCGCGCACGATGGCGATGCGCTGCTTCTGCCCGCCGGAAAGCTGGCTGGGATAGGCGTCGGCGCGGGTTTCCAGGTTCACGCGCTTCAGCAGGCCCATGGCCTTTTCTTCCGCGTCCTTCTTGCTTTTTTTCAGCAGCTTCATGGGCGCGAGGGTCATGTTCCTGAGCACCGTCATGTGCGGGAACAGGTTGAAGTGCTGGAACACCATGCCCATTTTCTGGCGGTGGACGTTGATGTTCACCTTGGGATCGGTAATGTCCACGCCCTCAAAGGTGATCTTTCCCTTCGTGGGCATTTCCAGCAGGTTCAGGCAGCGCAGGAAGGTGCTCTTCCCGCTGCCGGAGGGCCCGATCACCACCACCACTTCGCCCTTGTGAATGTCGGCGCTCACGCCCCGCAGGGCTTTCAATTCGCCGTCGTTGAAATGCTTTTCCAAATCCTTCACGGAAATAATCACATCAGTGGTCACTGTTGCGCAGCCTCCTTTCCAGCTTGCCGATCAGCGTCGTCAGGGTCAGCGTGACGATCAGGTACAGGAGGCCGGACACGATGTAGGGCGTGAAGGCCGAGAACGTGCGGGAGCGGATGTAGTCGCCCGCCTTGGTCAGTTCGGTCAGGGCGATATAGGACAGCACGGAGGTTTCCTTGATCAGGGAAATGAACTCGTTGCACATGGCGGGCAGGGCGCTCTTCGCCGCCTGGGGCAGCACGATATAGATCATC
>CADAKE010000097.1 GCA_902788445.1 uncultured Eubacteriales bacterium
TCGGGCCTGGGGGTCATGGACAACAAGCCGGATATCAAGTACCGCGCAAGCCCGGAATCGGTGAAGGAACTGACGGGGATTCAGGAAAAGCTGCTGGACACCTGCTGCCAGTACGTGAAGCGCAACGGCACGCTGGTGTATTCCACGTGCAGCGTGCTGCCGGAGGAAAACGGGGAACAGGTGAAGCGCTTCCTGCAAAAGCATCCGGAGTTCGTTCTTTCGCCCCTGCCTGACGCCATCGACGAAAAGTTCCGCAAAGAATACACGGATACCGGGCTCCAACTGCTGCCCCATCGGGACGGCGTGGAGGGCTTCTTCATCGCGCGGATGCGCCGGATAAAATAATGGAAAACAAGCAGATACAATGGATGGGCCTGTACCCGGAGGAACTGAAACAGGCTTTATCCGAAATGGGAGAAAAACCTTTCCGGGCGGGCCAGGTGTTTTCCTGGCTGCACAAGGGCGCGAGGTTTGAGGAGATGACCAATCTCTCCTTGGCCCTTCGGGAAAAGCTCAGGGAAAGGGGCATTGACCAGCCGGTCGCCATCCGGGAAACGCGGGTGTCCAAGCTGGACGGAACACAGAAATTCCTCTTCGCCCTGCCGGACGGCAACTGCGTGGAGGGCGTGCTGATGCGCTACCACTACGGCGCGACGCTGTGCATTTCCACCCAAGTGGGCTGCAAGATGGGCTGCCGCTTCTGCGCCAGTACGCTGGACGGGTGCGTCCGGAACCTGACCGCCGCTGAAATGCTGGGGGAAGTGCAGTGCGCCAACCGGACGATGGAGGGCGAGCGGGTGCACAATATCGTCCTCATGGGCAGCGGCGAACCCATGGACAACTATGACGATGTGGTCCGCTTTCTGCGGCTGGTGTCGCATCCCGACGGATTAAATATCGGCCTGCGGCATATCTCCGTCAGCACCTGTGGGTTGGTTCCGCAGATGAAGCGGTTCGCGGAGGAGGGCTTGCCGGTCACATTATCGCTGTCCCTCCACGCGCCGAACGACGAAATCCGGCGGCAGATCATGCCCGTCGCCCAGCGCTACACCATCGAGGAAACGCTGGACGCCTGCCGGTATTATATCGAGAAAACGGGCCGCCGCGTGGTGTTTGAATACGCGCTGATCGACAACGTGAACGCCTCGCCCGAATGCGCGGAGGAACTGGCGGGCCGCTTGCGCGGGATGCAGTGCCACGTGAACCTGATTCCTTTAAACACAGTGAAGGAAAGAAACCTGTTCGGCGTAACAGAAAAACAGGTACAGGCCTTTTTATCCGTCCTGGAAAGACGCCACATCTCCGCCACGCGCCGCCGGGAAATGGGCGACGATATTGAGGGCGCGTGCGGCCAATTGCGAAAGAAAGTACTGCGGGAGGGTCAATCATGATTTCGGCAGCCAGAACCCACATCGGCAACGTGCGCGCCTCCAACCAGGACGCGCTTTTGGTGCTGCCCGGCGTATACGGCGTTTACGGCGTGGCGGACGGCATGGGCGGCCACAAGGCGGGCGACGTTGCCAGCAAAATGGCGGTCAGCGTGGTGGAACGGCTGCTGCGGAATCAGGCCCCGTCCCCCAAATTGCTGCAATCCGCCATCGAGGAAGCCAACGCCCTGATTTATGAGGAGCAGCTAAACAACCCCGATTACAGCGGCATGGGCACCACCATGACCCTGATCTGGGAGGACGATGACCGCGTGCTGCTCGGCCATGTGGGCGACAGCCGGGCCTACCGCGTCCGCAAAAAGAGCATCAGCCAGGTGAGCCAGGATCATTCCATGGTGGCCGAAATGGTGCGCAAGGGCCTGATCACCGAGGAAGAAGCCCGCGTGCATCCCTACCGCAACATCATCACCCGCGCGCTCGGCACAGCCGAAACCATCGAGGTGGACGTGGAGGAACTGGATAAGAAGCCGGGCGACCTGTACCTGCTCTGTTCGGACGGGCTGAGCGAATACATCCGCGACGAGGAAATGCTCTATCTCCTGAGGAAACATCCCTCCCTGGAGGAAGCGGCCGACGTGCTTTTGAACCTGGCGCTTGAGGGCGGCGGCCGGGACAACATTTCCGTGGTTCTTGCGGAGGTGGCCCCATGATCGGCAAGGTGCTGGACAACCGCTATGAGCTGGTTGAATTTATCGGCAAAGGCGGCATGGCGCTGGTGTATCGGGCGATCGACCGCAGAACGGGCCATTCCGTGGCGGTCAAGATCCTGCGGCCAGAATACAACCAGGACGCCGAATTTTCCAGCCGTTTCCAGCGGGAGGCGCTGGCGGCCAGCCGCATGAGCCATCATAATATCGTCAACCTCCTGGACGTGGGACAGGCGGACAACATGCGTTACCTGGTGATGGAATACGTGCAGGGCCGCACGCTGAAGGAAGTCATCCGGCAAAAGGGCGCGCTGCCGCCCACCGTGGCGGCGCAGATCGGCATCCGCATCCTGTCCGCCTTGCAGCACGCCCACAAGAACGGCATCATCCACCGGGATATCAAGCCGCAGAACGTGCTGGTGCATAAGGATGGGCTGATCAAGGTGGCGGACTTCGGCATCGCCCGCGTGGCGGGCTGGGACACCGTCAGCCAGGAGGACAGCGTGATGGGCTCCGTGCATTACTTTTCGCCGGAACAGGCGCAGGGCAAGCCGGTCACGGCGGCCAGCGACCTGTACAGCGTGGGCGTGGTGCTCTATGAGATGCTCACGGGCAAGCCCCCCTTCGACGGGGAAACGCCGGTGGCGGTCGCCATGCAGCACATCGGCAGCAAGCCCCGCCCCATTTCCGAAATCAATCCCGCCGTTCCGCCCGCCATGGAGCGCGTGGTGGAAAAGGCCATGGAAAAGCAGCCCGCCCAGCGCTACCAGAGCGCCCTGGAAATGGCGCAGGATCTGCACCGCGCTTTGCAGGAACCGGACGGCACCTGGATGACGCGCCTGCCGGATCAGCCGATCCCCAGCCTGGAATACCATACGGGCAATACCGGGAAGCAGCGCGCGGTTCGTTCGTGGCGTGACATTGCGCCGCGCGTCGGCGCGGCCGCGCTGATCGTGCTGGCGATTGCCGGGATGTTCTGGGGCGCTTCGCGCATCTACGACCAGGTGGTCAACACCACCGAAGCGCCGTACTGCCTGGATGAAACGGAGGTGGACGCCCAGCGCCTGGCCATCCGCGCCGGGCTGGCCGTGGAAATCACCCGCACGAGCGACGCCATCAAGCCCACGGGCACGGTGATCATGCAGTCGCCGGAATACGGAACGGTCATGCGCAAGGGCGAAACGCTCTGCCTCACCGTTTCCACCGGCCCGGAGGAACAGCAGATTCCAAACCTCATCGGTTCGCCTGTGGACACTGCCAGAAAGGAACTCGACCGCCTGGGCTTTACCCTGCTGGCGCTGCCGGAAAGGTCGCTTTCCACCTCGGCGTGGGATACGGTGCTGTCCCAAAATCCGCTGCCGGGCGAAACGATGCCGAACGGCACGGTGGTGCAGGTGGTGCTCAGCGGCGGGAGCGTGACCCTGCCGGACTTCGTGGGCATGACGCGCAAGGACGCCTTGTTCATGATCCAGCAGATGAAGCTGACGCTGCTGGAAATCCGGGAAATCCCCGTGGACGACGCCAAGCAGTTTGAGCGCGTGGCCGCCCAGTTTATTTCGGACAGCGATTCCAACGAATACAAGCCGGGCGACCAGGTAATGCAGCAGACCCAAGTGACGCTGGCGGTCTATGTGGCCAGCGAAAACGCCGCCGCCGTGACCGCGGAACCGGCGGAAACCGCTTCGCCCGCCGGCCAGGAGGCGTCGCCATGATGCAAGGGGTGATCGTGCGGGGCCGCGGCGGGTTCTATACCGTGCGCGACGAAGCGGGCCAGGAGTTTGTGCTGCGGGCGAAGAAAAAGTTTCGCAGGCAGAAAATCTCCCCGCTGGTGGGCGACCGGGTGCTGTTCACGCCGGGCGAAGGAAAAGAAGAGGGGAAAGAAGAGGACGGCTGGGTGGAAGAGATTCTGCCGCGCCAAAGCCAGTGCCTGCGCCCGCCGGTGGCGAACGTGACGCTGCTTTGCATCGTGGTTGCTCCCACGCCGGAACCGGACTGGATGCTGGTGGACAAGCTGCTGATTTTCGCGCAGAAGCAGCGGATCAGGCCCGTGCTGATCCTGAACAAGGGCGACCTGCCCCGTGCGGAGGAAACCGCCGCGCTGGCACGGGCCATGTACGCCGGGGCGAACCTCAATGTGTTCGCCGTCAGCGCGCAGAGCGGGCAGGGCGTGGACAGTCTGAAAGCGTATCTCAGCGGCGGCGTGTGCTGCTTTTCCGGGCAGAGCGGCGTCGGAAAGTCCACGCTGCTCAACGCCCTGTTCGGCCTTTCCCAGGAAACGGGCGATATCAGCCGGAAAATCCAGCGCGGCAAGAACACTACCCGCCACGCGGAGCTGTTCACCTTCGGCGATATCTCCGTGATCGACACGCCGGGGTTCAGCCTGCTGGAATTGGATGAGGTGTTTGACCCCGTGCTGCTGCGGGACTATTATCCCGAGTTTGAACCCTACGTTGGCGCCTGCCGGTTTTCGCCCTGCTATCACGGGAGCGAGCCTGGCTGCGCCGTGCTCAAGGCCGCGAAGGACGGCGCGATCCATCCCGCGCGGCTGGAAAGATACCATGCCCTGCTGGCGGACTGCCGCCAGGCTTGGAGGGAAAGATATGATTAAGCTCACGCCGTCGCTGCTGGCTGCTGACCTGCTGAACCTGGGCCGGGACATTGACCGGATGCTGGGCGAGGGACTGGACAGGCTGCACATGGACGTGATGGACGGCCACTTCGTGCCGAACATGTCCTTCGGCCCCTTCTTCCTGCAAACCATTCAACAGCATTATCCCGATTTGAAGATGGACGCGCACCTGATGATGGACAATCCGGAGCCGTATCTGGACGAGTTTGCCCAGTTCGGCGCGTACAGCATCATCCTCCACCGCGAAATCGCGGAGGATATGAACAGGCTGATCCAGAAAATCCATCGCCTGGGCGTGAAAGCGGGCTTGTCCGTGAAGCCCGCGACCGGCGCGGAAACGCTGCTTCCGTATCTGGATGATCTGGACCTGATCCTGGTCATGACGGTGGAGCCGGGGTTTGGCGGGCAGAAATTCATGCTCGACCAGGTGGACAAAATCCGCTTCCTGCGTAAAGCCGGGTTCCGCGGCGAAATCGCTGTGGACGGCGGGGTGAACCTGCAAAACGCGCCGCTGCTGAAAGAAGCCGGGGTGAACCTGCTGGTGATGGGCACGACCTATTTCCACGCGGAAAACCGGGAACAGGTCGTCCGCTTTGTAGAGGATTTAAACGCATGAACAGGTCATACAGAAATAAGCGCCATGAGAAAAAGGAAGCCTTCCATCCCAAGCGCAGCCTGGGCCAGAACTTCCTGACGGACGACGCTTTGTTTGAGCAGCTGGTGGATTTGTCCGGCGTCGGAAAGGACGACGCTGTGCTGGAAATCGGCGCGGGCGCGGGCGGAATGACGAAGGCGCTGTCCGCCCGGTGCCGCCAGGTGGTCGCCATCGAGGTGGATGAAACGCTGCTGCCCATCCTGCGGGTGTCGCTGGAAAGATGCAAAAACGTCCAGCTTGTTCACGGCGACGTGCTGCGCCTGAATCTGCCGGAACTCACCGCGCCGCTTGGGCCTTTCCACATTGTGGCGAACATCCCCTATTACCTGACGACCGAACTCATGACCCTGCTGCTCACCAGCGCGATGCCGATTCAGTCCATCAGCGTGATGGTGCAGAAGGAGGCCGCCGAGCGCATGGTGGCCCAGCCGGGGGAGGATGGCTACGGGATGCTGGCGGTTCGCGCCCAGTATTTCTATGACCCACAAATCGCCCTGGACGTACCCGCCTGCATGTTCACGCCGCCGCCCAAGGTGGACAGCGCGTTTGTGGTGATGCCGCGCCGCGAAAAGCCGCCGGTGGAGGTTTCGGATGAGGCGCTGTTTTTCAAGGTCGCCGCCGCCGCTTTCGCCATGCGCAGAAAGACCATGGAAAACAACCTGATCGCCTCCTTCCGCGTGCCCCGAGAACAGGCGCAAAGCTGGCTTTCCCAGTGCGGCATTCCCTCCGGCGCGCGGGGGGAAACCCTGTCCCTCAAGGACTTTGCCGCGCTCAGCGGCGTGTTGACGCTGCCGCCGCATTCCGCTTGAAAACGTTCTTGCTTTATGCTATAATCCAGTATAGAGAAACTAACTTCATTGGGGGTAGATGACGATGGAAGAGAAAAAACGCCTGGTAACGCGCAGCGACTTTGACGGCCTTGCCTGCGCGATGATGCTGAAAGAATTGAACCTGATCGACGAAATAAAGTTCGTGCATCCCAAGGACGTGCAGGACGGAAAGATCGAACTGTCCCAGAACGATATTACCACCAACCTGCCCTACGACCCGCGGGTGGGCCTGGCGTTTGACCATCACGAATCCGAAATCGACCGCCTGAAAGCCCAGGAAACCGGCGGCAAGCTGATCATCGACCCCAACGCCCGCAGCGCGGCGCGCGTGGTGTACGATTATTACGGCGGCAAGAAGGCTTTCCCGCGCGTCAGCGACGAGCTGATGGCGGCGGTGGACAAGGGCGACAGCGCGGATTTCACCATCGACGAAATCCTGCATCCCACGGGATGGGTGCTGCTGCATTACCTGATGGACGCCCGCACCGGCCTGGGCCGCTTCCATGAGTTCCGCATCTCCAACTATGACCTGATGATGGAACTGATCACCTACTGCATGGATCACAATATCGACGACATTCTGAAACTGCCGGATGTGAAGGAGCGCGTCGACCTGTATTTCGAGCAGGCGGAGCTCTTCGAGGCGCAGCTCAAGCGCATTGCGAAGGTGGAAGGCAAGGTCGTGGTGCTCGACCTGCGGAATGAGGAAATCATCCACGCGGGCAACCGCTTCATGATTTACGCCCTCTATCCCGAAGCCCAGATTTCCGTGCACGTGGCCTGGGGCTTCCGCAAGCAGAACACGGCGGTCATGATCGGCAAGTCCATCGTGAACAAGGCTTCCCAGGTGGATATCGGCGAACTGTGCCTGAAATATGGCGGCGGCGGCCATCACAACGCCGGCACCTGCCAGTTGGATAACGACGTGGTGGACAAGGAACTGCCCCATATCATTGAGGCGCTGAACCAATAATGAAGGATATGCAAAACCCGGCGGCTTCGCTAAGAGGCTGCCGGGTTTTGTCGTTTATTCGGTTCGATTAAGCGTGGCAGGCAAAGGCCACCCAATCGCCCTTGTGCTGGATTTCGTCGATGGCATATCCCGCTTGGAGGAGCGCTCGGTTCACATCCTGCTCTGCTTCCGCGATAATGCCGGAGCAGACGAAGACGCCGCCGGGGGTCAGGTGCTTTTTCAGCGGCGCGGCCAGGATGCAGATAACGGGCGCCAGGATGTTGGCGACGGCGAAATCAAACTGCTGGGAAAGGCCCTGGAGCAGGTCGCCTTTGCGCACGTCGATGGCGTCTCGCAAGCCGTTGTGCTCCACGTTTTCCTTCGCCACGCGCACAGCGTCCGGGTCAATGTCCACGGCCACGATGCCCTTTGCGCCCAGCCGCGCGGCGGCGATGGCTAAAATGCCGCTGCCGGTGCCCACATCCAGGAGCGTGCCGCCCTTGTAATACTTTTCGATCAGGCCCACGCACATGGCGGTGGTCTCGTGGGTGCCGGTGCCAAAGGCCATGCCGGGGTCGATCTCGATGATCAGGTCGCCGGGCTGGGTGTCCCAAGGCTCCCAGGTGGGCTTGACCACCATGTGGTCGCCAATGCGGAAGGGCTTGTAATACTGCTTCCAGTTTTCCGCCCAGTCCTCCTCCTTCACGCCCTGCATGGTCACATTCAGCGTGCCCATGTCGGGATTCTTTGCCAGCGCCAACTGTTCCCGCAGGGAGCCGATGATGGCTTTCAGGCTGTCCTCGTCAAACCAGGCTTTCACCTGCACGTCCTCCGGCATGGCGTCGATCACGGACTGATCCATCAGTTCCCAGTTGGCGGTGGGTTTGCTGGGGTCGGGCAGGTCGGCGCGGTCAAGGATTTGCGTGCCCGCCGCGCCCAGGCGCAGCAGGATATCCGATACGATCTCCGATCCCCGCGTGGTGGTGGAAATGGTGACTTCTGTGTATTCCATGAGGTTGCTCCTTTTTTATACGATATTTTCTAATGGGCAGTTTAAGTCATTAAGTTCAAAGTTCAAAGTTCTAAGCTGAATTTAGTTTATCACTATTGGCTTAGAACTTGGAACTTAAAACTTGGAACTTTGTAACTTAAAGCGTCCTTTAACTTGCCTGCCGAAACAGCGCCATACTGACCACATCGTGGTACGCGCCTTCACGGAAGATTTCCTGCTTCAATATGCCTTCCCGCGTGAAGCCGCACTTTTCGTAGCAGCGCAGGGCGGCTTCGTTGAAATCGAACACCACGGCCTTGATCTTGTGCAGGTTCATTTCCATGAAGCCGAAGGTACATAGGGTCTGAATAGCGTCGGCGCCATAGCCTTTTCCGCGATACGCTTGATCGCCGATCAGGATGGCTAATTCGCCGACCCGGTTTTTCCAGTTCACTTTTACAAATCCGCATTGCCCGATGAAACAATGATCTTCCTTCGTCTCGATGGCGAATTGGTATTCGCCGGAGGTAAAGCTGGTGTTCTTGCCCATATCGCGGGCCGCGTCGTCTACGGTGGAGGGATACAGAATGGCCCCCGACGCGCCGCGCATCACTTCGTAATCGTTGGCATAGGCCAGCGATTTCATCAGGTCGCTGTTGTCAAACGCCCGCAAGCGGATCAGCCTGCCTTCATACATGGCTTTCGCTCCTTCCTTTTTCTCTTTCATGATAATGCCCCGCCTGCCGCTTGTCAATGCCGGGCAATGAAAAAAACGTTATTATTCACATATTGATGAAACAATAAGGGAAACGCTGGGGGCTCCGCGCCCCCAGACCTGCGCCAGGGTGGTAACCGTCCGCAGCCTCAATCGACGCAAGTCCGCTTCATGCGGACATTGCTTGTTTCGG
>CADAKE010000098.1 GCA_902788445.1 uncultured Eubacteriales bacterium
TACGGCGCGCAGTGGAACTCCATTTATCCCCTGCAGAGCTGCGTGAACCTGGATAAGGACGCCCAGTGGCGCGCCGTGTCCATCGTGCCCGCTACCGATAAGCCCCTCAAGGCCCAGACCGACGTGGGCACCCTGAGCTGGACGGTTGTTCGCAAGGACGTGAAGCACCCCGAAGCCGTGGTGAAGATGTTCAACGTGTTCATCGACAAGAACTGGGGCCCCAACAATGAGAACGGCATCTACTACGCGCCCCTCGATTCTGAATCCATCTGGAAGCTGAGCCCCGTGGTGCCCACCAACCCCAACAAGAACAACGGCGCTTTCCTCGACCTGGAGCAGTACCGCAAGGACGGCGACGAGAGCAAGGTGACCGGTGAAGCGTACAGCATCCTGATGAAGCTGAAGGCCTTTGAATCCGGCTCGGAAGACGGCTTCGCCCTCTGGGGCTGGGAGCGCATCTACGGCGCGGAAGGCGCTTACGGCGTGCTGATCGACTATCAGAACAAGGGAATGCTCCAGGATAACCTGTTCGTGGGCGCACCCACCGAAACCATGACCAGCCGCATGAGCACCCTGGAAGACTTGCAGGACGAAGTGTTCATCAAGATCATCCTGGGCGAATCCGACATCGACGCCTTCGACAAGTTCGTGGAGGACTTCAACGCCCTGGGCGGCAAGGACATCACCGAAGAAGTGAACGAATGGTACGCCTCTGTGAAGTAATCTGAACAGCCAAAGGAGGGGACTGGTGGCGAGCATCAGTCCCCACTTCTTTTTCCGGATGAAGGCGCATCAGGAAATGGAGATTATTCGTTTTCAGTTCTAAGTTCTAAGCTGTAAGTTCTAAGCTGATTCTTGCTTTTCATTCCTCGCTTAGAACTTGGAACTTAGAACTTAGAACTAAAAACTTATAACTTTTAATCAAAGGGGTCATGATTATGCAAAAAACAGGAAACGTTCCGACGCGCCGCGGAGGCGGAAAGCTGCGCAGGGAACTGCCGTTCCACCTGATGCTGCTGCCCGCCGTGGTGTTGGTGTTCATTTATATGTATATTCCGCTGGGCGGGCTGATCATCGCCTTCCAGAAATTCATCCCGGCGAAGGGCCTGTTCGGCGACCAGAAGTGGGTGGGCTGGGACAACTTCATTTACCTGTATCATCTGCCCGGCGCGATCTCCGCCCTGCAAAACACGATCATCATCGCCTTCTGGAAGATCATCCTGCATCTGATCATCCCCATCACGGTGTCCATCCTCTTAAATGAGATTCGCTCCTCCGCGTTCCGCCGCACGGCGCAGACGCTGATTTACCTGCCCCACTTCCTGAGCTGGATCATCATGGGCGGTATCCTGATCGACATTCTGTCTCCCTCCGGCGGCATCGTGAATAAGCTGCTGGGGCTGTTCGGGGTGGAACCGATCTTCTTCCTGGGCAGCAACGATTATTTCCGCTTCACCCTGATCTTCACCGACGTGTGGAAGGAATTCGGGTTCAACACCATCGTGTACCTGGCGGCCATCACCAACATCGACCCCAACCAGTACGAGGCCGCGACCATCGACGGGGCCAACCGCTTCCAGCGGATGCTGTATGTGACGCTGCCCAATATGCGCATGATCATCGTGCTGATGATGGTGCTGTCCCTGGGCAACGTATTGAACGCCGGGTTTGACCAGGTGTTCAACCTGTACAGCAAGCAGGTGTATGCCACCGGCGATATCCTGGACACCTTCATCTACCGCATCGGCCTGATTGACGCCCAGTTCGGCGTGGCCACGGCCATGGGCATGTTCAAGTCCGTGGTGTCCACCTTGTTTATTTCTATCAGCTATTACTGCGCGTACCGCTTCGCGGACTACCGCATTTTCTAAGGAGGGAAGCACGATGGTCGAATCCAAGCATTGGTCGAGCAGGCTGTTCGTGATCCTGAATTATATCATTATCGGTTTCCTGGCACTGAGCTGTTTGATTCCTCTGATCCACATTTTCGCCATTTCCCTGTCCGATTCCGCGGCGGCGACGGGCGGCCTGGTGGTGCTGTGGCCGGTGAATTTCACGTTGGAATCCTACGCTTATGTGGCGCGCCGCGCCGCGTTCTGGCATTCCATGCTGGTGTCGGTGATGCGCGTGCTTGTGGGCGTGGGGCTGAACATGGTGTTCTGCATCGTGTGCGCTTATCCGCTGAGCAAGGACAAGGATCAGTTCCGTTTCCGCACGGTGTACGCCTGGTACTTTTTCCTGACGATGCTGGTGTCCGGCGGCCTGATTCCCCTGTATATGGTCATCCGGCAGACGGGCCTCATGGGCACGTTCTGGGCGCTGGTGATTCCCGGCGCGGTGCCGGTGTACAACATCATCCTGCTGCTGAACTTCTTTCGGCAAACGCCACGGGAACTGGAGGAAGCCGCCATCATTGACGGCGCGGGACAGTGGCGCATCATGTGGCAGATTTTCGTGCCCACCTCCACAGCCGCGCTGGCGACTGTGGCGCTGCTGTCCACGGTGTACCACTGGAACGAGTGGTTCAACGGCATCCTGTATATGAAGACGCCCGACCAGTATCCGCTGCAAAGCTATCTGCGCACCATCGTCATTGATATGAAGCTCACCAACATGGGCGCGAACGACTGGCAGGCGCTGGCGTTAGTGTCGGATAAGACGGTCAAGTGCGCTCAAATCTTCCTCGCTTCCCTGCCGATCCTGCTGGCCTATCCCTTCCTGCAAAGGTACTTCGTCAAGGGCATGGTGCTGGGGTCGGTAAAAGGATAATCATTGGTATTTGGCGGAAAAAAGAGAGTACAGTGTACAGAGTGCAGAGTACAGAGAATGATGTCAACCAAGCTCGGTAATCGACGGTTGTTGTTCAATAATCTCTGAACTCTGTACTCTGCACTCTGTACTCTCTTTCCGACTCAGCATTTTCTGAAATCATTTCTTTCAAAGTCTCTCTTTCTGTGGTATACTGGTATGGCAGAACAATTGAACGCCATCCGAACCCACGAAGGGGGCTTTTCTTCTTGACCCAGAAAAACGCGCTGAGCCTGAAAAAATCCGCGTTCATCCGCCTCATCCTGATTACCTGCGCGGCGGTTCTGGTGTTTTACGCCATCGGACTGACGGTGAACATCGTCGGCCTGAATAATGTGCGGGCGGATTTGCAGTCGGCCCTGCAAACGCATTTGGATTACGTGGCCGGGCAGATCGACCAGGAATTTGAGCGGCTGAACTTCTTCATGCTGGAAACGCTGTCCGACAAGCAATTGCTGCGCTATGCCCTGTCCTATCCCATCCTGGACGCTTACCAGCGCATGGATGCCATCAAAACCCTGGGTGAGCGGATGTACATGATCAAGCGCTCCTCCGACCTGACGGAAACGGTGCAGATCATGCTGCCGGGGCAAAAGCACACCGTCATCACCGACCAGGCGCTGTATATCGACCTGGACGAGGAGATGTGGCAGGCGCTGTTTTCCCGGGCCGAACGGGGCCGCGTGGTCATCACGGAATGGCAGGACAGGCTGTGGATGCTGCTGCCCCGCTACGATCAGAGCGAGCCGCTGTTCATGATCGTCATTTCCATTTCGCCGGGAAGCCTGTCGGAGCGCCTGCGCCTGATCGGCAGCGACCAGGTGAACGGCCTGGCTTTGCTGCGGCAGGACGGCACGGTCTTCGCCCAGAGCGGCGAAGCGTGGACGGAGGCTGAACAGCGGAAAAAAGACGTATTCTCCGCTTCGTCCAGTTTAAACAAGATCGACTTCTCCCTCCAGGGCTTCAGCCGCGTGGATGAGATGATGGCGCCGTTCGTGTACTACCGCTGGTTCCTGTGGTTGCTGACGCTGCTGGCGCTGGGGCTGCTGATCGCGTATCTGCTCTACTACCGGGTATACATCATGCGCCCTATCAACGACATTTTCAACACCATGCGCCAGGCGGGCGCCGACGGGCGCTACCGCATTGAAACCACCCACGGCACGGACTACGACGATATTTACGCCCAGTTCAACGACATGGTGGAGCACATCGAAAAGCTGGCAGGCCAGGTGTATGAGGAGCAGTACCGCGCCCAGAAAGCGGAGTTAAAGCAATTGCAAATGCAGATCGACCCGCATTTCCTCTATAATTCCCTGTACCTCATTTACCGCATCGCCCAGTCCGAGGGCAGCAAGAGCATCGCGGGCCTGAGCCTGAACCTGAGCAACTATTACCGCTATATCACCAAAATGCCGGAGCAGATCGTATGTCTGCGGGACGAGATCAAGCACGTGACCAATTACCTGGAAATCCAGCGGATGCGCTTTGAACCGCGCATTCACATCGAAATCCAGCCGCTGCCGGAGGAAATCGCCGGGGAACGGATTCCCTCGCTGATCATCCAGCCCATCGTGGAAAACGCGTTCCAGCACGGGGTGAAAGACCGGGTGAGCGACGGGCTGGTGCGGCTGCGCTACGAGGTATCGGAAGATGAATTCCGCGTGATCGTGTCGGACAACAGCGGGAAGATGGACGATGAAAAAGTAAACCGGCTTTGGGAAACGATCAAAAGCGCCGACGATTCCAACGTCAGCGCCCTGCGCAACCTGTACCGGCGGCTGCAAATCTACGAGGACAGCGGCCACGCCCTGGCCCTGCGATGCGTCGACCACGGCCTGACCGCCGTGCTGACTTTCAGAAAGAGGGAAAAACCCAATGAGAACCCTGCTGATCGTGGATGACGAAGTGATGATCGCCGACGGCCTGTACGCCATGCTGACCGAGGCCTTCGCCGGCCGCCTGCGGGTGCTGCGGTGCTATTCCGCGGCGCAGGCGATGGAAATCGCGGGACGGGAAGCGGTGCATATCCTGCTCACGGATATCAACATGCCCGACGCCTCCGGCCTGGAATTGCATCAGGCCCTCGCGGAAAAGCGGCCGGACTGCCGGGTGATTTACCTGACCGGGTATTCGGATTTTGAATACGCCCGGAAAGCCCTGGATCAGCACGCCTTTGCCTACGTGCTCAAGGGCGAGGGCGACGACTTTGTGATCAGCACGGTGGAACGCGCCATGGCCGACGCCGCCGGGCCGGAGGAACCCGTGCCCGAGGAAATCGGCGCGGACTGGATGCCCCGGCTGCACGAGTACATCCGCGCCCATCTGAACGAGGACTTGTCCCTGAACCGGCTGGCGGATTTCTGCCATTTCCATCCGGTGTATCTTTCCCGCGTCTACAAAGAAACCACCGGGGAAACCCTCAGCGATTTCATCAACCAGGCCCGCCAGGAGCAGGCCAAGCATCTCCTGCGCAATACCCGCATGACCGTGCTGGAGATTTCCCGCCTCATGGGCTTTGCCACGGACAACTATTTCTGCCGCTGGTTCCGCAAGCGCGTCGGCGTTTCTCCCCACGCCTACCGCGCGGGGGCGAAGCCCACGGCCTCGCCGTCCTCCGCGCGCTGAACTGATACCACTTGCGTGTAACGTCCGGCAAGACGCATCTCAATTATCGACGGGATTTCTTTTTTGCCCAGCCTTTTCCGCTCCGCTCCGCTGTCACCGAACAATCTTTCGCATTGAACAAAAAATAGTGATTTACGATCGGCCATGAAAGGAAGGAGGAATATTGATTTATGACAGAATATTTGGAACCGAGGCCGGAGCACCCACGCCCTGATTTCATGCGGGATACCTTTTTGAACCTGAACGGCTCCTGGCAGTTCGCCTTTGACGATGCCGACGAGGGCCTGGCCCAGCGCTGGTATACGCCGGGGCATGTCCTGGATCGGCGGATTCTTGTGCCCTTCGCCTATCAGACGAGGCTGAGCGGCATTGGCCCCACAGACGAAATTCATCCCGTGGTGTGGTATCGCCGCGCCTTCACTCTGCCTGCCGATATGGCGGGCCAGCGCATCCTGCTGCATTTCGGCGCGGTGGACTTCGAGGCCAGCGTGTACGTGAATGGTCAGTTGGCCGGAAGCCATCGGGGCGGCTATACGCCCTTCTGCCTGGATATTACCACGCTTTTGCGGGAAGGCGAGAACGACCTGTGCGTCCGCGCAGCGGACGACCCGGACTGCGCCCAGCCCCGGGGAAAGCAATATTGGGATCGGGGGCTGATGGGCTGCTGGTACACTCCGGTCACCGGTATCTGGCAAACGGTGTATCTGGAGGCCGTGGGGGCGGTGGCGCTGGACCGCGTCCATATCACCCCGGATTTTGACCGCCACCTGTGCACGGTGGACCTGGAGCTGGACCGCACGCCGCCGTGTCCTTTGGAAATTGAAATTGCCCTGAGCGTGGAGGGACGTCCCCTGCGCACCCTGCGCCTGGATACGCCGTCCCGCCGCGCCAGCGTGCCCATCGACCTGATTATTTCCGGTTCTCTGGAGCCCATGCACGTATGGTCGCCCGATCATCCCGCGCTCTATGACGTGGACGTCCGCATCAGCCGGGAGGGCAGGCAGCTGGATCATGTGCGCACCTATTTCGGTATGCGCAAGGTGGAGGTGCGGGACGGCAAGGTTTACCTGAACAACTGCCCCCTGTATCAGCGCCTGGCGCTGGATCAGGGGTATTGGCCCGATTCCCTCATCACTCCGCCCAGCGACGAGGCCATTCAGGCCGATATCCGCCATACCCTGGCCTTTGGCTATAACGGCGCGCGCAAGCACCAGAAGTTAGAGGACCCCCGGTATTATTACTGGGCCGACAAGCTGGGCCTGCTGGTCTGGGGCGAGGTGCCCAGCGCCTATGAATTCTGCGAATCCGCCGTCAACAATTTGCAGGATACCCTGCGGGGCTTCATTGACCGGGATTTTAACCATCCCAGCATCATCGCCTGGGTGCCCCTGAATGAAAGCTGGGGGGTCAGGCAGATTTACACCGATCCCAAACAGCAGGCCCTGGCCCGGCTGCTTTATCACACGGCCAAGGCCCTGGACGGCACCCGCATGGTGTCCGTCAACGACGGATGGGAGCAGGTGGAAACCGATATCTGCGCCCTGCATGACTACGCCGCGGATGGCGCGGTATTGGCCAATCATTTCGCTTCCCGGGAAATGGTGGAGCGCCACGCCTGCGACTGGCGGCCCTGCTACGCCCAGGGCGTCACGCCCACGGGCAGGGAGGCCTTCCTGGTCACCGAGTACGGCGGCATCGCCTTCTCCACCATCGGATTGCAGGGCGACGCGGGCGGTATGGAAAGCTGGGGCTACCACGACAAGGTGCGCGACGAAGAAGCGTTTTTCGCCCGGTTCCGGAGCGTCACCGACGCCATCCGCGCCATTCCCTACTGCCAGGGCTATTGCTACACCCAGTTGACCGACGTGATGCAGGAGGTCAACGGCCTGCTGACGCCGGACCGCCGGCCCAAGATCGACCCCGCGCGCTTCGCCGCCCTCAACCGCAACCCCGACGCCAACACCAACCAAGTGGACGCATTGTGAATCACCGCTGCTGAACAGCCGAAATACGCTGCCAAACGATAAGACTGTTTTCTGATAACAATCGTGTTTTTAAGGGTAGAAGAACGACGGAGCGAGGGCCTGTGCGGCCCTCGTGCACCCGCACCAGGAGGTTTCACCTCCTGGACCTCTTGCCTCGGAAGCTGCTTGAATGGGGAAATGAAGCTGGTTCCCGGTGATGTAGGGAAGGACGCGGAAGCCTGGATTGACGCCGTTGTGCTTCTGGCCCGGCGTCCTTTGGACGCCAACCGGATGCGAAGCATCCGGGAAAGCCAGGGAATAATCCGAGGGGAAAAGCGAGCTTTCCCCCTCGGATTTTCCAGGGCTTTCTTGGGCCAGAAGCCCTCAAACTTTCCGTAACCCCAGCGCGTCAGGCGGAACTTGCTTTTTCTTCCCAGCGGACTCAATCGCCTGCTGGGATGCAAGGGATGAATCCCTTGCCGCAGGTCTGGGGGCGCGGAGCCCCCAGCGTTCCCCTTGTTACATTTTCTGTGCGTTTGTATCCTTGAGAACATGGCTGTTAATAAGCACGAAGCCTGCCCGCAGTTGTCCCTAGATGGATTCCGGGGCTCCCTGATATGAGGACAGTATATATTCTACGGATGGAGCTTTATATTTACTAAAAAACGCCGCCTCAGGCTTTTTTACGGCTTCGAGGCGGCATTTTCTTGCTTATCTATCCTTTAATTCTACATACTTCCGCTGCGGTTGAACCGCCTTATACGCGGGGCGAATAATCCGATTGCCGTTGATGAGTTCTTCAATCCTGTGGGCACACCAGCCGGATATACGGGCGATGGCAAAGATGGGGGTAAACAGTTCCTCTGGGATGCCCAGCATCTGATATACAAACCCGCTGTAAAAGTCCACGTTGGCGCTGACGCCTTTGTACATTTTTCGTTGCCCGCTGATCAACTGTGGGGCAACCCGTTCCACGGTTTCATACAGATAGTATTCTTGCTCCAGATTCTTTTCACGGGCCAGCGTCTGCACAAACCTGCGGAATATTTCCGCGCGGGGATCGGACTTTGAGTAGATGGCGTGACCGATGCCGTAGATCAGACCTGTGTGGTCAAAGGCATCCTTGTTCAGGATACGGTTCACATAAGCTGTGATTTCGCCTTCATCTGACCAGTCTTTCACATTTTGTTTGATTTCTTCAAACATATGGGTTACTTTGATATTCGCCCCGCCATGCTTCGGCCCCTTCAGGGAACCAAGCGCGGAAGCGATAGCGGCATAAGAGTCGGTTCCCGTCGATGTGACGACATGCGTTGTAAAGGTGGAATTGTTTCCGCCCCCATGCTCGGCATGCAGCACCAGCGCCATATCCAGCACGCGGGCTTCTGTGGGCGTGTATGCCCCGTCAGGACGAAGCATATACAGAATATTTTCAGCTGTAGATAATGTGGGCAGCGGATCGTGAATGAAAAAGCTGGCGCTGTCCCGGCGATAGTAATCATAAGCCTGATAGCTG
>CADAKE010000099.1 GCA_902788445.1 uncultured Eubacteriales bacterium
GTGTCGGCGTCGTTCAGGGCCGCGCCGATGGCGGAAATTGCTTCTTCCATCTCAGGCTGTTCGGAAACCTTCAGGCCGTTGAATTCCTCGTCCGCGTCCAGGGCGACGTACTGCAGCTCCAGATTGGTGACCGGGGCGGCAGGCGCTTCTGCTTCGGGTTCAGGCTGCGGGGCGGGTTCTTCTTCCGGTTCTTCCTCGGGTTCTTCCACGGGTTCTTCTTCCGGCACGTCAATGATTTCCTCTTCCAGGGCGGGAATCACCACGGTGGCGCGGCTGAGCTCCGTGTGGCACACGGTGCAGTAGAACATGCGGTCATAGCTGCCAGCCACGCCGATCTGGGCTTCCACCAGATTCTCCTGCACGGCCGTTCCGCGGGTATGGGGAAGCATACTGCCTTCATCGGCGATGGTGTCGGTAACGTCGCAGCGGTCGCACTTGGCGGTCTTGATGCCGTCCTTGGTGCAGGTGGCGTTGCCGTCGCTGACGTAGTTGGTGAAGCTGTGGCCCAGGGCGCTGCCCTCGTCGGCGATGGTGTCGGACTTGCCGCAGGCGTTGTCGCACTTGGCGGTCTTGGTGCCGTCCTGGGTGCAGGTAGCGTTGCCGTCGCTCACATAGTTGGTGAAGCTGTGGCCCAGGGCGGTGCCCGCCTTGGTGCGGGTCTGGCCCGCCTTGCCGCAATCGCAGTAAACGGTTTCGGTGCCGTCCTGGGTGCAGGTGGCGTCTCCGTTGTACACCCAGTTGGTATAGTTATGGGTGTGGATATCCAGGCCCAGCAGCATCGCGCCGCCGCGCAGCATCTTCATCAGGAAGCTGCCGCCGTCCTTTTCCAGGCTGCTCGCGGAGGTGAGGGACTGCTTGTTGTTGTAGTTGTAGTAAATGCCGTTTACTTCTTCTTCGTCGTCCAGGGTGACGGCGACCTTCACGTTCTCGCCTTCCTGGGCGGTCTGATAGGTCTTATCGCCGACGCGGACGGTTCTTCCCTTTTCGGCGACGACGGTGATCTGGTTCGCGAACTCGTCGGCGATCTTCACAATGTAGTTCAGCGCGGCTTCAAACGCTATGGACTGCGCCTCGTTGTATTCGTACTTGACTTGCTTGCTGCCCGTGGGTTCGCCGGTTTCGGGGTCGAGAATATCCACAAACTTGCTGTCGTAGGACCGCACGATTCTGCCTTCTTTGTTGGGGGTCGCGGCCCAGACGGTCACGTTCTTGACGGGCGTCTGGTTCTCGTTTGCCGGGCCGTAATCCCGGATGGCCTGGCTGTCGCCGGACACGGTGCCGTCAATGACAATGTTGTAGACGCCGCTGTTTGTGCCGTCAATCACCAGGCCGGTGGCCCCGGTGTTTCCCTTCGCGGTCACGTCGCCCTGGACGGTGACGTTCGCGGTTCTCTTGCCCTCCGGGCCATCGACAAACACGTACAGGCCTGTCGCGTTGTTGGGGCTTTCGGCCGTGACGCTTCCCGTTTCCAGGGTCGCGTTGCTGCCCATGATATACACCCTGGCGCCCATGGCGGAGGCGCCCTCCGTTGTCACGTTCGCGCTCACGTTTCCGACTTTCACATTGGTGTTGCCGCTCATGCTGACGCCCAACGCGTTGCGGTTTTCGGAAACAGCGGAGACGTCGCCATCCACCGTCACGCTGCTGGCTCCCTGGGCGACGACGCCCTGGGCCTGGCCGTCCGCCACGACGCTGACGTTGCCCTTCACGGTAATCACGTTCGCCGCGCCGTCCATGTCCGCGTGGACGTTAACGCCGTTGGCGTCCGCTCTGAATGTTCAGGCCCTGGCTGTGTCCCGTTTTGCCTTCCGCGGACAGATTGCCGAGCGTCAGGCTCAGGTTGCCGTCAAAACTCCGAATGGTAGCGCCCTTCGCGTTCAGGGTGATGTCGCCGCCGTTCGCGGTTGCCCAGGCATTCATACCGGTCGCGGATGAAGCGCCGCTGGCCGTCACGTTGCCGCCAATCTCAGCGGTGAACTGGCCGTTTCCGCTTACAGAAACGCCGGTCGCCTGATACTGCGAAGCATTGGCGGAAACATCCTTGCCCACCGTCACGGTGGTGGTAGAGCCCTTCCCGCCGCTCATGTTCAGGCCATGCGCGCTTCCGTTATTGCCGGTCTTGACCGCGCTGACGCTGCCGGTTACGGTCACGGTGTTTTCGCTGTCCTTCTGCGAGGACGCGCTTACGCCCGTAGTATCTACCCAGTATACCGCCAGGTCACTTCCGATGGCGCTCACGTCGCCGTTCACGGTCATGTCCGTTTTGCCGGAATGCTCGATGATCGTTTCGGTTTCCGAATCATAATCTGTGCTCCCAGCCGTGGCGCTGACGCCGCTGCCGCCGTGCCCGCCCCGGGCGGTCACGCTGCCGGTGGTTACAGATGCCTGGCCTTCCTTTGAAGAAACAGAAACCCCTTGGGCAAATCCATTTTCCGACGTGGCATTGACCTCTCCGTCAACGGTCACGGTCTGGGTAGCGTCTTTGTTTGCCCCGGCATAAACGGCCCGCGTGTTGTTTGTTCCGTCAGTATGCACGTAGCCGCTCACGTTCACCGTGGCGCTTTCGCCCATAAGCTCAATGCCTAATGCGCTATTGGGCGAAACGACGTCAACGTTTCCGGCGGAGATGGAGAACGGAATGCCATTGACCCCGGGCTGCGCGCTGATGCCAATCCGGTAGCCGTTCGTATCCTCATCGCTGTAACGGCTGGAGACGTTTTCCGTGCGCACAGCGATGGAGGAAGGAAGATGTTCTTCGCTCACGCCGTCGTTGAGGTCGGCATAGTCCGGGCCGAAACGGACGGATACCGAGTGGGTTTCGCGCAGGAGGGCCTGATCGGGGTCGTCCACGAGAACCCATTCCTGCAAGTCGTCGTCCCAGATGTACACCCCGTCGTCCCTCATGTAGGCGTCCTGGTCGTTGTAATGATAGTTTTTCCAGGACGACGCGTAAATGTCTTCCACATCGTCCGCGGTCACGTCCGCGCTGTCGCCGTTCCAGGTCACGGATGATCTGGCCGCCAGCGCGGGCGCCCACTGCAATGCCAGCATCAGGGCCAGCGCCAGCGAAAGCAGCTTTTTCGGTGTCGTGCTCATATGCTCTTTTCCTCCAATCTTTTCCCTGGAAGTTTAATTCTTCCAGTTTTGCGATATGAAAATTTTGCCAAGAATTTGTTACGTTTTTTTGATGTAAATTGTTAAATGCCGTTACAAAATTGTTACATTCGGCTTACGCTTTGAAGAAAAATGTTTGTTTTTCCCACGTGAAAGGCGCGGGGCAGGGGAAGGGGAGGGAGTAGGGAATAGGAAAAAGGGAGTAGGGTTCAGAGTGCAGAGTGCAGAGTGGAGAGAGCAGAGCATTGAGCGCGGTGTGAAGAGAATCTGCCGCCTTCCCCTGGCAGGCAATGTCGTCAACTTAAAAATACGATAGTAAATTTCACGTGTATCTAAGGGAAGCAGCCAAAAGCCTTCCCCTTGAGGGGAAGCCTTTTGGGACGAACCTTTACATGATTGATTGTCTTATTCTTCTAAGCAGATAACATTGCCTGCGATAAAAAGGCTTTTAGACGGTTCCGTTTACCATTTGACGCGTGAACCGTGCGAGGCGTTTGGACATGAACGGAACGTAAATTTTCTTTCTTTTTTCGTCCATTGCAAGAAAAACCGGCGAAGGTGTGTTATAATGGGGAAGAACTTATGGAAAGGGGCTGGAAAATGGGGCGAAAGAGGTGTATAATACCTTTGCCCTTTCCGCTTTCCGGGCGCGGGAAAGCGGTGGCCGCGGGGCTGCTCGCGGCGGCGTTCCTGCTGGCTGGCGGCATCCTGGTCTTCCGGCGGGATTCCTTGCCGCAAGCGAACCCGGCTTTGCGCTCTGCCGCGGCCGGGCTGACGGATTACGACGCGGCGCTCCGGCTGATCCCGGAGGAGCAGGCGCTGGCGATTTCGGAAACCCTCACGTACAGGAACGGCACGGGGGAGACGCTGGATTCCCTGGTGGTGCGCACATGGCTGAACGCCTTCCAAACGGAGGAAACCAGCCCCGCGGCGCTGGAGGAATTGTACGACGCCTGCTATCCCGATGGATTCTCTCCCGGCTATCTGACGCTGTACGATGTGATTTGGAACGGCGAAGCCGCAGCCCATGAATTCGTCAACGACGATCAGACGGCGCTGCGGATTGCGATTCCGCCGCTTGCCCCCGGGGAATCGGGCGCGCTGTTTCTCCGGTGCGTGGCGAAGATTCCTTCCTGCGCGTACCGCACGGGATACGCGGACGGCTGCTGGCAGCTGGGCAACGTGCTGCCCCTGCTGTCTGTTTATCAGGACGGCGAATGGCGGACGGATGAATATTTCCCCATCGGCGATCCCTTTGTGGGGGAATGTGCCAATTTCCAGGTTTCCCTGACCGTGCCGGACGGGTACGTGCCCGCCTGCGCCGCGCCGCTGCAAAAGGAAAAGGACGGCGTCTGGCGCGGCGAATTGCTGGCGGCGCGGGATATGGCGCTGTGCGTGTATGAACAAGCCGCCGTCGCAAAAGGCAAAGCTGGCGGCGCGGTGATTGCTTCTTACGCCGCGACGGACAGCGAAGCCAAACGCGCGCTGGAGGACGCGAAGAAAGCCGTGGAGACTTTTTCTTCGTTGTACGGCGATTATCCTTATCCCGCGCTCACGCTCTGCCAGGTCAGCTTCCCCTTTGGCGGGATGGAGTACCCGGCGCTGTGTATGCTGGGGAAAGACCAGTACCTGCCCGGCCAGGCCGACAGCCTGGAACTGACCGTCGCCCACGAAACGGCGCACCAGTGGTTCCACGCGCTGGTGGGCTCGGACGGCGTGAACCAGCCCTGGCAGGACGAGGCGCTGAGCGAATACGCCCTGCTGAAATATGTGCAAAAGCGCTACGGCCAAAGCAGCTTTGAAACTCTGAAATATTACCGGGTGGACGCGGCGATGGCGGAAAATATCCCCGGCGGCCTGACGCCCGGCAGCCCCATTTCCTATTTCACCGATTACGCCGATTACCGCGCGGTCGTGTACGGCCGGGGCGCGGCGCTGCTGATTTCGCTGGATGAATTCCTGCCGGGCGGCGCGGATGATTTTTTACGGGCGTATGTGAAAGAATTTGCTTTCCAATTTGCCAGCAGACAGCAATTTGAAGATTTCCTGAACCAATACGCAGGCTTGGACGCCAGCCCTCTGCTGCTGGATTACTTGGATACCATGATGCAATAGGGCCCGCGCGGCCGTTGATGCGGATGGGATTGAAAGGGCGCTTTCAGTCACGAAGGAGAGTTCAGAGTGCAGAGTGCAGAGTACAGATTAAAATAGTCTGAAAAAAACGCGTTTCTTTGGGATCACGATATTATCTGTACTCTGTACTCTGCACTCTGCACTCTGAACTCTCTTGCAGACTGAAAATGTCCTTGCGGGAAGAAACCGGAAAATGATGATTCTGCAAAAGATAGGAGAACAACGATGAGACCACAGGAATGCTGCGTGCTGATCCCCTCCCTGTCGCCGGACGAGCGGCTGCCCGCCTATGTGAAGGAGCTGCTGGCGGCGGAGTTTGGCCTGATCCTGGTGGTGGACGACGGCTCCAGCGCGGAATACCAGAAATACTTTGACGAGATCGACGGCTGGGAACGCTGCCGCGTGCTGCATCACGACGTGAACCACGGCAAGGGCGCGGCCCTGCGCACGGGGTTTGCCTACCTCAAGGAGCACACGAGCCTGCAAGGGATCATCACCGCCGATTCCGACGGGCAGCACACCGTGCCCGACACGCTCAAGCTGGCGGCGGAACTGAGCGAGAAGGAAGAACTGCTGCTGGGCAGCCGGGACTTTTCCAAGAATAATCCCAACGTGCCGCCCAAATCCCGCTTTGGCAACCGGATGACCAGCGCGGTGTTTAAGCTGCTCTACGGCCAATGGCTGCCCGACACCCAGACCGGCCTGCGGGCCTTCCCCCGGAGCCTGACGGACTTCATGCTGTCCGTGACGGGCGACCGGTTCGAGTATGAGATGAATATGCTCATCCGGGCCAGCAACCGCAAAATCCCCATGCGGGCCATCACCATCGAAACCATCTACCACGAGGAAAACAAGGGCACCCACTTCCACCCCATCCGCGATTCCTGGCGCATCTACAAGCTGCTGCTGGGCAGCTTCTTCCGTTACAGCGCGGCGAGCATCATTTCCTTCCTGATTGATTACGCGGTGCTGTCGCTGCTGATGTTCTGGGTGTTCAAGGACAGGCCGGACATTACGCTGCTGGGCATCCCCTTCAGCTTCAAGGCCCTGGTCGCCACGCCGATTGCCCGCCTCTGCTCCGCGCCGG
Organism: uncultured Eubacteriales bacterium; assembly: GCA_902788445.1. Taxonomy (GTDB): domain Bacteria; phylum Bacillota; class Clostridia; order Christensenellales; family Aristaeellaceae; genus RUG563. The sequence continues at coordinate 6,335 of CADAKE010000099.1, forward strand.
TCAACTTCCAGCTCAACAAGAACTTTGTGTTCCAAACCAAAAACGCGCCCGGCGCGGTGGGCAGGTACATCGTCCTGGCGGTGTGTTCGCTGGCGATTACCACGTTCGTGTTCGGCTTCCTGGATCATTATGTGCATACGGATTTCCTGCACATCCTGCTCAAGATCGTGATCGACGTGGCTATGTACGTCGTTAACTACCGCATCCAGAAAGCCTGGGTGTTCCCGGAGAACAAGTGAAAGGAGAAACACTGCTTATGAAACTGCCTTTACGAATTTTGCTGGCGCTGCTGTGCGCCGCGGCGGTGCTGGTCGCGCCGTTCGTTATTTCCTCCCCCAGCATCCTGGAGGACGCCCTCTGGGAAATGCAGGATGAACTGGATAGCCAGGACAGCGCGTTCCGTTTCCTGATTCCTGCCGCTTTCGCTGAGGAAGCGGAATACAGCCTGCCCCTGGACACCTCCGCCGGGATGAAGCCCGACGCTTCCCTCTTTACCCCGGACGGTTATGAGGACGCTTCCATCCGCGTGCAGATGGAAACCCGGGAAGAGGACGGCGTGGTGTGGCGCATCGCGTGGGTGGAGGTCGCCTCCCCGACCCAGCTGCGCACCGCCTACGCGGGCAAGACCATCAAGAAGGACACCACCGGCCTGGTCACCGTCATGGCCAAGCAGCACAACGCCGTCGTTGCCATCAACGGCGACAACTACACCAACGAAAAGGCCAAGCACAGCTTCATCTACCGCATGGGCGAACAGCGCCAGGCCAAGCTGAACAAGCAGAAGGACATCCTGATCATCGACGAAAACGGCGATTTCCATACCTTCATCAAGTCCGCCGGCGCGGACACCTTTGAGAAGGACACCGGACACAAGATCGTGAACGCCTTCATGTTCGGCCCCGCGCTGGTGCGGAACGGCGAGATTCCCAAGCTGGATAAAGAATACAACTTTAACCCCAACGGACGGGAGCCCCGCTGCGCCATCGGCCAGCTGGACACGCTCAGCTACGTGATGGTGATCGCGGATGGCCGCGGCAATTCCGGCTCCGACGGCGCGACCCACCAGGAACTGGCGGAGTTCATGCTCTCCCTGGGCTGCCGGGAAGCCTATAACCTGGACGGCGGGAACAGCGCCATCATGGTGTACAACAACGAAATCTACAACTATAAAGCCAGGGAGCGCGACGTGGCCGACGTGATTTACTTCGCTACCGCCGTGCCCGCGGAGGATTGACGCCGTGATTGCTTTGCGTGAGGACGCGCCGAAACTGAGTTTCCTGGGCGTGGAGGCGTATGCCTTCGGCCTGTTCGTGGCGCTGGGCATGGCCGTGGCGCTGGCCGTGCTCTGGCTGCTTTTGCGCCGGGTGAAATGCAAAAACGGCACGGCAGGGCTGGCCGGGCTGCTTTCGATGATCTGCGGCTTTGTCCTGTCACGCCTGTTCTTTGGCTGCATGGACGAATCCCTGGGCCAGACGATGCCGCTGTGGGCCATGCTGCGGGTGAACACCGGCGGCTACTCCATGATGGGCGCGATGATCGGCGCGTGCCTCGGCGCGGCGCTGGCCGCGAAGCTGACAAGGCAAAGCGCCGCCCGGCTGCTGGATTGCCTGGCCCCCTGCCTGCTTCTGTTCGCCGCGTGCGAACGGCTGGGGGAGCGGTACATCGAGGAATTTGACGTGAGCCGCTTCTTTTCCGACGCCCTGTTCAGCGGCTCCTTCCTGGTCACGGAAAGCGATTTCGGCCTGCGCCTGAATACATATCTCATCGCTTCCGCGGTGATGCTGATTCTGGCGCTGGTTTTGATCAAAGACCTGTCGCCCTCCCGGCGCGCGGGGGACACGTTCCTCAAATACCTGCTGCTCTTCGGCACGGCGCAGATTTTGCTGGAAAGCCTGCGCTATGACCAGCACATGACCATCAAAGCCTATGTGAAATGGCAGCAGATCATCGCCATGATGATGCTGGCGGCGGGCGTGATCGTGCTGGCCGTCCGGGGCTGGAAGCGGCATCGGGCGTTATCGCTGGCGGCGCTGTTTTTCCTGCCCGTCACCGTCGGCGCGGGCGTTGGCATCGAATTCATGATCGACCGCACCGCGGTGAGCCATTATCTGCTCTACGCTGTGTTCCTGGCGGTGCTCTGCGTCCAGGCGGGATTGGGACTTGCGCTGCGGAAGGAGGGGGCGAAAGCGTGAAAAAACAGGAGATCGAGCGTATCAACGAGCTGGCCCGCAAGAAGAAAACCGTGGGCCTGACCGAAAACGAACTGGAGGAGCAGCAGCGCCTCCGCCGCCAGTACATCGACGAATTCAAGGAAAACCTCAAGGCCACCCTCGACCAGGTGTACATCGAGCGCGAGGACGGCACCTACGAAAAACTGCAAAAGAAGCCGCCGCTCAACTGAGCGGCACGGCGCGGACGCCAGCCCATCAGACCGGTTTCCGCGTTTTTTTCACAATCGAGCTGGCAAAAACAGGAATTG
>CADAKE010000100.1 GCA_902788445.1 uncultured Eubacteriales bacterium
GGCGTCGTAGGTGTCCTCCGGGTTGTCGCTGGTCACTCTGGCCGCGCCGCGCACGGCGGACAGCGCTTTCAGGAACGCCGCTTCGGTGATGTTCAGGCGCTTAAAGAGCTGGGATACATCCTTATCCGCGCACTTGATCAGCGCCAGGAACAGATGCTCCACAGAGATGTATTCGTCCTTCATCCGGGCCGCTTCGTCGGAGGCGGCGCGCATGGCCTTGTCCATGTCGGAGGAAATATAGACCTTGCCCTCCTCCCTGGACAGACCGCGCACCTGGGGCAGCTTTTGCAGGATGGCGTCCGCGCCCTGTTTGAGCGCGTCGGTGTCCACATTCATCTTGGACAATAGCTGGGGAATCAGCCCCTCGGGCAGGTTCAGCAGCGCGGACAAAAGATGCGCCTGTTCCAATTGCTGGTGTCCCCGCTCCTGCGCCAGGCGCTGGGCCAGCTGGATGGTTTCCATGGATTTCTGGGTGTAGGAATTGTTGCTCATACAGTTCAACCCCTTTCGGGTTCGTGATCAATTATGAAGATCAATTTCTGACTTTCTTTAACCTTCAAACTTATTGTATCACGTTTTTCCTCCGTGTCAAGCCTTTTGATAAAAAAATTTCACCAACGGAAGAACAATATGGTTGCCCTGAGAGCAGCTTCCATCAAATATTCTCAAAAAACGCATCCTTGCTGTCCTGATACCGCAGCACGCCCATGTCGTCAAATTTCAGATAGGTCGGCTGGCTCTGGACGTATTTAAGGATTTCGTCCATCCGCACGCTTTCGGTGAAGGTGAGCAGGGTAAACGCCACACCGTGCTTTTTCGCGCGGCCGGTTCTGCCGATGCGGTGGATGTAGTATTCGTTTTCGTTGGGCAGGTCGTAGTTAATGACGGCCTCCACGTCGTCCACGTCGATGCCGCGGGCGGCCACGTCGGTGCACACCAGGATGGGGAACTTGCCGCGCTTGAACCCGGCCATCACCTGGTTGCGCTTGGATTGGGGAATGTCGCCGTGAAGTGCTTCTGTGTCGTAGCCCGCCTTGTTGAGCCGCTCGCTCAGGCGGCGGCACATGTCCTTGGTGTTGGTGAAAATCATGATGCGGCCGTATACGTCGGAATCCAGCAGATACAAAAGCTGGTCGTACTTTTCCTCCCGCGTGGTGGGGATCACGTACTGGGCGATCTTCGGCCTGTTTTCATTGGTGGCGGGGATGGTGATTTCCACTGGGTCGTGCTGGTATTTCCAGGAAATGGTCATCACGTCCTGGTTGGTAGTGGCAGAGAACATGACCAGCTGCCGGGTGGTCGGCACGGCCTCAATGATCTTGCAAACGTCCTTCACGAAGCCCATTTTCAGCATTTCGTCCGCTTCGTCAATGACCATCGTGTGCACGGCGCTGAGCCGCGCGGTGCCCCGCTGCATATGATCCAGCATCCGGCCCGGGGTCGCCACGATGATCTGGGGCTTTTTCTTTAACTGGTTCAGCTGCTTGGAAATCGGCTGCCCGCCGTACAGAACCGCGATGCGCACCTCGGGGATGAACGCCGCCAGCTTTTCCATTTCCTGGCCGATCTGCACGGCCAGTTCGCGCGTCGGGGCCAGCACCAGTTCCTGAATGCGGGAATCCGTCAAAGAAATATATTCCAGCATCGGGATGCCGAACGCGCAGGTTTTGCCCGTGCCGGTGGGCGCGATGGCGATCACGTCGTGGCCCTCCATCATCACGGGGATGGTCTTTTCCTGCACGGGCGTGGCGGCGTGGAAGCCCATCTTCGCCACGGCCTTCATGACCTCCGTGGACAAATCCATGTTTTCAAATCCGGTGAGTGTTTTTTCTGGTTCCTGTGTCAAGGGAATGTCCCGTCCTTCCTGCGGGCCCGCGGGCCCGGTCTTGCTTATCTCTGTTATACCCGAGCAGTATAGCATAAAAAGCCTTTCCGGTCAACGAGGCGATTCCTTTTCAAACGCGGAAGGATGTGCTATAATCATGGAAACAGGCGGTTGCGCCAATCAAAATATGGAGATGAAAAGAACAATGAATCAGCGAACAGTACGAAAGATCCTCAACGACACCGATTTTATCCACACCAGCGGCACGCCGGAAGAACTGAAAGTGGCGGAATACCTGAAAGCGCAGTGCGAGGCGCTGGGCGTGAAGGCTTGGCTGGAGGGTTTTCCGGTCGCCATGGCGGAGATGGAGGAAGCCCACCTGACCGTGGACGGAAAAGAAATCCCCTGCGAGGGCTATCGCCTCTGCGGCAGCGGCGAGGTGGAAGCGCCGCTCGTCTACCTGCCGGACACCGACCCGGCGTCCCTGACCAGGGCGGCGGGCAAGATCGTGATGCTGGACGGCGGCGTGCGGTATTTTGTGTACCACGACCTGCTGGACAACGGCGCGGTCGGGATCATCACCTACGACGGCAGCGTGTTCTACCGCGACCGGGACATCGACAAAAAGGAACTGCGCCCCCACGTGCGGGACGGCGCGAAGAAGCTGCTCTGCGCCAACATCAACGCCAAGGACGCGGCGGCCATCGTGAAGCGCGGCGCGAAAACGGCGAGGATCAGCGTGAAGCAGCGGGAATACGACGGGGAGTCCCACAACGTGGTGGCGGAACTGGCCGGCCTCACCGACGAATGGATCGTGCTCACCGCGCACTACGACACCGTGCCGCTCTCCCGCGGCTCCTACGACAACATGTCCGGCTGCGTCGGCCTGCTGTGCATCCTGGACGCGCTCAAGGGGAAACAGCACCGCTACGGCCTGCGCTTCGTGTTCTGCGGCAGTGAGGAGCGGGGGCTGCTGGGCTCCAAGGCGTATGTGCGCGACCATGAGCAGGAGCTCGGCAAGATCGCCCTGAACATCAACCTGGATATGATCGGCACCTACATGGGCCATTTCATCGCCCGCGTCAGCGCGGAGGACGCGCTGGTTTCCTACATCCGGTATCTCGGCGCGGAGCTGGGCTTTGGCATCGCGCCGCGCCAGGGCGTCTATTCCAGCGATTCCACGCCCTTTGCGGACAAAGGCGTGCCCGCGCTGTCCTTCGCCCGCATCGCGGGCCCCAGCCAGGCCGTGATTCACAACCGCTACGACACGCCCGACGTGCTGAGCGACGAGCGCCTGATAACCGACAGCGCGTTCCTCACCGAATTCACCCGCCGCATGGCGAACGCCGCCAAGTGCCCGGTGAAGCGGGAAATCCCCGAGAAGGTGAAGAATGAACTGGATGAGTATCTGTTCCGCAAGCGGAAGGCGGACTGATACCGTTTCATAAAAAGAACCGCCTCACGCTGTTTTGTGAGGCGGTTTTTGCAAGCACGGTTCAGCCCTGCAGGCCCCGGGCCTGGCGGTCCATGTCCTCCACCACGATGTCGTGGATTTCGCCCAGGGTGGCGCAGTATTTCAGCACGTTCCAGGGCTCGTTGCTGTGGAAGTGGATTTTGATGAGCTCGTCGTCGCCCACCACCAGCAGGCAGTCGCCGGGCAGGTTTTCGATGAAGTAATCGCGGATCTCGTCCTCATCCAGGTCGTGGCCTTCGATGAGCAACTGGGTATCGTAACGGGGATCAATCATGGGATGTTCCTCTCTTTCTTTTATTCAAGCTTCAAGTTCTAAGTTCCAAGTTCTAAGTTCCAAGTGATTTAGCGCAGACAAGCTTAAACAATGAGGATGTCATTTCTGCTTAGAACTTGGAACTTAGAACTTAGAACTATCAAATGAAGCGAATACTTAATCTCTGCATTCTATACAAATCCTCGTCCTTCTGGCTTCGCCGGACAGGATTTTCTGGATGGGGTTGCGGGCGTGGGAGATAATGACCTCCACGCCGGTTTTGGCGCAGCGCAGAGCGTATTCCAGCTTGGCCCCCGCGCCGTTGGCCCCAGCCCGGGACGCGCCGACGCAGTGGGTTTGCCATTCGCGGACGCTCGCTTCCAGCGCTTCGGCGGTAGGCGCGGTGATTTCCTTCACAAGCGTTTCCGGGTTCTTGGGGTCGGCGTAGATGCCGTCGGTGGAGGTGAGCAGGATCAGCTTTTTCGTCTGTACCAATTCGGCGATGACCGCCGCTGTTTCATCGTTGTCCACGCACTCTACCACCTGTGATTCCGGGTGCTGGGATTGGAGCGTAGCCAGCTCCATCTTGCGGTTTTCCTCGTCGCTGACGCAGTCGTTGTAGTTGATGATGGGAATGGCCCCCTGCGCCGCGGCGCGGGTGAGCAGGCCGTACAGGTGGGCGCGCTTCTGCGGGTCGTTAAAGTGGTTGTGCTCCACCAGCACCTGGCGGATGCCGTATTCGGGCTTGACGAACCGACGGTAATTCTCCATCAGGATGGCCTGGCCCTGGGCGGAGTAGTCTGTCTTGTTCTGCTCCGGGTCGCCGGTCAGAGTGCAGCCGGTGCGCTTGTAGTAATCCAGCCGCCCGATTTCCGTCGCGCCGGAGGACACCAGCAGCATCCCGGGCCTGAGTTCGCTGCTCAGCCGCGCGAAAATGTTGTAGTCGATGTCGTTGTCCTCCCGGCGGATGAGCGCCATGGAGCCGATTTTGATGACAAGTTCAATACCCATGCGGTTTTCCTTTGCTATTATGATTCGCTTTCTTCGTGAAAAAGCGCTTTCAGTGAATCAGGAGAGTTCAGAGTGCAGAGTTCAGAGTACAGAGAATATGGTCAATCAAATATGCTATCGACCTTTGTGATCTAAAATCTCTGAACTCTTCACTCTGAACTCTGTACTCTTGTCTGCTCCTTATAACGCAGTCCGGATGGCTTTTAGCAATTCATCGTATTCCTCAAACGCTGGCAGCTCGGGATGATCCTTTTTGATCTGCTCGGTGCTGCGGAACAGGAAGCCCGCCTTGCTGGCCTGGATCATGGCCAGGTCGTTGAAGCTGTCGCCCGCGGCGATGGTGTCAAAGCCAACGGATTGCAGGGCTTTCACGGTGGACAGTTTGGACTGGGCCACGCGCATTTTGTAGCCCGTCACTTCGCCGTCGGGAGCGACCTCCAGGGTGTTGCAGAAAATCGTCGGCCAGCCGAGCTTTTTCATCAGGGGCGTGGCAAACTGGGTGAACGTGTCGCTGAGGATCAGCACCTGGGTTTCCTCCCGCAGCGCGTCCAGAAATTCCTTCGCGCCGGGCATGGGGTCGATGGTTTCGATCACTTTCTTGATTTCATTCAGCCCCAGGCCATGTTCCTTCAAAATGCCGATGCGCCATTTCATCAGCTTGTCATAGTCCGGCTCGTCCCGGGTGGTGCGCTTTAATTCCGGGATACCGCTCGCTTTGGAGAAAGCGATCCAGATTTCCGGCACCAGCACCCCTTCCAAATCCAGGCAAACAATATTCATGGTTTTTTATTCCTTTCCGGTTTCTTCTTCTTTTTCGCCCGCCTCGGCCTTTTTGTCTGTCAGCGCGGCGCGCAAATCCTCCGATTTCAGGCACATGAGCGTATCCTTATTGATTTCCTCTTCACCCTTTGCCAGCCGGTCGGCCTGGCAGGCGATGGCGCGCTCGAACAGGTTGCGCACGCCACGGGCGTTGCCGAAGCTCTCCACGTCCTTGCTTTCTTCCGCCAGAATCTCCCGCAGGGTATCCTCCGCGCCCTCGGCCAGGGTGTAGCCGCTCTTGCCGCAGCGCATGTCAAAGATGCCCACCATCTCGTCGATGGTGTAATCCGGGAAGAACATGAAGCGGTTGAAGCGGCTTTCCAGGCCGGGATTGGAATGGACGAATTCCTTCATCAGTTCCGTGTACCCCGCCACGATCACCACCAGGTCGTCCCGATGGTCTTCCATGGCTTTCAGCAGCGTGTCCACCGCTTCCTGGCCGTAGTCCGTGCCGCCGCGATTGGTGAGGGCGTAGGCTTCGTCGATGAACAAGACGCCGCCCATGGCCTTTTTGATCACCTCGTCGGTCTTGATGGCGGTCTGGCCGACATACCCGGCGACTAACCCGGAACGGTCGACCTCCACCAAATGGCCCTTCGACAGCACGCCCAGGCTCTTATAGATGCGGCTCATGAGGCGGGCGACCATCGTCTTGCCCGTGCCGGGATTGCCGGAGAACACCATGTGCAGCGACAGGTCAGGCGTGGGCAGGCCGTGTTCTTTCCGGGCCTTGCAGATTTCGATCCAGTTGACCAGGCTGTCCACTTCGTCCTTGATGGTGTCCAGGCCGATGTAGCCGTGAAGCTCCTTCTTCAAGTCCTCTATGCTTTCGGCAGGCGCTTCCTCTTCCTGCTTTTCCTCCGCCGCTTTCTCCTTTTCTTCTTTCTTTTCCGCGCCCGCGGACTGGAAATTCAATTCAGGGAAAACGGGGGAAGTTTCTGTATCCGCGGTTTCATTTTGCTGGGAGGCGGGCTTCACGCCCCACAAATCCTCGCTGAGCAGCTGCATCCGCTGGCGCAGCAAGCCCTGCATGATTTCATTCTGCATCTGAATGATTTCGTCTTTGCGATCCATGCGCTGTCGCTCCTTTTCTTCCGTCAGGGAGCCGGATAACCCGACTGCTTTTATTTTACAGCGCTTTGCCCGTTTAATCAAGGGTTTCGGGAGAATTTGCAGAAGAACCGGCGAAAAGATAAAAGAAAATGGTATCTGGTACTTTGTATTTCAGCGGGTACCTTAAATCAGATAGGAGTTAGGAGAGAGAAGATAGGAGTTTTCTCATGCTTTAATATGCAAGCGGAACTTCCGTCTTTTGATCCATCAATCTCAATCTCCTATCTTCTCTCTTCTAACTCCTATCTTGGTGAATTACAGTGTCCAAACGTGGATCGACTGACAATGAAGAAAACTTTTAAAAAAGGCTTGACAAATATAAAAACTCAGTGTACTATTCTACCAGTACACTAAATAACACGGAAGGAGGGAGGCGCATGGAGTTTGACGCGACCCGGCCGATCTGGCTGCAAGTGATGAACGCCCTGGAAATGGACATCATCACGGGCAAGCGAAGGCCCGGGGAGAAGCTGCCGGGCGGGCGCGACCTGGCGCTGAGTTTTGGCATCAACCCCAATACTGCCGCGCGGGTGTACCAGGAACTGGAAAAGGCAGGGCTGTGCGAAACCCGCCGGGGCATGGGCACCTTCGTGACGGGGGATGAAGCCCGGATCGCCGCGGGGCGGGATGCGTTCATTCGGCAAACCGTCCGGGAGTTTTTAGACCGCATGGCGCTGCTGGGAGAGACGCCCCGGAGCGCCGCCCAAATCATACTGAGGGAGGAAGAATAAATGATGCTGGAAAGCAAGGAAGTCACCAAAACCTTTGGCGCGAAAACAGCGGTGGATCATATCAGCCTGTCGCTGGAAAAGGGCCATGTGTACGCTATGCTGGGCCCCAACGGCAGCGGCAAAACCACCTGGATGAAGCTGGCCGCCGGGCTGCTCAAGCCGAGCTACGGCCTGGTGTATTTTGCGGGGGAGCCGGTGAGCATCGAAAGCCGGAAGCACGTGGCGTATATGTCCACTGAGCCGTACTTCTACACCTGGATGACGGTCAGGGACGTGGGAAAATACTATCAGGATTTCTTTGAGGATTTTTCCTACGACCGCTATTTGGAACTGCTCCGAAAAATGGAACTGACGGAAAGCATGAAAACCAAATCGCTGTCCTCCGGCATGATGGCGAAGCTGAAAATCGCCGTCACCATGGCGCGGGACGCGGACGTGTACATGCTGGACGAACCCTTCAACGGCATCGACCTGCTGGCCCGGGACGAGATTCGCGCCTGCATCCTGGAATATGCCACCGAGGAAAAGCTGCTGCTCCTGTCCAGCCATCTGGTGGAGGAAATGGAAGCCATCGCCGACCGGGCGGTGTTCATCAAGGAAGGGAAGCTGGTGGAGTGCGTCGACCTGGAGGACATGCGCACCCAGCAGGGCGTGTCCATGGCGGATCGTTATCGGCAAATCTACGGCCATACGGAGGGATGAAACCATGCTGAAACTGATGAAATATGAATTCCGGAAAACCTGGTTTACAAAGCTGATTTTGCTTGGCGTCACTGCCGTGGCGGAAATCCTGTTTCTTTTCGGACTGTATTTGGAGAATGAAAACACGCTGGGCACCAGTGTTTTTCTGCTGACAATATTAGCCATCGGCGGCGTGCTGGTGATCGGCCTGCAGAGCGTGATTACTCTGCACCAGGACATGAACACCCGGCAAAGCTACATGCTGTTCATGACGCCGAACAGCAGCTATGTCATTTTAGGCGCGAAGGTGCTGGAATTCGGGCTGTCCGTTGCGGTCACGGGCGCGTTCTTCTTCGCGCTGGGCACATTGGATATCACGCTGCTCTTTGCCAAATCGGGGGAACTGAACCAGCTTTGGAACATGATTCAGGATTTCCTGAGCCGGATTACATTAGCCAATGGCACATCCATCCTGAATCTGAATACGCAGACCATGGCGATTGTTACCTTCAATATGCTCTGTGCCTGGATCAATATGGTCACCACCGCGTATCTCGCCGTGACGGTCAGCGCCGCGCTGCTGAACGGGAAGCGGTTCAACGGCCTGCTGAGCTTCATATTGTTCCTGGCAATTAGCTGGGCTTCGGGCTGGCTGGAGCAAATTGCCACGCAGCAGATTCCTTCCGTGGAGACCTCCATGCTCGTGCAGGGTGGTATCGCGCTGCTAACTGCCGCGGTGATGTATGTCGCCACGGCGCAGATCATGGAAAAGAAACTGAGCGTATAACCCATACAAACAAAACGGGCTTCTCATTGCCAGGCTCCGGCGCGGATATGATCCGCCCGCACGCAACTGTACGGGTGCCGATTTTTTATCCGTCTGAGTTTGATTGGTTACGGGCGGATCATATCCGCCCCTACATCCGATTACCAAACAAATCGGGGGATAACCAGCTCGACTGAATAGTTACTTTCATTTCTTACTTTTCGTCAGCTTCCTGCGCGTCGCCGCCGTTCAGCAGCCATTGCCTGGTGGCATCGTCCAGCGGCGCAACGTCTCCGTGCACCCAGGGCTGCCATTCGGGCACGGATGCCTGCGCCGCGTCCATCGCCTGGTTGAGCAGCGTGAACCTGCTTTGTTCGGCCTTGCTGTCAAAACGAATCACTTCATCCGTCGTTTGGCTCAAACGATCATACACTTGATCCCATTCGTCCAACCAGAAATAGAATTCCTCCATTTCAGGGGACGCGGCGGGAATCGCGTCGCCCTTCTTCCAGATGGTCTTGTAATCCTTCGGCGTTCCCTGGCGAATTTCCTGAATGGTGTTCTGCTCCATATAATCAGCTGAGATGCTGAGGGTCGAACCGTTCTGCATGGGATGATCCATCTCATGGGAGATCCAGTATTTCTCCATCCCGATATATTCCAGTATCTGATCACCGACAGAGGTGACCTCAAAACTCGACGTGGTATACAACGGCACCTTGCTGCCATGATAATCCGCCGTCACTATGATCGTTCCGTTTTTCAGCTGCGCCAGGGAAATGTCGTAGGCGTCCAAAGGAATCTGAGACTTCATTCCCGCGAGTTGCCAATAGCCGATGTACCCCGCAATCAGCAATACACAGGCGGCCAGCGCGCCAAGCATTACATTGCGAATGACGCGCAGGCGCTTTTTCTTTTTCAGCTTTTCAGTAGCGTCAGAGAAAGCCAATTGCTCCGCCTGCTTTTGCTCCTCGGTTTGGGCGGGCACGTCGGCTTTCAGCTTGTCCATATACGCCGCGCACTCCGCGCAGCCCACCACATGGTCGAACACCAGCGTTTTGCTGCTAACGCTTGCCACCTCGTCCAGCACCAGCGGCATCAAATCCCGCGCGATTTCGCATTCCGTTTTCATGTTCTGTTCTCTCCTTTCATGGCGTCGGCAAGCATCTGCTTCGCCCGGTAGCAGGTCACCCGCGCCCAGCTTTCCGATTTCCCGAACAGCTCCGCGATTTCGGCGTATTTCAGGTCGCAGAACGTGCGCAGGGTGAACACCTCCCGGTAGGGCTCGGGCAGGCGGTGGAGCGCCTGGTACGCGCTCATGGCCAGGCTGCGGTTCGCCACAGCGTCGGCAAAGCCTGGCGAGGCTGGCTCGGGGGCTTCCTCCAGCGAAACGGGCCTGGGCTTCCGCAGCAGGGAATAATACTGGTTCCGCGCGATGGAGCACAGCCAGGTGCCGACGCTGCTTCTGCCCTGGAAATGCTTCCACTGCCGGATGGCCTGGTAGAACGTTTCCTGGGTCAGTTCTTCCGAAAGATTGTCGTCCCGGCACAGGCGGAACAGGAATCTGTAAACCAGTTCCCGGTATTCCCGGTACACCGTTTCCGCGTCCATCTTCCGCATCCCCTCCTTTCACCCAATTGGTCGCGCGAAGACAGAAAACGTTACAAAGAAGCCGTGAGGATCATTTCAGGGCAATCGCTTACGAAACAAGGTGAGCCCCAGAATTAACAACCATGCAATTGTAGGGGCGGATATCATCCGCCCGAAACCTGTAAAATCATTCATTTATGCCAATTTAGTGTCGTTTATTTTGCCTGGTAATGCGGGCGGATGATATCCGCCCCTACATTTGTTCTCTAATTTGAAACAGATTTGTAACTTAATTGCAATAAGCGATTGCCGTGAGGATCATTTGACAATTCCTTGCCATTTCGCTATGTATGTGATACAATAGCGGAAAAAGGAGGTGCCTGTGATGAACAAGTACGAATGCCCCTGCGGTTACATCTATGATCCCGAAGTCGGCGACCCGGATTCCGGTATTGCCCCCGGCACAGCCTGGGAAGATATTCCCGAGGATTGGGTGTGCCCGATCTGCGGCTTGGGCAAGGATGCGTTCACCCCGGCAGAATAAAAGAAACCCGTTCGCGTAACCTGCCGTATCCCCTGCGTGCGTCGGCTGTGGCGTTTCCGCTCCCGCCTGCGCTCTCCTGCTCGGATGCGGCAGGTTTTTTTGAGCGGCCTGAGGGATAAACAAATCAGCCGCCTGCCGAAGAACACCAAGGAAGAAAAAAGCGGAGGTGTCGATGGACACACAGAAATTCAACTGGCGCGATTTTTTGATGAAGGTCGCCGTGATCGCGGTGCCGGTCGCGCTGCAAAACCTGCTCACCACCACCGGCTCCATGGTGGACACGATGATGATCTCCTCCCTGGGCAAAACGGAGGTCGGCGCGGTGGGGCTGTGCGCCCAGTTTTCGTCGCTGATGTTCAGCTGCTACTGGGGCTTTGTGGGCGGCGGGATGCTGTTCTTTTCCCAATACTGGGGCGCGAAGGACGACGACGGTATCAACCGCTCCTACGGCCTGACGCTGACCTGCATGATGACGGTTGGCATGATTTTCGGCGCGCTGGCCCTGTTTTTCACGGAAACCGTGATGAAGCTCTACACCGACAAGGAAGCCATCCAGCGAATCGGCGTGGAATACCTGCGGATCGTGGGCTTCGCCTATCCGCTGATTGTTCTCACGATGGCGATGGCGTCGCTGCTGCGCAGCACCGAGCGCGTGACCATTCCGATGTTCGGCTCCTTCGCGGCGGTGGGCGTGAACATCTTCCTGAACTGGGTGCTGATTTTTGGGAATCTTGGTTCGCCCGCCATGGGCGTGCGCGGCGCGGCGCTGGCGACGGTGATTTCCCAGGGGGTCAGCGCGGGCGTGGTGGCGCTGCTGGCCTGGCGCAACAGGCACCCCTATCTGTTCTCCGTCCGCCGGCATTTCCGCTGGACACGGGAACTGGTGAGATCCTACTTCCGCAAGTGCTTCCCGATTCTGATGAATGAAATCCTGATCGGCGCGGGCAACATGATCATCAACGTGGTGCTGGGCCGCCAGCCGGAGGACGCCATCGCCGCGCTGGCCGTGTTCCGCACGCTGGAAGGCTTGATCATCGGCTTCTTCGCGGGCTTCGCCAACGCCGCCTCCATCCTGGTAGGCAAGGAGGTCGGCGCCGGGAATATCGACGTAGCTTACCGCCGGGCCTGGCGGCTGGTGTATCTGTGCCAGAGTATCATCGGCTGCGTGTGCCTGCTGCTGGTGCTGCTGCACACGCCCATCCTGAACATGATGGGCATGACCGGCGACAGCTTTTCCATCGCCTTTGGCATGATCGCCATCTTTGGCGTGGTCGCCATTATCCGCATGGGCAACTGGACGCAGAACGACACCTTCCGCGCCGCGGGCGACGCCACGTTCGGCACAGTGCTGGAAATTGTATTCATGTGGACGATGGTGATTCCCTGCGTCTGGCTGACGGGCATGGTGTGGAAGCTGCCGACGCTGGCGGTGTTCGTCTGCTGCTACATTGACGAGCCCATCCGGTACGTGATGATGCAGGTGCACCTGTTCCGCGGCAAATGGATCAAGCCCGTCACGCCGGAAGGAAAGCGGGCCATAATCGGCTGGACGCCGCCCCGGAAAAAAACGGCCTAACGAAAAAGAAGCCTCGTCAGTCAGGCTTCTTTTTTATGCCGGCGGTGGGACTCGAACCCACACGAGTGATTAGCTCAACGGATTTTGAGTCCGTCACGTCTGCCAATTCCATCACGCCGGCACGGGCAACTCTTTCAAATTGCCTGATTATTATACCCGTTTTTCCGGGTTCTGTCAAGTATTTATGAAGAAACAAGCAGGGCAATCGTTTACGGATTGTATAGAGCAAGAATTCCCAGGTATGTAGGGGCGGATATGATCCGCCCGCGCTAAACAATGTCATACAAGCCAAGAAAATGCTGATTGTTGCCAGCCGATTCTTTCGGGCGGATGATATCCGCCCCTACAATGATCGCAATTTTTTCTCGATTTCGTAATCATTTTGTCACAAAATTGCAATAAGCGATTGTCCTAAAAAACAGGCTAACCCAGCGCATCGCTCAGTTCGGACAGCGCGCCATAGCAGAAGTTTTCCGCCTGGCCTTCGTCGTAGCTCATGCCCAGGCCGGTTTCATAAGCGTTCAGGGCGGCCTGAATCACCCGCTGATGGCAGGACTCCATGTGCTTGAGGGCCCACTGTCCCCCTTCCTTTTTGCTCAGCATCAGGTTTTCGCGCTCGAACGCCACCGCGCGGCAGAGGTTGAGCACGTAGTAAACGGGCTTCTCATGCAAATGCTCCGCGGCGTCCTGCACGTCCTGGCGGATGGAGCAGAGCACGTCCTCCCGCTTCGGCCGGTCAAACACCCGCGGCACGCTGGGGCCGTACAACGCGATGCCGTAGGCGTGCAGTTCGGCAATATGGCAGGTCAAATCCGGGTCCTCCCCATGCATCCGGGAGCAGAACCCGCGCACGTCGCGCTCATAATCCCGCCTGTGCATATTGGAATAATGCAGTTCAAAGGGAATGGGATAGGGAATGTGGCTGCAATACTTTTCCAGCACCACGCTCATCTCAAACCCTTCCGGCGGAGCGTCCTGGCCCAGGGAGTACAGCAGCTCCACCAGTTCAATTTTCTTTTCGATGGGGATGCGCTTGCGCACGACCACCAGAAAATCAATATCGCTGTGTTCCCACAAAAAACACCGAGCCGCCAGGGAGCCATGCAGATAAATGCCCACCAGGTTGTCCTGTAAAATGTAGAGGTAGCGTTCCTTCACATAGCGGGTCAGGTTCACCGCGTCGGTGTAATTCTTCGGCGGGAGCACGCCGCCCTCCAGCAGCGCGCAGATGGCCTTGCAGGCCGCTTCCTCGTCCTCGCCGTCCGTAATCAGGAACACGGGATCATTGCCCGTCACGCCCAGGCACAGGATGCCCAGCATGGATTTGCCGTTGATGACGCGGGTTCGATGCTCAAAAATCACGCGCGAAGAAAACTGGTTCGCCGTATTCACCAGCTGCTCGCTTTGCTTTCTGCTCATCGGCGTTACGCCGGAGAGATTCAGCGCCTTTCTGATCATCTTCCCGTTCCCCACCCTGTCCTTGGTTGTTCCTAACGCTCCCTATTCCCTAATCCCTAATCCCTATTCCCTATTTCCCTATTCCCTGATCAACTCCATCAACCTCCGCATCCGGTGGTTCGCGCCGGATTTGCCGATGGGGGGATTCAGCATCTGGCCCAGTTCTTCCAGCGAGGCCTCCGGATGCAGCATCCGCAGCCTGCCGATTTCCTGCAAATCCGCTGGCAGGCCGCCCAGGCTGCGGGCCAGGGAATAGGCGGTGATTGCCTGGGCCTGCTTTTCTCCGGCGGACAATTGCTTTTTCAGGTTCGCCTGGTCGCAGTTCATCGCGCGGTTGGCGCGGTTCCGGGCGTCACGGCTGATGCGGGTGTTTTCCATATCCAGCACGGCGCGGTTAGCGCCCATCAGCGCCAGGCAGGCCACCACGCCGTCGCCCTTGCGGACGTACACGATTTCCCCGTCCCGGCGTTTGGCGGTTTTCCCTTCAATGCCGCTCTTTGCTAAAATCTTGATCAGCGTATCCGACCGCGCGGAGGACGACACAAATTCCAGCCGGTATTCCTGGTCGGGCGACGTGACTGAGCCGCCGCCCAGAAAGGAGGCGCGGATGAACGCCGCCCGGCAGCAGCGCCGGGTCATCGCCCCCCGGGGAATCCCCTTAAACACGACGCCCGCTTCCGATTCCTGAATCATGCGCAGGGCAAGCAGCAGCCGCCTGCTTTCCGTTTCCGGCACGGTCAGAATGCTGAGCCGCCTGCCGCCCAGGCGCTTGTGGCGGTTGAATTCCAACTGCGGCGTGATTTCCATGCGCCGCTTGAGCAGCAGGAAAATCCGCTTGGCCAGCGCGGAGTTTTCCGTTTCGTATACCACCCGGATTTTTCCCCGCCCCGCCAGCCGCAGCGACGCGCAGCACTGGGTGAGCGCGCTGAGTTCGGAGAGCATACAGCAAGGTTTTTCCGGCTGGATGCGCAGCAGTTCTTCTTTCACATCGCCCGAGAAGCTCATGGTTCCTCTCCTACGATGCGCACTTCGGGCTCCAGCGCCACGCCGTATTTTTCCATCACGCGGCTTTGCACCTGTTCCATCAAGGACAGGAAATCCGACGCCGTGGCTCCGCCCGTGTTGATCAGGAACCCGGCGTGCTTTTCGCTCACCTGTGCCCCGCCGACGGACAGGCCCTTCAATCCCGCCCCTTCGATCAGCGCCCCGGCGAAGTGGCCCGCCGGACGCTTGAAAAAGGAACCCGCGCTGGGATATTCCAGCGGCTGCTTTTCCCGGCGGCGGGAAGCGAAGTCCCGCATGGCGGCTTCGATCGCTTCCGGGTCGCCGGGCGTCAGGCGGAACTGCGCGCCCAAGATGATCCAGTTTTCTTCCATGGCGTGGGAATGGCGGTAAGCATAATCCATTTCACCGACGGGAACATCCCGAATGGTTTCCCCGTCGAATACCCGGATGAACGCAAGGGTCTGGGCCAGTTCCCCGCCGTAAGCCCCGGCGTTCATATACACGCCGCCGCCCACGGAGCCGGGAATGCCCTGGGCGAACTCCAGCCCGGTCAGCGACGCTTCCTGGGCCTGACGGGCCAGGGCGCTGAGCAGCGCGCCCGCCTGGGCATACAGGCAATTTCCTGTTCGCTCGATCTTTGAAAAAGACTTTCCCAGCCGGATCACCAGGCCGCGGAAGCCGCCGTCCTTCACCAGCAGGTTGGAGCCGTTGCCCATCAGCAGCACGGGGATTCCCGCGTCCTTCGCGCGCTTGAGCAGGCGCAGCAGATGCTCTTCGCTCTCCGGTTCGGCAAAATAATCCGCTGCTCCCCCCACGCGGAGAGTGGTAAACTTATCCAAAATTACACATGTAACCACATGCAATTCGTCATTCTGGCCCCTGAAACTTTCAAAAAAGTCCATTTTCAATCATTCACCCGATTCATTATATCAAAATTCCCGCCGCACTGCAAGTGCCGCGGGAACTATTTTATCAGATTTTTTGTGTTTTTATACCATTTCCGACATTTTCGGAAATAACGTCGGTTTTTTCAGGAGATTCTTGTGCAACCTGACCAGACGATTTATGCGTTTTTTTCGTTTCTCAGCAGGAAGGATAGGCCAGCAGGGCGGCGGGCGCTTTGATTTTCAGGTCGTAACCGTCGGCGGGCAGCAGCGCGGTCGTGCCCGCGGGCACAATCAGTTCGCCATCCTCCCAAGTGATCTGGCATTCGCGCACGGCGGTAAAGAAGCAGAAGCGGCGCGGGTCGGCAGGCAGCACGCCGTCAAAGGCGCAGAAGCGTTCGAGGCCAAAATATTTCTCATCCAAAAGGCGGAACCGTCCAGGCCCAACGGGCGTCTCCCGCACCGGGTCGGGCTGGCAGTTTACGTCCACCACGTCCACGGCCTTGTCGATATGCAGTTCGCGCCTGTTGCCCTGCTCATCCTTCCGATCCCAGTCGTAGAAACGGTACGTCACGTCGCTGGACTGCTGAATCTCATACAGGATGATGCTGTCGCCGATGGCGTGCACCGTTCCGGCGGGGATATAGAAGGTCTGCCCCGCCTTCACCTTCACCTTGCGCAGCACCTTTTCCACCTCCGCGCCATGCTGGGACGCTTCCTTGAGCGCCTCCTTCGTGGTGCCCGCCTTGACCCCGTAAACCAGTTCCGCGCCGGGAGCCGCGAACAGGATATGCCAGGCTTCGGTCTTGCCCTGCTTGCCCTCCACCTTCGCGGCGTATTCGTCATTGGGATGCACCTGCACGCTGAGCCGATTCTTCGCGTCCAGAAGCTTGAGCAGCAGCGGGAAGGGATGGGCAAAGCCGGGGCCAGTGAGCCTCTCGCCATACTCCGCAATCAGATCAGTCAGCTTCCGTCCCTCCGGGTCGCGGCTTTCCAGGCCGGGAATGGCGCTGACTTCCAGACTTTCGCCGGTATGCGCGTCGGGAATATCCCGCCCAAACATCATCCGCAGGCCTTCGCCGCCCCAGGGGGTAGCGCTGCCGCAGCGATAGGCGGGGGACATGAGAATGGGGGCAATGGGCATAGGGGGGACATGAGAATGGGGGCAATGGGCATAGGGCAATTCCTCCTTTTAGGCAATAGGCAATAGGCAATAGGCAATAGGCAATAGGCAATAGGCAATAGGCAATAGGCAATAGATAGTATACTCAATCTATGGCTTGATTGACAATAGGGGATATCGAATTTTCCATTATCCTATTGCCTACTGCCTTATCTTACTCCACAGCTTTCGTGGCAATCACGTCCACGCCGGTGCCGCATACGTCGGGAATCAGCACGTCGCCGGCATGGATGGGCGCTTCAAAGGGCTTTGCCATCACGGCTTTCATGCATTGTTCGATCAGCTTCTTGGGGATGGGCGTGCGGGTTTTCAGGCTGACG
>CADAKE010000101.1 GCA_902788445.1 uncultured Eubacteriales bacterium
AATATTCTGATGCCAGCCGTGCGCCCTGATCGGGGCCCGGCTGGACGGACAATCAGCCTGCGGCTGATTTCCTCATCAATAATATTCTGATGCCAGCCGCGCTCCCTGATCGGGGCCTGGCTGGACGCCTCATCATTCATATCACGCTCGGGAGGAATACGCATGAGGAAGCTGTCAAAACGTTTTCTGTGTCTATTGCTGTCATTCGCGTTCGTTTGCTCTTTCGCGCCCACATCCTTTGCGAAAGAACAAAAGACGGTGCGCGTCGGCTGGTATGAATCCGCTTTCCACAGCACGGATCAGTTCGGCAGGCGTTCCGGCTACGGGTACGAATACCAGCAGCGAATTGCGATCTACACGGGCTGGACGTATGAATATGTGGAAGGCAGCTGGTCGCAGCTGCTGGAAATGCTGATCGCGGGCGAAATTGACCTGCTGAGCGACGTGTCCTACACGGAGGAGCGGGCCGAAAAAATCCTGTATTCCAGCGAGGCGATGGGCTCGGAGGGGTACCATGTGTTCATCGCCCCGGGGAACACCGAGATTCGCGCGGACGATTTTTCCACCTTGAACGGCAAACGGGTGGGCGTCAATAAAAACAGCATCCAGGAGAAGCTGTTCATTGACTGGGCCAGGAGCCATGACGTTTCCCCTGAAATCGTTGAATCAACCGAAAGGACGCCCACGCTGCTGGAAATGCTGGACAACGGCGAATTTGACGCCCTGGTCACCCTGGACACCTACGGCAACTCCGCCGACGTGGTGCCCGTGTGCAAGGTGGGCTTTGCCGAATCCTTCTTCGGCATCAACAAAAACCGGCCGGACCTCAAGCGGGAACTGGACGTGGCGATGAACCGCCTGTTCGAGGACAACCGGGATTTCAACCAGACAATGACGGAAAAATTCAACAAATCCAGTTCTGTCAACAGCTTTTTGACCGTGGAAGAAATAGAATGGCTGGAAAGCCATCCCACCATCCGCGTGGGCTATCGGGATGATTTTCTGCCGTACAGCGATTTGGATGAAACCACCGGACAGCTGACAGGCTCTCTGTCGGATTATCTGGCCTTTGCGGAAACCTGCGAGCGGAACGCGAGGCTCAGCTTTGAAGCCCGCGCCTTTGACACCACGGAGAAGGCCCTGCTGGCGCTGACGAAGGGCGAAATCGACTGCCTGTTCCCCATCAACCTCAGCTCCTATGACGGCGAGCAGCTGGGCGTGATCATCACGGACCCCTTCGTCGTCACGGAAATGTACGCCGTGGTGCGGACGGCGGACCGCCAGGGCATTTCGGCGGAACGGGAAATGTCGGTTGCCGTGCTCAAAGGCCACCCCAGCCATGAAACCTTCCTCAAAGACAATTTCCCCAATTGGACAATCACATACTATGACAGCACGGAGGAGAGCTTTCAAGCGGTCGCTTCCAGCGCCGTGGACTGCACGCTGGTGAGCAACTACCGCATTAACCGGATCAGCGATCTGTGCGCCAAATACAAGCTGTCCACCCTCACCACCGGCGAAACCGTGGATTTGGCGTTTGCCACAAGGGCGCAGAACGACTGCCTGTATTCCATCATCAACAAGATCATCCGGCTCGTTCCGGATACGACGCTCAATTCCTCCCTGACGAACTACAGCTTCAGCGATGAAAAGATTTCGTTCGCCGATTTCATCAGGGAATTCTTTGTCTACTTTGTGGCGGTCATCGCCACGGTGGCGGTCGTGATTCTGATGCTGCTCCAGCGGAATATGCGGACGGCGGCAAAGGCGGAGGAAGGCCGTCGGATCATTTCCGAGGCGGAACGCGATCCCCTGACCAATCTGTATAACTGGAACTTCTTCCTGGTATACGCCAACCGCCTGCGCCGGGAACACCCCGAAAAGCCCATGGACGCGGTCGTGATGAATATCGACCGTTTCCATTCGGTCAATGCCTTGCATGGCCGGGAGTTTGGCGACCGGGTCCTGCGCGAACTGGGCGAGGAAATTCAGCAGTTCTTACAGGAAACCGAAGGAATCGCCAGCCGCTTCGAGGCCGACCGGTTCGATATTTACTGCAAACACAGGGAGGACTGGGAAACGCAGTTTGAACGCTTCCAGGCGCGGCTGAAAGGTTTGTCCCACGACGCCAACATTCAGCTTCGCATGGGCGTCAAGCCCTGGCAGGAGGACATGGAGCCCGTGCAGCAGTTTGACCGGGCCAGAACGGCCTGCAACAAGGTGCGCGGCAGCTTCACCCAGGTGATGATCTATGACGCGGAGATGGGGAAACGGGAGGAACGCGACCAGCGGCTGCTCAATGACATCAGCCGGGCGCTGGAACAGCAAGAATTTGAGATTCATTATCAGCCGAAGTTTGACATTCAGTCCGAGCAGCCGCGTCTGTCCAGCGCCGAGGCGCTTGTTCGCTGGCTGCATCCGGAGTTGGGCCTGATTTCCCCGGATGAATTTATTCCCTTGATCGAGCGCAGCGGCCAGATCACCGCCCTGGATAATTATGTATGGCAGAAAGCGGCCCAGCAGATCGCGGCCTGGCGCGAACGGTACGGCGTGACCGTTCCGGTGTCCGTCAATCTTTCCCGCGTGGATGTGTTCGATCCTTCCCTGGCCGCCACGCTGGACGGGATCGTGAAGAAAAACGGGCTCAAGCACCAGGATTTGAAGCTGGAGGTGACGGAATCTGCCTACACGGAAAACGCGGATGAGGTCATTCGTGTCATTGAACTGCTCCGCGGCAAAGGCTACGAAATCGAAATGGACGATTTCGGCTCTGGCTATTCTTCTCTCAATATGCTTTCGTCCATGCCCATCGACGTGCTGAAAATGGACATCGCGTTTATTCGGAATATTGAGCGGAATGAGAAGGATTTGAGGCTTGTGGAGCTGATCGTGGATATTGCCCGGTACTTGAAGGTGCCCGTTGTAGCGGAGGGCGTGGAGACGGAAAACCAGCTGAAGCTGCTGAAGGCTGCGGGCTGCAACCTGGTGCAGGGGTATTATCTCTCCCGCCCGCTGCCGGCGGAGGAATTTGAGCGGAAAATGATTGCCGGAGATCGGCGGGCGTGAACCCGCCGAGGCATGGAAAGAAGCCAAAGCGCGCGGAAGCGGGCGTTAGCAGCATTCATTTTCGTTTCTTTTCAAATTCCTGAACGCGTCTGCGTCATTATCCGGGCTTCCTGGCTTTTTTATACTGGGCAGGCGTTTGGCCCACGACACTCCGGAAGCATTGAATAAAATAGTTGGGCGTGTTGAAGGCCAGGCGGTTGGAGATTTCGGAAACCGGCAGATCGGTGCTTGTCAGCAGCACTTTGGCGCGCTCAGTCTTCGCGTCCCGAATATAGCTGCTCACCGATTTGCCCGTTTCCTTTTTAAATTTCTCCGTCAGGTAGTATTCGGTATAGCCCACCAAGGAAGCCAGATCGGCGGCGCAAATCTTCCGGTCCAGGCTGAGTTCGATATAATCGCAGCATTTCTGGATGGCGTGGGAATAATTGGGGTTGGCGTGCAGATAATGCACCCGGTAAATAAAATCATGGTACATGGCGGTAGCCAGGGCGGAAAGCTCCCCGGAATCCCGGCTGTTTTCCGCCGTTTGAATGTAGGAGTCCCCCAGGGAGTAGGCCACCTCCGGGGAAAGCCCGCCCTCCATGGCGGCGCGGCTGACCAGGGTGGCAAACACGATAACGCTGGTTTTCATCTGCCGCAGCGGGTCTGTTCCCTCGATGGGCACGCCGGGGCTCATGCCGCTGCTGTATTGCAGCGCGGACTGATAATTGATGTTCCCCTGCCGCACCATATCCAGCAGCGCTTTTTCCGCCAGATACACGCCCATGCGGTTCCGTTCGCCCGCCGGGTTTTCCCGGATTTTTGCTTCTTCCGGGACGCTTGTCGATAAATCCTCCAGCCCCAGCTGCTGCCCGGTCAGCGTATTGTGCACCATGATGATATACCGCGTAAAGACCGGATAGGAAAGCACGGCGATTTGCGAAACAGCGGACAGCAAATCTCCAATCCAGGCAGTGTCCCCCTTCGCGGTATAGGAGCGGAACAGGCTTTCCCGCAGCTTCTTTTCATCCGGCTGCTGATAGAAAACGGGCCCGATCACAAAGATCAGGCTTTTCGCCCGTTCCTCCTCAAAGGCGACGGCCCACTGCATCCCGATGGAGGAGCCGATGATCAGGGGCTTTTTGCTGTCCGGCCGGGCGGCGTATTGCCGCGCTTTTTCCAAGCCGCCCAGATGCCGGAATGCGTGATCCAGCGTTTCCTCCAGGGGCCCGGGGCAGGAGTTGCCCTTTTTCTCCCCGTCCGCGCCGTAGCACCACACGTACAGCCGCTCGTTCCGGGGAATCATGGCCTCCAGCAGAATCAGGTTTTGTTCGCCTTTTGTTATCCCTGCACGCATAGAAAACGCCTCTTTCTTTTTCTTCTTTATATTTTAACATCCTTTTTCCTCTGTTTCAATGGAAAAATCCTTGTTTTCCCTGAAAAAGAAAGATTTGAAAAAGAAGAAAAACAACCTGAATTTTTGTAACTTTACTGGATATTTTGGCTTTACGGCCATGGCGTTTTTTTCTATAATAATCCCAGAAAGTGCAGGGGAACCGGCACACAGAAGAAAGGAAGAGATGCTCCATGGCAAAGGAGAACACGGCAACCATCGAACAGAACGGCGTTCAGTACCGTAAAGCGAAATTGTGGCAAATCATTCTGGTGGCGTTCAACGCCTTCAACGGCATGGCCGTGTATTTCCTGATCGGCCTGGCCAGCTACTCCGCCTCCATCGGCTACGGCATCGCCACCCTGGTGGTGGGCGGCCTGCTCACCTTCACCCGCATCTTTGACGCCATCACCGACCCGCTGCTGGCTTTCCTGTACGACCGGTTCAACACGCCCTTCGGCAAGGTGCGGCCCCTGATGCTGCTGGGCTGGGTCATTCAAAGCGCGGGCCTCTTGTGTATGTTCAACTTCTTTTCCAGCAAGGGCCATGGCGTCGGCTTGTTCCTGCTGTTCTACATGGTGTATGTGATCGGCTACACCATCGTGAACATGACCGCCCAGACGCTGCCCGCCCTCATGACCAACGACCCCAAGCAGCGGCCTACGGTGGGCGTGTGGCAGACGGTGCTGAACTATCTGACCCCCATGGCGCTGAACATCATCGTCTATACCAAATTGATGCCCGCCATGGGCGGCAGCTTCAACCAGGACTTCCTGAACGTGGTCTGCTGGATGTGCGTGACGATCTCCTTCATCGGCGTGGTGCTGGTGTGCATCGGCATTTCTGAATACGATAAGCCCGAAAACTTCAAGGGCATCGGCAAAACCGAGCGGCTCAAGTGGAAGGATATGCTGAACGTGCTGCGCCACAACAAGCCCCTGCAAAGCTACATCCTCTCCGCCTCCTCCGATAAGATCGCCCAGCAGGCGTCGTCGGCTTCCATCGTCAGCACCATGCTCAACGGCATCCTGATCGGGGACATGGGCCTGGCGACCACCCTCAGCATGATCGGTATGCTGCCCTCCATCCTCTTTGCCGCCTATGGCGCCAAATACGCGGGCAAGCACGGCCACAAGGAGAGCATCGTCACCTGGACGCGGAACTGCATCATCGCCAACCTGGTCATGATCTTCTTCTTCGTGATTACCTATACCACTGCGGGCACCCAGACCATTTCCCATATGGGCATTACCATGATCGCCTTCGTGGCGCTGACCTTTATCGTCAACGGCTTTGCCATGTGCGTCACCACCGCCAACAACGGCTTCATGGCGGACATCATCGACTATGAGCTGGACCGCTCCGGCAAGTACATCCCCGCCGTGGTCACCGGCACCTACAGCCTGATCGACAAGATCGTGTCCTCCTTCTCCGCCGCCATCGCCACCGGCTGCGTGGCCCTGATCGGCTACACCACCACCATGCCCCAGCCCGGCGACCCCGCCACCCCCGGCGTGTTCTGGATGACCATGTTCCTGCGCTACGGCCTGGCCATCCTGGGCTTCATCTGCACCCTCATCGCCATGCGCCGCTGCGGGCTGACCAAGGAGGAAATGGTGAACGTGCAAAAGCGCATTGCCGAAAAGAAAGCGGCGGCGAAGGAAAACCTGTATGAAAAAGAACTGCACAAGGGGGACGCGGCGAATGCGTAAGATCAACAACCTCAAGGACGGCTGGCGCTTTCTGAAAGCGGAACTCAGCTTGGAGCAGGCCATAGCAAACGCCGGGCAGGGAGAAGCTATCTCCCTGCCCCATACCTGGAACGCCGTGGACGGCCAGGACGGCGGCAACGACTACCACCGGGGAACCTGCTGGTACGTGCGGGAATTGACAAAGGAAGAACTGGCGGGGGAAGCCGTTTTTCTTGAAATCAACGGCGCGGCCATGACGGCGGACGTGTATTTCAACGGAAAGCATTTAGCCCATCATGAAGGCGGTTATTCCGCTTTCCGGGTGGAACTGACCGAAGAACGGGCTGAAAAAAATATCCTGGCGATCTCCGTCAATAACGCGGATAACGATACAGTCTATCCGCAAAAGGCCGACTTCACCTTCTACGGCGGATTGTACCGGGAGGTCAAAATTATCTCCGTGCCCAAAGCGCATTTTGAACTCATCAAGGACGGCACCCCTGGCATCAAGGTAACGCCCATTGTTGATCTGGAAAAGCGCACCGCCACTGTGACGGTGGAAACCTGGCAGAACGCAGAACAGGTGTCCATGACCGTGAACGGCGAAACCAAGACCGTTCCCTCCGTGGACGGCCATGCCCAGGCGGAATTCCTGATCGAAAACGTCCATCTGTGGGACGGCGTGGACGACCCCTATCTGTATACCGTCACCGCCACCCTGGACAGCGGCGACGCAATCTCCGCCCGCTTCGGCTGCCGGGAATACCACTGCGACCCGGAGAAGGGCTTCTTCCTCAACGGCCGCAGCTATCCCCTCCGAGGCGTCAGCCGCCACCAGGACTTGAAGGGCAAGGGCAACGCACTGTCCTATGCGGATCACCAGGCGGACATGGCGATCATCCGGGAAATCGGCGCCAACACCCTGCGCCTGGCCCATTACCAGCACGCCCAGGAATTCTACGACCTGTGCGACGAAAACGGCATCGTGGTGTGGGCGGAAATTCCATACATCACCATGCACATGAAAAATGGCCGGGAAAACACCATTTCCCAGATGCGGGAGCTGATTACCCAGTGCTACAACCATCCCTGCATCGCTGTCTGGGGCCTGTCCAACGAAATCACCGCCGCAAGCGCGGTGAATGACGACCTGCTGGAAAACCACCGGCTGCTGAACAGTCTTTGCCACCGGATGGATAAGACGAGGCTCACTACCATGGCCGACGTGTTCATGCTGGAAACGGACAGCCCCATCCTGGAGATCCCGGATATCAACAGCTACAACCTGTACTTCGGCTGGTATCTGGGGGACATGGATCAGACCGACGAATTCTTTGACGAGTACCACGAAAAATATCCGGAACGGGTCATCGGCTTCTCCGAATACGGCGCTGACGCCAACCCGGCCTATCACGCCGAGCATCCCGAAAAGGGCGATTACACCGAGGATTACCAGGCGCTGTACCACGAGCATATGCTGCGCATGATCGAGGAGCGGCCTTACCTGTGGGCCACCCACGTGTGGAACTTGTTTGATTTCGCCGCCGATGGGCGCGACGAGGGCGGCAAGCACGGCGAAAACCAGAAGGGCCTGGTCACCTTTGACCGCTCTTTGCGCAAGGACGCTTTCTATCTATACAAAGCCGCCTGGAACAAGCAGGAGCCCTTCGTGCACCTGTGCGGCAAGCGGTATCAGAACCGGGCGGTCACGGAAACGGAAATCAAGGTGTATTCCAACCAGCCCAGAGTGACCCTGTATGTGGATGGCACGAAGGTGGAGACCCAGGAGGGCAAGAACGTGTTCCGCTTCCGCATCCCGCTGCTGGGCGAACACCTGATTAAAGCGGAAGCGGGCAGCGTCAGCGATACCATGTGCGTCCGTAGGGTCAGCGAACCGGACGAAAGCTACATCTTCAACAAAGCCGCCGCCTCCGTCACCAACTGGTTTGACGCCGCTGAGGTCGATGCTTCCTGCTTCTCTGTCCAGGATACTCTGGCGGAGCTTCGGGCCCATCCCCAGGCTGGAGCGATCATCAACCAGATGATGGCCAAGGCCAGCGCCGCCCGGGGCGACGTGGCGAACGCGGTGAAGGATAACCCCGCCCTCCA
The DNA here is from genome assembly GCA_902788445.1 of uncultured Eubacteriales bacterium. Taxonomy (GTDB): domain Bacteria; phylum Bacillota; class Clostridia; order Christensenellales; family Aristaeellaceae; genus RUG563. The sequence goes on from CADAKE010000101.1 coordinate 8,239, forward strand.
GCGCATGATGGGCCGCATGACCATGCTGAGCCTGCTCAAGCAATCCGGCGCGGATGAGGAAAGCATCAAGCAGCTGAACCGAGTGTTGCAGGGGATCAAGAAATGAAAACAGCAGTACAGCAAATCATGCTGGGTACGGTGACGGGCAGCGAAGCGGCTGCCCGCGCCACCCTGAAACGCGTCAAGGCCGCCGGATACGACGGCCTTGAACTGAATCGCTTCATGATCCATCCCACCTCCTTGATGGTGCGCATGATGACGAGGGC
>CADAKE010000102.1 GCA_902788445.1 uncultured Eubacteriales bacterium
CACCCTTGATGATTGGTTCAGTACCTTTACCCAGCCGAATAAGAAGCTGGCTTCCCTCTGTTCGTTCGCTTGGTGAAAAAATTAATGTCGTTTACTATAACAACCATGCAATTGTAGGGGCGGATGATATCCGCCCCTACATTTGTTCTCTAAATCGAAACAGATTTGTAACTTAATTGCAATAAGCGATTGCCCTCGGGATTTGTACAGGGCAATCGCTTACAGATTGTATACAGCAAGAAAACCCTGGCATGTAGGGGCGGATATCATCCGCCCGCGCTAAGCAACGTCATACAAGCCATGAACAAGCATCCTGGATGCGGCGGTATAATGCAGTTCTCCCCTCTGCCGACAGACGCGGCAAAGGGGAGAGGAATGAATCCTTTATGGCAATAGAGATTGGCGCTCCGTTCGGACCACGATTCCGCCGTGAAACGCCGTCTCTGTTCCGGCCACGACGCTGGCCAGCACCCGGTTCAGCGCGCTATCGTCCCATTCGGTGAGGCGCTTTCCCGTGCGCGCCCGGAAATCCTGTTCATCATAGCAGGCCGCTGTGAACAGGAGCGTCCCGCCCTCGGGGAGCAGGTTGTGGAGACGCCATTCCATCCGCTGAGCCACGGCGCGTTCCTGTCGGCTGCGGCTGTGCAGCGCGTCGTTGAGGGCGTCCAGCCGGGCTTCGATTTCCGCCCGCTGATCGGGCAGCGTCCGAACGGCCTCCATCACCTGGCGCTTTAACGCCGCTTCCGCGATTTCCATCCCGCATTGATTGCACTTGAACACAGGCTCCGCCCGGCGCAGCCGCCTCATGCCGCCGCCGCAGGGGCACCACGTCCGCCCTTTCAGCGCCATTCGGGAACCAAAGTGATTGCCCCCGGCCTTTTTTGTGCTGCCGCGCAGGAACCTTTCGTCCGCGGCCCGGTCGAAAATGCATTTCGGCACAATGGGGGCGTGGGCGCCTTCCACATAGTATTGCGGCAGTTGCCCTTTGTTCTTCACCACCTTGTGGGTGAGGAAATCCTCCACGAGCGTTTTTTGCAGCAGCAAATCCCCGGCGTATTTCTCATTCCCCAGGATATACCTGACCGACGATTCCGGCCATTTGGCGCAGCCGGAGGCGCTGCCGACGCCCTCCCGCCGCAAATCATAGCAGATCATATCCATGCTGTAGCCGTCCAGGAAGTCCCGGTAGATCCTGCGTACCATCCCCGCCTGGGCCTCGTTGATAATCAGCCTGCCCTTCCTGTCTTTGTCGTAGCCCAGGAAACGGCTGCAGTTCACCAGCGGTTTTCCCTGCTGGAACCGGTATTGGATGCCGAGGCGCACGTTCTGGCTGATGGACATGGATTCCTGCTGCGCGATGGAGGCCAGGATGGTCAGGATCACCTCGCCCGTGCCGTCCAGCGTGTCCAGCCCTTCCTTTTCAAAGGTTATGCCCACGCCGATGCTTTTTAACCGCCGCACGACGGTCAGGCAGTCCAGGGTGTTCCGGGCGAAGCGGCTGATGCTTTTCGTCAGAACCAGGTCGATTTTTCCCGCTTCGGCGTCCTCGATCATCCGGTTAAACCCATCCCGGTGGAAGCGCGTCGTGCCGGAGATGCCTTCGTCCGCGTAGATGCCCGCGAGCATCCAGTTGGGATTGCCCGTGATGAGCGCGCTGTAATGGCTGCACTGGGCTTCAAAGCTGCCCTCCTGCTCCGCCAAATCCGTGCTGACGCGGCAGTAGGCGGCGACCCGCAGGCGGCCGGCTTTTCCTTTCAGCGCCGCTTTCGGCTTGGCTTTGATGACCACGACCCCGCGTTCCTCCTCCTGCTCCGCCTGTTCCTCCGTCGCCATTTTGATGCGGGCGTAGGGATCGCCAAACCCCAGCGTTTCGTTAGCCAGGATGAATACCTCCCGGTTCACGATCGCCTCATGGTGCTCCGGGATGTAATACTGATTCAGTTCGCCGCTGTTCATACGCTTGCAATAGCGCTCATCCTTGTAGGTTTTTTGCAGGAGGGAATCGCCGGTGTAGGTCAGGTTGGAGATGATCATGCTGACCGTGTGGCCTGTCCACGTGGCGTTGTATTTGGTGGGAACGCCATTGCTGATCAGGTGGTTCGCAATCGCGGTGGGCCCATACCCGTTGAGCGCCATATCAAAGATTTCCTGAACCACCACGGATTCTTCCGCGTCCACCGCCAGGTTTCCGTCCTCCACCGTGTAGCCGTAGGGCGGCCTGGTGTACCTGTATGTTCCGGTTTGGAAGCGGTGCGTGTATCCCATTTTCACGTTCCGGGAGATGGAGCGGCTCTCCTCGGCGGCAAAGGACGCCAGCAGGGTGAGGAACAGTTCGGAGGTCATGCTGCCCGTGTCGATGTTTTCTTTCTCAAAAAGAATGCCCACACCCAGGCTTTTCAGGGTGCGGACAAGGTGGAGGCAGTCGGTCGTATTCCTGCTGAAGCGGCTGATGGATTTTGTCAGGATGAGGTGGATTTTTCCTTCCCGGCAGTGGGTGAGCAGCTCCATCAGCGCGGGCCTTGTCTCCGCGCGCGTGGCGGAAACGCCCTGTTCGGCATAGATGCCGGCGAGGCTCCAGCCCGGATGCCTGGAAATATAATCGGTGTAATGCGCGGTCTGCGCGTCCAGGGAGCCTTCCTGTTCCGTTAAATCCGTGCTGACGCGGCAATAGGCGGCGACGCGGAGAACGGCGGGCTTTGCGGCAGGAATCGCAGTAACGCCTTTCCCGGCTTGCCTGTCCGGGTCGGGCGGCGCGGCGGGCGGCATGAGCCGCGGCACAGCGACGGGGCCAGAAAGATGAAGCATTGACATAGAACATACCTCCCGATAAAATATTGATTACAGGCAAAATCCTGTAATGTCGAAAAAACAAAGGGACAGCATATTGCGGTGCTGTCCTTCTATTTGTTGGGAGGCGGGGCGGTATGGGGGTTATTTTCTCATTGGCAAGTGTTCAGCAGCGGTCAAGCGAGTTCTAAGTTCTAAGAAGTTTCGCCATACACAGTGTAAACGGTAAATATATACACCAATTATAACAAGCTAATGGCTTAGAACTTTGAACTTGGAACTTAGAACTTTGCTGTGTCTGAATACGACTGAACAATTACTCTTATTGAATGTATCCGTTTTTGAGCATCCATACAAAAATCTTGCGGGCGATGGGCGCGGCCACGCTGCCGCCGCCCCCGGCGTTTTCCACCACAATGGAGAGGGCGTAGGGCGAGGCGGATTCGTCCAGGAAGCCGACGAACCAGGCGTTGGTGTATTCCTGGCCGTCGATTTCGGCGGAGCCCGTTTTGCCGCAGACCTTCGTGCCGCTGATGGCCGCGCTGGCACCTGTGCCGCCCGTGACGACGGCGCGCATGTAATCCTTCAAAACAGCGGCCTGCTCGGCTGTCAGCGGCTTACGGTAGACTTTGGAAGTCAGGCCCGCCCGCTGGGTGCCGTTCGGCGCGGTGGCGGAGAGCAGCGCCTTGGGCTCCATCATCACGCCGTCGTTGGCAATGGCGGAGGCGATCATGCACATGTGGAGCGGCGAGGCGGTCAGCGCGCTCTGGCCCGCGCCCGTCCAGGCGATTTCGCCGTCGGTGCGGTTCGTCGTGGGATAGGAAGAATTTTCCACAACCAAATCCCGGAACAGGAAATTGTCGTTGAAGCCAAAATCCTCCGCCGTTTTGCGAAGCCGCGCGTCGCCCAATTGCAGGGCAAGCTGGGCGAAGGAATTGTTGCAGCTCACCTGAAACGCCCGTTTCAGGGTGATATTGCCGTGGGTGGTGAGTTTGTTTTCCTGCAAATTCGTGCCCGCGTCGGTAATGATGCGATTGCCCAGGGTCAGCAGGCCCGTACAGTTCAGGGTCAGGGTATCGTAATTGGTATAATTCTCGATCACCGAAGCCGCCGTGACCATCTTAAAGGTGGAGCCCGGGGTGTATAATCCCTGAATCGCCCGGTTAAAGAAAGGCTTCTGCGGGTCGTTTTTCACGCTGTCGGTGATGTTCTGCGGGTCAAAGGTGGGGAAGGACTGCTCGGTGAGCACCTCGCCGGTCTGGTAATTCATCACCACCACCGCTCCGGCCTTGCCGCTGGGGAAGATGGAGGCGATATACGCCGCCAGCTTGCTGTCAATCGTCAGGCGCACCGTGTCGCCCCGGCGCTGTTCGCCGCGCAGGGCGAAGGACAGCCGCTCCAGGAACGAGGAATTGAACCCATAGAGATAGGACGCGAAGAAGGATTCCGCGCTGTTGTTCACGTTGGAGCCGCTGTCGCCCACGGCGTGAACGACGGCCCTGCGGGTGTTCAGGTCGTCCTGGTACACGCGCTGGCCGTTGATCGTGGTCGCCAGCACCACGTTGTTCCGATCCAGGATGTCCCCGGCAATCACGTTCTTTTTCCGGGTGCGCATGAAGGTGTTGGCGGAGGAGGCGAACCATCGGCTGCCGTAGGTGAGCAGGCTGTAAGCGCCCCACGCGGCCAGCAGCGCGAACAGGGCGCACAGGAAAATCGCCACCCGCCGGATGTTCTTTTGCAGGTGCTTCACCGCGTGTCACCTCCCTGCATGGCCAATTCCCGATCCTCCCGCACGCCCGCCTTGTTGCGGCTGGCGACGCCCTGCAAAAGACCGATCACGCACAGGCTGCACAGCATGGACGTGCCGCCGTAGCTGATGAAGGGCAGGGTGACGCCGGTGAGCGGGATCAATTTGATGTTGCCGCCGATAATGACGAAGGTTTGCAACGCGATCAGCGAGGCGCAGCCCGTCGCCAGCAGGGCGTGGAACACCGTGCGGCAGCGCCGGGCGATCATGATGCCCCGGATGATGATAAACAAATACATGCACAGCACGACCAGGCCGAACACCAGGCCGAACTCATGCAGGATCACGGAGAAAATAAAGTCGTTGTAGTATTCGGGAATCACCTGCGCGTTGCCCAGGCCCAGGCCCACGCCCCACGCGCCGCCGTTTACGATGGCGATCAGGCTCTGCACGATCTGGTAGCCCGCGCCGTCGGAATCGGCCCAGGGATTCAGCCAGATAGCCACGCGCTTTTTCACATGGGCGAACATCTGGTAGCCCGCTACCGCCGCCGCCGCGCCGCCCGCCACGCCGCCGATCAGCAGCGGCACGGAGCCCGTGGCGGTATAGAGCAGCACGAACACCACGCCGAAGTACAAAAGCGCCGTGCCCAAGTCCTTTTGCAGCATCAGCATCAGCAGGCACGCGCCCGCGAACAGCAGGCTCAGAATCACTTTCCGCTGACTGAGCAGATAGGAAACGCTGATCAGCAGCGCCAGCTTCACGATTTCGCTGGGCTGCACGGAATAGCTGCCGATATAAAACCAGTTTTTCGCGCCGTTGGTTTCCTTGCCGATCAGCAGGGGCAGCGCCAGTAAACCGATGCTGCCTACCATGATGAGCCCGGTGAGCCATTTCCAGGAGCGCACGTACCGCACCAGCATGGCGCACAGCATCATGCAGCCCACGCCCACGCCGTAGTTGAGCGCCTGGCTCATGCCGCGGCTGGGGCTTAAGCGGTACAGCACCAGCACGCCCAGGGCGCAGAGAAAGTTGGTCAGCGACAGCAGCAGCCGGTCGGAGGGAAACAGGTGGGAAATGCCCGCCGTGCCCACATAGATGATGGCGGGCACAACGACGGACAGCGCGAAGCTCTCCCATTTGCCGTCCTTCAAAGCCAGCAGGAAAAAAGCCAGGAAGAAGAATACCATCATGGCCAGCAGCGTGTTGCGCCCCGGCTCGTGGGCGCGCTTCTTTTTTCTGTCACTCACGGCGGCCCCTCCTCCTCCGGCGGCTTTCCCGCGGCGCGGGCTCGTCTTCCTGAGCGTCGATCCAGGCTTGCTTCGCCTGCTCCTGGCGCAGTTCATCCAAGGAATAGGCGTACTGCCAGGTCATTTGCCCGTCGTCGTCATAATTTCCGTCATAATTCCGCGTCCCATCCCCGAAGGGCACCGCGTCGGCGGGCGTTTCCTCGGGCAGGTAATAGGCGTTTTCCACGGTGATGTTCGTCCAGGGAATGTCCTCATCCGCCGCGTCCAGGATGGTGTCGGGCTCGGGATAGGCGGCGGGCGTCGGCACGTTCAGCCCCGCGAACAGGCGCACCCGCAGCGTATGGCTGCCGATGCCCAGCTGCGTTCCATGCAGCGCGTAGCCGGGGCCGCGCATTTCCACGCCGCCCAGCAGCGTCAAGCCCCGCCGGGCGGGGATGATTTTCAGGCCCTTGCCCTCCACGAACTCAAACCGCGCGTGGCGGCGCAGCACATAATCCCCCTTGACCCGGATATCGCATTCCCGCGCCGAGCCGATCACGCCCTCGTGGGGCAGCGGCTGGGCTTTTCCGGTGTCCAGGTCGACGATCTCCCCGATCAGCCCCGCGTCCGGCAGCGCGGCGATTTCTTTTCTGTAAGCCCTGGCGTCCTTGCGCAGCCAGATGAAGGAGCGGAACACGATCAGCACGCCGATGAGCGCGAACACATAGCGCATCAGCAGCGCCAGGATTTCATACGCCTCGCTGGACATTTTCCTCGCTCCTTCCTTTCTCCTGTTTTCAGGCCGGACCCTCGCGGTTTCATTCCGCTTTCCTGGCCGGGCTGATTCATTCACTGCTGCATTATAGCATGAAAAGCGTTAATTTACAACCGCCTGCGAAAGCCCAAAGCGCAAGCGCTTCAAGGACTTGCGGGGGTTTCAGGCTTCGCCGGTTCGTATCGCGCGTTGGCGGCGGAATGGCCCCTTTTCATGGGATGGACGAAAACAGCGTTTTTTATACGGTTCGCCTCGGAAAATCTGAAGGGCGGGCAATGAAAAAGCCTTCTCCCTGCGCGGGGAAGGCTCTTGGTGAAAACGGGCTGTATCCTTCGGAAAATTTCCGTATCCGCTTATAATTCCTCCAAATACGGAATCATCAGCCGCATGGCGTTGGCGCGATGGCTGATATGGTTCTTTTCCTCCTGGGCCATTTCGGCGAAGGTTTCGCCGCTGAGGTACTCAAAGTAGGGATCGTAGCCGAAGCCGCCGGTGCCGCGGGGGGCGAAGGTAATCACGCCGGGGCACGCGCCGCGCACGGTTTTCACCTCGCCGTTGGGCAGGGACAAAGCCATGGCGCAGACGAATTCGGCGGTCCTGTCCTCGGCGGGCACGTCGGCCATATTGGCGATCAGCAGGTCGTTGTTGGCCTTGTCGTCGCCGTGGTGGCCGCAGTAACGGGCGGAATGCACGCCGGGGGCCCCGTCCAGCGCGTCCACGCTGAGGCCGCTGTCGTCGCCCAGGGCGCAGTAGCCGGTGGCCTTGGCGACCGCCCGGGCCTTGATGATGGCGTTCTCCTCGAAGGTGTCGCCGTTCTCGTCGATCTCGTCGGTGAAGCCTGCATCGGCCATGGAGATGACCCGGAAGCGATCCTCCAGCATGTCGGAGATTTCCTGAATCTTGTGGGCGTTGTTGCTGGCAATCACCAGGGTGCGGCGGGGCGAAATGACCTCCGCCCGGCTTCCCAGAGCCTTGCGCTGGATGGCGTGCAGCTCATTGATACCCTTTTCGCCCAGGGCTAAGATTTCGTTCAGTTCGGCGCGGCTGAACGCCCGGCCCTCGCCGGTGCCCTGCAATTCGATGAAGGCTCCGGTTTCGTCCATCACGAAATTCATGTCCGTCTGGGCGGCGCTGTCCTCCAAATAACAGAGGTCGAGGCAGGGCGTGTCCTCCACGATGCCCGCGCTCACCGCCGCGATTTGGTGGACGACGGGGCTTTCCTTTAATTTGCCGTTTTTAATCAGCTTGTCCACCGCGCAGCACAGCGCCACGAACCCGCCCGTGATGGACGCGGTGCGGGTGCCGCCGTCGGCTTCCAGCACGTCGCAGTCAATGGTGACGGTGCGCTCGCCCAAAAAGCGCCTGTCCACCGCCTGGCGCAGGGCGCGCCCGATCAGACGGCTGATTTCCACCCCGCGCCCGTCCTTCTTCACGCCGTCGCGGGCCTTACGCCGCCCCGTGGACGCGGGCAGCATGGCGTATTCCGCCGTCAGCCAGCCCAGGTTTTTGCCCTTCAAAAACGGGGGCACGCTCTCTTCCACCGACGCGGTGCAGATCACCCGGGTTCCGCCGCAGCGGATCAGGCAGCTGCCGTCCGCCGTGCCCACAAAGTCGGGAATGATTTCACAGGGGCGCAGTTCGTTGGGTTTCCGGTTGTCAGGACGGGGCATGGAAATTCCTCCTTTAGATGTTTTTATGAGGGAAACCGCTCTTTTCTAATAAAGGAAAAATCAGTTCTTTGCAGAATTACATATGAAGTATGAAATACACGGAGGCATATATGAAGGAACCCGGAAAGCGAAATTATCAGTTGGAAATGGAAGAAGAAATCAAGCGGTTAAACGGGCGCGGGCGACGCTGCTTTTGCACTCCTGCTGCGGGCCGTGCTCCAGCGCGGTGCTGGAAAGGCTGGTGGAATTCTTTGACGTGACCGTGCTGTACTACAACCCCAACATCGAGCCGGAGGAGGAGTACCGCCACCGGCTGAGTGAGCAGGAGCGGCTGTTGTCGCTGCTGCCGGGGGATGTGAAGCTGCTGCCCTGCGATTACGACCACGCCGCCTTTGCCGCCTTTGCGGAAAGCATGGCGGACTGTCCGGAGGGCGGCGACAGGTGCCTTGCGTGCTTCGCCCTGCGGCTGAATGAAACGGCGAAGCAGGCGAAAGCCCACGGCTTTGAATACTTCACCACCACCCTGTCCGTCAGCCCCCACAAGAACGCGGACAACGTGAACCGCATCGGCGAAGCCGCCGGGCGGCAGGCGGGGGTAAAGTACCTGTTCGCCGATTTCAAGAAGAAGAACGGCTATCTGCGGTCGCTGCAATTGTCCAAGGAGTATGACTTATACCGCCAGGATTACTGTGGGTGCCTGTATAGCAAGAGGTAAAGCCGCCTTCCCCGCGCAGGGCAATGTTGTCAATTTAACTGAAAATAGCGGAGGAATCAACCAAGATACTTTTTATTCTACACCCCACATTGTCATCCCGAGCGAAGCCTTGTCATCCTGAGCGGAGCGTAGCGGAGTCGAAGGACCTGGCGAGGCGAAGTCGAGGGACCTGAAAGCTGGGCTTCAAGTTGCTTGATCAATGATGTTACTCCCAGGTCCCTCGACTACGGTTCGCGTCCCGCTCACCTTCGCTCGGGATGACAATGTTTGGTGTTTTATGTTACAGTTGCTTGATTGCTCGTATTTCGCCCTCGGTTGCCGACATTTTCCTGCGAGGGGAAGGCTTTTTACAGCCCCTCAAACCAGGGCGCTTTTTTCTTGGCCGTTCTGCGGATAGCGGATGGTCTGGCCGATCAGCGGCATATGGGCGCGGTAGTAGGTGATGGCGTCGTCGGTGTCCAGCTTCTCCATTCCGTCCAGAAAATACCGGGCGATGGTTCCGGCCAGGGCGAAGCGGTTGATTTCCACGTCCAGCGCCCCGGCGATACCGGCTTCGGGAGGGAAGCCGCCGGGCGGGGTTTTCAGGTTCACGCCGATGCCCACGATCACGCCTTGTTCGATGCGCTCGGCCAGGATGCCGCAGACTTTATTTCCGCGCAGGAACAGATCGTTCACCCATTTGATTTTGGGCTGCAAGCCGGTCAACTCGTGAATCGCCCGGCACACTGCCACAGCGGCGAGGATGGTGATTTTTCCGCTGTCTGTGTTTTCAGGCGGAGATACAAGTATACTCATGTACAAGCCTGTGCCCGGCGGCGACACGAACCGCCGCCCCAGCCGCCCGCGCCCCGCCGTCTGGCAGTCCGCGGTCAGCAGATACGGCGCGGCGATTTTCCCTTCCCGCGCCCATTCTTTCAGGCGCGTGTTGGTGGAGTCCGTTTCGGGCAGAGCCTGCACAGGAATGTCCGCCCAGCGCCGCCCCATGGCTTGACGGATGATTTCTTCCGGTTGATTCATTTTCATGTCCAATTCGTTGTCATTTTTTGGGCGCTTTAAGTCACGAATCTCTTTATGTAGGGGCGGATATCATCCGCCCGAAAGCACCGCATTGCGAAACGTATCATTCATTTGGCAATTCTGATATTCAGGGAAGCGGGCGGATAATATCCGCCCCTACAATTGGGTTGATTTTGTTACTTGAAGCGTCCTTTGGATCGTCATTTTTAAATCTGCGGCAAACTGGCGGCGGCGACGCTCTGGCCCACGCGGCGGCTCTTTTCGTCGGGGATATGGAGCTGCGCTTTTGCAGCCAATGCGGGAAACTCCTTGTCCAGCACCTCCTGGGCTTTTTGCAGGATGATCGGCCCGCCGTCGCCGGAGGTGACGCGGCCCATGATGAGTACGTGGTCGATGTCATAGAACCGGCTGTACCAGCCCAGAGAATAGCCGAAGTACGCGCCGATGGTCTCGTAGATTTTCGCGGCTTCGGGGTTGCACGCCGCCATTTCCTTCTGCACGATTTTCAGCTTTTCGGCGGGGGAGAGGCTTTCATCCAGGGCGATGCCCGCGGCGGGGGCCAGCTTGATCACGCTGTCCTGGCTGAAATACTTGACGCCGCAGCCCCAGTCACCGCTCCACTCGTCGGCCATGGAGGCGGGGTTGGCGTCCACGGGGGCGAAGGCCAGCTCGTTCAGCCAGCCGGTGATGTTCATGGCCTTGTCCACATAGCCCGCCGCCTCGCTGGTGCCCATGGCGACGCCGAACACGTTGCCCACGTTCAGCTCCATGGCCCCGGCCAGGGCGGTCACGTCGCCGTCGTTAGCCACCTCAATGGGTGCGCCGATCTCCTTCGCCACGTCGATGTACATGGTTTTAACCTTTCGATTGAAGTCCTCCTTGGGCACTTTCAGGAACAGCGACGCCACCATCACCTTGTTGTCGATGTACACGCCCGCGCTGGAAACGCCGATGGCGTCCACCCGGGGCATATGGCTGGCGGCGGTTTTCATGGCGTCCAGGATGCCGTCGTAGTGGTACTGGGGGTCGCTGTTGGTCTTGGGGAACCAGACCACTTCCTCGGAATAGACCGGCTCGCCGTCGATCACCGCGGACACCTTGCGGTCGCTGCCGCCCGCGTCGAAGCCGATGCGGCAGCCGTCCAGGTGGCGGCCCACGCTGTTGGCGGAGGAGCGGGTGATGAGTACGTCCTCGATCTTGTCCGCCTGCTCCACCTCGAAGGGGCGCTCGTACACGGTGGCCATGAAGTCCGCGTCAAAGGCGCGTTCGCCGCCCGCACGGTACGCGGCTTTCAGGTGGTCATGCACTTCCTTGGAGCCGAAGGTGACGATCTTCCAGCCGCCGCGCGCCCACAGCAGGGTCTTGATGAGCCGGTCCAGCAGCGGCACGGTGCGGGCGTCTTTGCCGTCGGGGAAGATGTTCATTTGGTAGTGGTCACAGAAGCCCTGGTTGCGCAGGATCAGCACGGCGAACGAGACGCCCTGGCCGCTGGCGGCAACGTCCTGTTCATAGGCGCGGGCCTCCATTTCCAGGGGGCGGTAAGCGGGATCAAGCGGCGCGGGAACCTTCATGACGTACATTTTGGTGGCCTCCTTTTTTGCATTGCTTCGGTAAGAAAACAGGGAGAGAGTACAGAGAGCAGAGTACAGATGGTATGGTGTTTAATGAAAAATACGGATTGGAAACTATATAAATCTGAACTCTGTACTCTGTACACTGAACTCTGAAAAATCAGTTAAACCCAAAAATCTTCTGCGCGATCTTATACGCCCCGATGGTCAAGTCCCGGCCGCTCTTGCCGGGAAGGTGCAGGGCGCGGCCCATGAGGCGGTGGCGGAGGGTGTCGTAAACCTTGGGGTTTTCCTTCTCGATGAATTCCCAAAGTTCCTTTTTCTTTTGCAGGTTTTCTTCCGTGCCGCTCTTGGTGAGCAGGACGGAGGACACGGTGGTGACGATTTCCAGGTAGTTGAGCATATACTTGCGCTTGTGTTCGTCCTCAATCGAGAACGGGTCAATCGAACTCACCAGCAGCCGGTTCACCAGCAGGGCCTGGTCGATGCGGCGGATCATCACCTGCTCCTGTACGGACTGGTCGTCCCGGCCGATGAAGTAGTGGTAGAAGTCCACGTCCAGGTAATACATTTTTTCCACGTTCTTGAGGGGGATATACACGTACAGCTCGTCCACGTAGAAGGTGTGCTTGGGCAGGGTCATGCCGCAGTCCCGAAGCAGCTGGGTGCGGTAGATGACGGAGTGCATCAGCATGTACTGGCCCTTGCGGAAATGTTTTGTTTCCTCCCAGCCGAACACCCGGCCCTGGGGCAGGGCGTGGTGGTAGCTCATGGTGTGCTTGTGGACAGCGCCGACCTTATCGTAAATGTAATTGCTCACCAGCATGTCGATCCGGTTTTCCTCGGCGGCGAAGCCCCGCAGGCATTCCAGCACCTTGGGATACGCCTCCGCGTCCACCCAGTCGTCGGAGTCCACCACTTTGAAATACAGGCCCGTGGCGTTGGCAAGGCCGGTCATCACCGCGTCGCCGTGGCCGCCGTTTTCCTTGTGCACGGCCCGCACGATGCCGGGATACCTGCGTTCGTAGTCGTCGGCGATCTTCGCGGTATCGTCCTTGGAGCCGTCGTTTACGATGAGGATTTCCACCTCGTCGCCGCCGGGCAGCAGGGATTCCACGGCGTGGCTCAGGTAGTCCTGGGAATTGTAGCTGGGAATGGCGATGGACAGCAGCTTCATATTCATCATCTCCCGTAAAATCGTCTTTTGCGAGAAGTGCAGGTCCCGATTTCATTATACACTATTTTTCGCAAGGATTGAAGATGCATTTTCATCATTTCCTAATCATATTCACATTGAAATGACAGGATAATTGTGGTATACTGTTTCCCGAACGAAAAGGCGGCGGAATGTCGCTTTCAGCGGAGAAAACGTATGATTCGGCAAAGACCTGTTGCGTTCCGGCCCGGATTTGATATACTTTTCCCGCAATCAATCAGAAGGGGGAGGAAACAATGCAGCAGAACAAGAAGAACGACACCAAGGCTTATGTGATTTCCTTTATCGCCATGGGC
>CADAKE010000103.1 GCA_902788445.1 uncultured Eubacteriales bacterium
AAGGCCCCCGGCTTCGGCGACCGCCGCAAGGAAATGCTCCGCGACATCGCCATCCTGACCGGCGGCCAGGTCATCAGCCAGGAGTTGGGCCTGGAGCTCAAGGAAGCCACCATCGACATGCTGGGCCAGGCGCATCAAGTGAAGGTGGATAAGGAAAACACCACCATCATCGACGGCGCGGGCGACAAGCAGGAAATCCAGAACCGCGTTGGACAGATCAAGGCCCAGATCGCCGAAACCACCAGCGATTACGACCGCGAAAAGCTCCAGGAACGCCTGGCTAAGCTGGCGGGCGGCGTGGCTGTGATCCAGGTCGGCGCTGCTACCGAGATCGAAATGAAAGAGCGCAAGATGCGCATTGAAGACGCCCTGGCCGCCACCCGCGCCGCGGTGGAAGAAGGCATCGTGCCCGGCGGCGGCGTGGCCCTGCTGAACGCCATCGAGAAGGTGCAGGCCCTGGTCGCTCAGAACACCGGCGACGCCAAGACTGGCGTGCAGATCGTGCTCCGCGCCATGGAAGAGCCCATGCGCCAGATCGCTGTGAACGCCGGTATCGACGGCGCTGTGATCATCGAGAACATCCGCCGCAGCGAAAAGACCGGTTACGGCTACGACGCGCTCAAGGGCGAGTATGTGGATATGATCGAACGCGGCATCATCGACCCCACCAAGGTGACCCGTTCCGCCCTGCAGAACGCTTCCTCCGTGGCCGCCATGGTGCTGACCACCGAATCCCTGTGGTGCTGACCACCGAATCCCTGGTGACCGACATTCCCGCGCCCGAACCCCCGGCCCCCGCTGGCAACCCCGGCATGGGCGGAATGTATTAAGGGCAATCAAATAAAGACCGCTTCGGCGGTCTTTTTTGATGATGTTTTTTGAGCCATTGATATGATTGAAAGGACACTTTAAGCAACAATACCATCCAAACGTAGGGGCGGATATTATCCGCCCGTTTCCTAAACAACTGGGTTGCCTGAGATTCATGCATTCGATACGGGCGGATGATATCCGCCCCTACAAATGGAACGTTTACAAACTTATAGTGCCCTTTTAATCACAGTCGAGTCCTGGTCACCAGGCGCTCCTGGCAGCGTTTCATCCAGCCGCCCTTAAGATAATAGATGATGAACAGGGTGGAAGCGATGATCCAGGTGACGGGGTAGCTGACCATAGTGAGCGTGATGGATGGATTGCGGGAAACGAAGCCCAGCAGCCACACCAGCCGCAGCACGCACACGCCAAAGAAGGTGAACAGCGTCGGCATCAGCGATTCACCCGCCCCGCGCAGCGCGCCGCCGAGGATTTCCACAAACACATAGGTGACAAAGAAGGGCGCGACCAGGCGCAGGATCTCCATGCCCCGCGCAATGACCTCCTCCTCATTCGCAAACAGGCCGTAAATCCTTTCGCCGAACAGCAGCATCAGCGCGCTGCACAGCGCGGCGGCGAACATCGCCATCACCAGGCACTCCCGCACGCCCTTTTTCACCCGGTCGTACTTCATGGCCCCGAAGTTCTGGCCCACAAAGGTGGTGATGGAGATGCCAAAGGCGTTCAGAATCATCCAGTACAGCCCGTCCATGCGGCCCCACGCGCTCCACGCGGCGGACACGTCGGTGCCAAAGCCGTTGATAAAGGTCTGGATAATCACGTTGGAAACGGAATACATCACGGACTGCAGCCCGGCGGGCAGGCCGATGCGCACGATGCGGGAAAGCAGATCGCCGTGGAAGCGAATCCTGCGTCCGTCCAGATGGTAGGCCATGGGCGAGCGCACCAGAATCACGATCACCAGCACGGCGCTGACGGTCTGGCTCAGGATGGTGGCCCAGGCCGCGCCAGCCACGCCCATGTCCAGCCCCATGACCAGGAACAGGTCGAGCACGATATTGGTCATGCACGCGGCAATGAGGAAATACAGCGGCCGCCGGGAATCGCCCACCGCGCGCAGGATGCCGCTGCCCACGTTGTAAATCAGCGATGGCACCATGCCCAGGAAATAAATGCGGATGTAGGTAACGGCGGGGGCCATCACGTCCTCGGGCGTGCGCATCAGCCGCAGCAGCGCGGGGGACAGGAAATAGCCGAACAGCGTCAGCGCCAGCCCGCCGGTGAGGGCCAGCGCCATGGCGGTGTGCACCGTGCGGGACACATCGCTGTTCTGCCGCGCGCCGAAAAACTGGGAAATAATGACCGTCGCGCCGGAGGACAGGCCGATGAAAAAGCCCACGATCAGGTTAATCAGGTTCCCCGTGGAGCCGCCCACCGCGGCCAGCGCCTGCTTGCCCACGTATTTGCCGACGATCATCGCGTCGGCGGTGTTGTACAATTGCTGAAAGAAAGTGCCCAGCAGGATCGGGAAAAAGAACAGCAGAATCTGCTGCCAGATCACGCCGTCCACGATGCCGTAGCCCGCCTCGGGCTTCACTCTTTTGTCCATACGCCGCTCCTTTGCGCTCTTTCGATATGAAATTGCCTGGCCGCTTGCTTGAGGGACACTTTAAGTCAGGAACAGGGGGATAGGGGGGAAGGGAAATAGAGATTAGGGAGTAGGGAGTAGGGAGTAGGGAGTAGGGAATAGGGAATAGGGAGTAGGGAGTAGGGAGTAGATCACGGCGAACGCATGAGTTATGAAAGAGTTACTGATTGCTCCAAAAGCCGCCTTCCCCTGGCAGGCAATGTCGTCAACTTAAGCAAAACTCCTTCCGACATCAACCAAGTAACACATCTATCGACCAACCTCCAATGTCATCCCGAGCGAAGCCTTGTCATCCTGAGCGGAGCGCAGCGGAGTCGAAGGACCTGGCGAGGCGAAGTCGAGGGACCTGTGAGTAACGCCGTCAATCAAGCAACATATTATTTCAGCTTTCAGGTCCCTCCACTGCGCTGCGGCTCTCGCCCCCGCTTCGGTCGGGATGACAATGGGGATAGTTGAAAAATGTTACTTGGTTCATATTGGAAAGTATTTTCTTAAATTGACGACATTGCCCTGGCAGGGGAAGAGGGCAGTTTTCCCTGATAGATGTCCATCATCGTTTTTGCGTCCTCAGCCATGGTGCCGTGGCATTCGCAGATGACGCGGGGTTCGTAGCCGCGCTCTTTCAGCAGCGGGGCCAGGTGTTCAAAGCGCGGGCCGTACTTCTCCTCCGCGAAGGTGCGGTGGCGCTTTTCGCCGGAGGGGCCGTATTCGATCGTGGAAAAATGAATATGCATTGTCCGCGCGCGCTCCGGGCCCAGGGTGCTTTCGATCTCATCCAGCACGGCGGCGAAGTCCTCCGGGCGGTTCAGCGCGCCTTGGCCCAGGGCATGGAGGTGAGCGAAGTCGACGCAGGGAATCAGCCGCTCGTCCAGCAGGCAAAGGGCCAGCGTTTCGGAAAGATTGCCGATTTGGGAAGCGTGGCCCATGGTTTCGGGGCATAGGTGCACCTGGGATAAGCCCATATCCTCCAGCCGCCGGTAGGCTTCCTGCAGCCCGTCTCGGCAGTTCTGAATCGCTTCTTCCCGTTCCAGCTTCATCACCGCGCCCACGTGCACCACCACCCGGTCGCCGCTCAAATGCGTCACAAGCCGGGCGCTGTCGGTGATGTAGCGGAAGGAATGCTCCCGCTTCTCCGGGTCGGGATTGGCGAGGTTGATAAAGTACGGCGCGTGGGCGCTGACGGCAATATCGTTTTCCCGGGCGTACCCGGCGAACCTGTCCGCCATCTCCTCGCTCAATTGCACACCGCGGCCAAAGGAATACTCGTAAGCGTTCAACCCCATGGCGCGCAGCCAGGCCGGGGCCTGCCAGGAGGCCTTATACCCCTGGGCGTAAAAGGAATCGGAGTTGCCCGCCGGGCCGAATCGGATCATAGCGCTTTGCTCGACCTCCCCACGCCCCGGGCGTATCGCCCGGTCTGGATTTCCTTCACGAACAAATCGGCGTTCACCAGGCCGCGCCTGCCCGCGTCGACCGTGTCCCGGATGGCCTGAGCCTTGTCGTAGGGCACCATGACCATGTTCACGTCCAGCGGCGCTTCCGCCCGGCTGTCCGGCTCGCCCCGCAGGATGGCGTACTGCGCCATGGCGATGCCAAAGCCGTTGCCCACGCTGCCGGTGTTGAACAGCAGCTGGCCGTAGCCAAACAGCCGCACGCCCTGGCGGTGCACGTCGGCGTAGCCCACCACCTGGTAATCCGGCTCAAAGAACGGGGCCAGCAGGTCGTGCTCCTCATGGACAAAGTACGGCTCCGGCAGGATGGGCCGCCCGTGGAACAGGCGCATTTTCTTCCCGGAAAACCAGCAGGCCTCGTCCCAGTTCCCCTGCAAAAACAGTTCGCAGTTGGCCGCGGCCCAGTCGAACGTTCTGTCCGACGACGGGCCCTTGCCCACCACGTCGCCCAGGCACCAAATACGCTGGATGCCCCGGCTTTTGATATCTTTTTCCACCGTCTCCGTGGCGGGCCAATTGCCATGCAGGTCGGCCACCAGCGCGATTTCCGTCATGCCCGGCACGCCTCCACGAAGGCGTTGAAGATCGCCTGGGCCTCCGCGTACCGGTCGGCCAGGGATTCGGGGTGCCACTGCACCGCCGTCACGAACCTGGCGTTCGGGTCGTCCACGGCCTCCACCAGCCCGTCCTTGGAATACGCCGTGGCTACCAGCCCCTTGCCCAGCGTCCGGATGCCCTGGTGATGGCGGCTGTTCACGCTGAAATGGGTCAGCCCGCTCACGCGGTGGAGCAGGGAGCCCTCGATGACCGTCACCTCGTGCACCTTGTCCCGGGGCGTGTCGTAGCAGGGGTGGTCAATCGCGCCGGGAAGCTGCGCGGCAATGTCCTGGTACAGCGTGCCGCCCAGCGCCACGTTCATCACCTGGATGCCCCGGCAGATGCCCAGCACGGGCAGGCCCATTTCCAGCGCCAGGCGGAACAGGCTGATTTCCACCGCGTCCCGCTTTTCGGAAATCTTCCCGCACACGGGCAACACTTCTTCGCCGTACAGCCTGGGATGCACGTCCGGCCCGCCGGTCAAAAGCAGCCCGTCCACGCGGCGCAGCAGTTCGGCCTGCGCTTCTTCATCCTCTGTCAGCGGCAGCAGCACCGGCACGCCTCCCGCGCGGGCGACCGCGTCCAAGTACTCCGGGTTGATGGTGATGTGTCCCTGTTCGTCCTCCGCAGGCGTTACGCCGATCAGATACATAGGGGATTCCTCCTTGCTTTTTTTTGCTCGTTTCGTTGATGGGGAGATTGTGGGAACATTAATCATCAAGGCATTAGGCATTAGGCAGTAGGCAGTAGGCAATAGGCATTAGGAAAGCAAAACGAAACCAGTGTTTTGAGGCGACATTTTGTCGATCATTATTTTCTATTGCCTAATGCCTACTGCCTCTCTTACTTAAAACTTCCTTCATTCCGCAACCAACCCCCTCCTATTTCAGCCTCTTACACTTTGCCGGTTCCATATGGGCGGTGATGAAGGCCCACACGTCGTCCGCCGGGACGCTGGCCTGGCCGTCGGGAATCAGGAAGGCGCGGACGGTATGCACATACAGGTAAATGCAGCCTTTATCCCGGTACGCCTGGAGCACGTCCTTCCAGGGAAGAACCACCCGCTCATCGGTTTTACGGCGGTTCACCACGATGATTTCCTGGTCGGTGAGCCGGATATCGTAGACCCGTCTGCCCTCCTTGCCCAACTTTTGCTGGACGGCCTGCATGTTCACCTGGGAGAGGAACGCGCCGAGATACACGATCGGCAGGCCCAGGCCGACGACCAACAGCACGGCGGCGATCAATTCCATTTCCTTTTTGCCGGAAAACAGGGCAACCAATGCAAACGCCGTTAAGATGCCCGCGAACACCGCCGGGCGCACCCAGCGCTTGCGAAGCGACAGCATATCAAACCGGGCAAAGCGCTTGAAGGTCTTTTCGTCCAATTTCACCGGGACGGTAATATCCTGGGTCATGGTTCCTTCCTCCTTTGACGCATTCATTCTACCAAATTCAGGCGGAATTTGCAATGAAAACCGAAAAGCCACAGAAAGACAGGCGGAGCCGAACAGGGGACAAAAACATCCCGTTTCTAACAAATCAATGATTGCATTTGCAGAAAATGTATGTTATAATTTTTTCAAAGCGCGGATGGACAGACAAACATATCATCCGCAAAAATAATGAGGAGGATCTCCAAATGAAGAAACTGCTTGGTTTGGTACTCGTACTTGCCATGGTGTTGAGCTGCGCTTCCGCGCTGGCTGAACCCGTGACCCTGACCTACGCCGAAGTGAACCCCCTGGACGGCACCATCGTGGGCGAAATGGCGAAAGCCTTCAAGGCCAAAGCCGAAGAACTCTCCAATGGCGAAATCGTGATCGACATCCAGGCCGGCGGCGTGCTGGGCAGTGAAGACCAGATTCTGGACAACCTGCTGGGCGGCGGCAACATCACCGACATCAGCCGTATTTCCGCGTTCGCCCTGACCCAGTATGGCTGCGACAAGGCCAGCCTGCTGTCCATCCCCTACACCTTTGTGAATGAAGACCACTTCTGGAACTTCGCGGCCAGCGATCTGGCCCAGGAATTCCTCCTCGAGCCCCAGGAAATCGGCCTGCCCCTCCGCGGCCTGTGCTACGGCGAAGAAGGCTTCCGTCACTTCTTCTTTAAGAACGAAGTGAAGGGCCTGGACGACCTGAAGGGCCTCAAGATCCGCGTTTCCTCCGACCCCGTCATGACCGGCATGGTCAGCAACCTGGGCGCTTCCGCCACCACCGTGGCTTTCACCGAGCTCTACAGCGCCCTGAACACCGGCGTTGTGGACGGCGCTGAGCAGCCCACCGCCAACTACCGCTCCAACGCTTTCCAGGAAGTGGCTCCTTACCTCCTGCTGGACGGCCACACCCTGGGCGCGCTGCAGATCATCATCACCGACAACGCCTGGGCAAAGCTGAACGAACAGCAGCAGGGCTGGATCATGGAAGCCGCCGCTTACGCCTCCCAGGTGTGCCGCGAGAGCGTCGCCAAGATCGAAGCCGAAACCTTTGAACTGCTCAAGGCCGACGGCGCCACCATCATCGAAGTGGAAGACAAGGCTCCCTGGGTGGAAGCCTGCCAGCCCACCATCAAGGCCAACACCGAAAAGCTGGCCGACCTGTATCAGCAGATTCTGGACATGCAGTAATATTGATTCCGGCATAGTCCATGGGGCGCAGGGGTTGTCCCCTGCGCCTTTCTTATGACTATTGTATCTGCTCAGTCCATGAGATTTCAAAAGCGCTTGAACGCTGATAGGAGTTAGGAGATAGGAGATTTATATAGATGGTTCAAATGGCGGAGGGCCGACTTGCGTTTTTTTTGAATACATGATTAACTCCTATCTCCTATCTTGATTGAAAGTCCTTTTGAATTGAACGGCTGAACAATGATCGATTTTTGTACAGTAAGGAGGTTTTCCCCTATGCCTGGGTTTTTCAAGGCAGTGGAAAAGATCAAGCCGGTCTATGACTGGACATACAAAATTTTGATGTTCATCTGCAAGCTGCTGCTGATCGGCGATATCGTCATTACGTCCTGGTCAGTGGCCGGACGGCACATTCCCTTCATCACCGACCCGCACTGGAGCGAGGAAATCGTGCTGACGCTGATGGTGTACATGGCGGTGCTCTCCGCCACGCTGGCCATCCGCAAGCGCGCCCACATCCGCATGACCGCCTTTGACAAGTACCTGCCCAAGAAGGTGCTGATGGTGCTGGATGTGCTGGCCGACTTGGCCGTGCTGGCGCTGGGCGTGGTGCTGGTGGTTTACGGCATCAAGTTCTGCAATTCCCCGCTGAGCCTCCGCGGCAAGTACGCTTCCATCCCCACCCTGAGCAAATTCTGGCAGTACCTGCCCATTCCCGTGGCGGGCGTGAGCATGATCATCTTTGAACTGGAACAGATTTTCCAGCACATCGAAGCCTTCTTCGTGAAGGAACAACAAAAGGAGGTGGCCTGAGCATGGATGCCGAAACCCTATCCACGATTATCTTGCTGGGCAGCTTCCTGGTGATGATCCTGCTCCGCTTCCCCATCGCTTACGCCGTCGGTATTTCCACGGTGCTGTGCATGATTTCCATGGGCCAAAACCTGGTGTCCCTGCCCCAGCAGATGGTGAAGGGTGTCTGGTCTTTCTCTCTGATGGCCGTTCCTTTCTTCATCACAATGGGTGTATTGATGGGGTCAGGCGGTATATCAGATAAGCTGATCGCGCTGGCGAACTCGCTGGTTGGCTGGATGCGCGGCGGCCTGGCCCAGGTGAACATCGTGGCTTCCTATTTCTTCGGCGGCATTTCCGGTTCCGCCGCCGCCGACACCGCGTCCCTGGGCTCCATCCTGATTCCCATGATGGTGGACGAAGGATACGATACGGACTTTTCCACCGCCGTCACCATTACGTCCTCCTGCGAAGGCCTGTTGGTACCGCCGAGCCACAACATGGTCATTTACGCCACCACCGCGGGCGGCGTCAGCGTGGGCGCGCTGTTCATGGCGGGCTATCTGCCCGGCGCGCTGCTGGCGATTTCCCTGATGGTGGGCTCCTATATCCTGTCCGTCAAGCGCAATTACCCCAAGGGCGAGCGCTTCTCCATCAAGAACTTTATCAGGCAGCTTGGCAAGTCCATCTGGGCGCTGCTGGCCGTGCTGATCGTGGTGGTCGGCGTGGTGGCCGGTTGGTTCACCGCCACCGAATCCGCCGCCATCGCCGTCATCTATTCCCTGCTGGTGTCCGTGTTCATTTACAAGGGCCTCAACTGGAAGGGTGTCTGGAAGAGCCTGGACAACTGCATCGAAACCCTGGCCATCGTGCTGATCCTGATCGCCATGAGCGCTGCGTTCGGCAACTGCCTGACCCTGCTCCACGTGCCCGCCAAGGCCGCCACCTTCATCACCAGCATCACCAGCAGCCCCGTGGTGGTCATCCTGCTGCTGAACGTGATCCTGCTCATCCTGGGCATGATCATGGACATGGCCCCCATCATCCTGATCGCCACGCCCATCCTGCTGCCGGTGGCCCAGAGCGTGGGCCTGCATCCCATCCAGTTCGGCATCATGATGGTGCTCAACTGCGGCATCGGTCTGCTCACCCCGCCTGTCGGCGCGGTGCTGTTCATCGGCTCCGCCGTGGCGAAACGCCCCATGGAAAAGGTCGTCCGCGCGACGCTGCCCTTCTATCTGTGCATGATCATCGCGCTGCTGCTGATTTCCTTCGTGCCGCAAATCAGCCTTTGGCTGCCCCAGATCACCGGCGCGCTGTAAAACAAATCGCGTCAAAGCAAATCCCCGACTGGAACCTTTCGATTCCTGCCGGGGATAATTTCATTTTCCGTAATTGTTCAGTCGCTTACCATAGAAGAACATCATGCCAAAGAGGAGTTAGGAGAGAGGAGATAGGAGATGAAAGAATGATCATGCTTTTATTGGCTGCTTTGCCTTGCATACCATTTTTTACCGCTCGGCGTGGTGCCGCACGACCTCCTCGAAATCCTCCACGGGAATGGGGCGGGAGAAGTAGAAGCCCTGGAAGTGGGGGCAGCCCAGGGCGCAGAGGGATTCCACCTGTGGGCGGGTTTCCACGCCCTCGGCGATCACGTCCATCTCCAGTTGGTGGGCCATGTCGATCACGGATTCCAGGATCACGCGGCTCCGGGCGCGGTTGGACTTGTCGTTCACAAAGCCCATGTCGATTTTCAGCACGTCGGCGTTCACGTCCTTGAGCATACTCAGGGAACTGGAGCCCTTGCCGAAATCGTCGATTTCCACGATGAAGCCTTTTTCGTGCAGCTGCTCCACGATGGCGTTTTCCCGTTCCACCTCGTTGACGAGAGCGGTCTCGGTGATCTCGATGCGAAGGCGCTTCGGGTCGACGCCGTACTTTTCGCACAGGCCGCTGACCGTGGCGGGCACGTCCACATAGTAAAAGTCCGAAGGATCGACGTTGATGGAGATATACATGTTCTCCAGCGCCGTGCCCTTCCAGGAGGCGAGCACCTGCACCGCCTTTTCCCACATCACCACATCCATGTGGGACAGCAGGTCGGACTGGTGCAGCACGGGAATGAACTCCGCCGGGGGCACGATCCGCCCGTTGGGCTTGATCCACCGCGCCAGGGCCTCCGCCCCCAGGATGGTGCCGTCGGAGAGCACCTGGGGCTGGAGGAAAATCTGGAACTGGTCGGCGATCAGGTTCTTTTCAAATTCGAGGATGATCTGCTGGTCCTTGAGCTTTTGCTCCATCATGCCTTCCACGTAATAGGCCACGTTCTTCTTCCGGGACTTTTCGATCGTGTGGAGGGCCAGTTCCGTGTGATCCAGCATCACGGCGATGGGCATATTCACGTTGGTGAGCTCGTACACGCCCAGCTGCACATACACCGTGTACATCGGGCTTTCCAGCACATCCTTCAAGGTGCCCAGCTGCTCCACGATGGCCGCCTCATTGAACCGCTCCTTCTGGATGAGCAGGATGAACCGGTCGTCCCGGTAGCGGCCGTACACCTCGCCGTGGGTGCAGTTTTTCCTGAGCAGTTCCGCCACGCCGATCAGCGCCTGGTTGCCGCCCTCGATGCCGAACAGCTTGTTGATCAGCTTAAAATTGCGGATGTTGCTCTCCACCAGCAGCCATTTCCGGTCGGGGTATTCGATCAGCTTTTTCCGAATCTCCTGGTACAGCCGATCCTGGGTATAAAGCTGGGTCAGCACGTCGTGGCTGTTGGCGTAGTCCAGGCCCTCGTTCGTCTGGGTGAAGGCGTCCTCGTCCCCGGCCAGCTTCACACAGTCCAGCACGCAAAGCTCCAGTTCGCCGTCCGCCATTTCCAGGTAGATCGGCGTGGAGTTCACCCGGCAGATTTTGCCGTTTAGCTTTTCATATTTTTGGTGGCTCTGGTGGGTCATGCACGCCTGGTAGCCCGAGCAGTGGGCGCACCGGATGCTGCGGCCCCACACCTCGTAGCACTCCCGGCCGTAATGGATTTCGCCGTTGGGCTGCACCTCCAGCACGCGGCACTCCTCCACGTCCACCAGCTGCACCAGGTCAAACTGCGTGCGCAGCGCTTCCAACACTGTGTTGATCTCAAATACGGAATATTCGTTCAGATGCCTGTAATTCTTCATGCTGATTCCGTCGTCTCCGCTTATCTTCCGTCTTCTCATGGATACGTGCCGCCTGTTCCGCGCGTTTGTTTTGTCGCCTGTCCGCCAAAGGGATGCGGAAGCCGGCGCGTTTTTCGCTCAGCGCGCAAATACCATCGCCGATTATACCAGATGTTGCCGCGGGTTTCAAGAAGGTTTTTATCCATTTTATGGAAAATTATAGAAAGCCAATTTCGCGTGGTTCACTCGTTTTCCTTCCCCAATTCCTCAAACTTCTGCCGCATGGTGGGGTTATGGCGGGTCAATTTCTTGATGGACAAATCCTCGGCCTTGTCGTTGGCCAGGCGAAGCTGGCGGTCGGAGGCGGTGAGGGCCTCCTTGATCTTTTGCAGGTGGAGAATGGATTTGTCGATCTCGTCGATGGCCTCCTGGAAGCGCTTGCTGGCCTGCTGATAATTGTAGGAAAATTTGGACTTGAACTCGTTCACTTCGTTTTCAAAATTCGTGATGTCGATGTTCTGCTCCCGGATGAGGGCCAATTCCTGCCGGGCTTTCACCGCGTTCATGGCGGCGTTGCGCAGCAGCGTGATCATGGGGATAAAGAACTGAGGGCGGATCACGTACATCTTTTCGTATTTGTAGGAAACGTCCACGATGCCGGTGTTGTATAATTCGCTGTCCGCTTCCAGCAGCGTCACCAGCACGGCGTATTCGCATTTCTTTTCCCGCCGGTCTCTGTCCAGTTCCCGGAAGAAATCTTCGTTTTTGTGCTTCACGGCAGTGGTGTCCATCTCGTTTTTCATTTCAAACATGATGGACAGAATCTCCGTGCCGTCCTCCGCGCTCTCCCGGAAAATGAAATCGCCCTTGCTGCCGGTTCGGGCGTCGTTGTCCTTGTCAAAATAGGCGTTGGGGAAGGCGGTCATGCGGATGCGGTTGAACTCCGTCAGGCAGTGCTGCTCCAGGCTTTCACCCACCATCTTGGTGGACTGGCGGGCCTTGAAGTCCCGGTACTGGGCGATCTGCTCGTCCTTCAGGGCCAGTTCGGTTTTGTGCTGCTCCCGCAGGAGATTCTCCCGGTTCGCCCGGTCGTCCTTCTCATGCTGCAAGGCGCTCTTTAATTCCTGGATGGTGAGCTGCTGCTCCTGCAAGGCCATCTGCACGGAGAACCTGGCCCGCTCTTTTTCCGCTTCCAGGTCGCGCCGCAGACCGTCGATCACCTGCCGGTCTTTCAGCTTCGCCATTTCGCTTTCCGCCGCCGCGCGCTGCTGTTCCGCCTGGCTGCTCTGCTTCCACTGCTCCAGCTGGGCGTGGAGTTCGGCCAGTTCTTTTTCTTTTTTCTGCTCCGCCTTATTCACCGCCAGTTCCACCGCGGCGGCCTCGCGGCGCTCCACTTCCTTTACAAACTCCTTGTCCCGCACCTGCTTCACAATGGCGGCGTAGCCCGCCTCGTCCACCTGGAACACTTCCCCGCAGTGGGGACATTTGATTTCCTGCATGGGGCCTCCTAATGTTCATTCGGTTGTAAGATATAGAGTGGTTGTTCAGTCGTCCGTGATTTAATGGACACTTTAAGCAACAATACCATCCAAATGCATTCGCATATTTCCACAATACGGGCGGATGATATCCGCCCCTACAAATGGAACGTTTACAAACTTATAGTGCCCTTAAAGTAAATGGCTGACCGGTTAAAACAATATAAAGTTGGCGTACTCCTTTTCGCTTTTCTCGGAAGGGGGTTTCCCCCAGAAAAAGTTTATAGTCAGGTAGCGGCTTCTTCCTGCTTCTTCTGCCGCCAGGCCTGCTTATAGGCGGTTTCCAGGGCGGGCGTCGCGTGGACGCGGTTATTCTTTTCCAGGAAAGCGGCGATGCTGCCCTGGACGCCCTCGACCTCCCGCTCAAATTCCCGGGCGGAGACGCGAAGCGCCTGGTTGCCCAGCACGATGGCCTGCTCCGGGCCGTCGGAGGTGGCGACACGGATGCGCGCCTGGCCCTTGGCTTCGTAGGTGGTTTTCTCGATGTAGGCGTCGGCGGTCTGGGCTTCTTTCGTGTAGACCACAAAAATGTTGGCGTACTTTTCCACCGAGCCCGGATTGCCCTGCACCCGGTAGGCGTCAAAGACCAGAATCACGTCCTTGCCGGTCATGCCGCTGTAATTGCATAAAATATCCATCAGCTGCTGCCGGGCGGCTTCCAGGTTGTCGCGGCTCAATTGCTTTAATTCCTCCCAGGCGAAGATGATGTTGTAGCCGTCCACCAGCAGGATTTCCTTCTGCATGAACTCGCCCGGGGCTGTCGGCGCGGCGGAGGCGGCGCGGGCTTTCACGGTCTGGAATAACTGCCGCGATTTCACCGGGCCGTAGGTACGCTCAAAAATCGCCATCAGTTCCTCGTCCTCTTTCGCCGTGCCCTGGTAGGCGGCGCGGACGGGCGCTTTGATTGGCGCGGCTTCGGCCTGGGCTTGCTCCATTCGTTCCTTTAATAAGGGAAGATGCGCGTAGCTGTCCACCTGGTTCCAGGGCACGTCGAAGCCCGCGCCGTGGGCGCAGAAGATGGAATCGGGAGAGTTGAACAAATCGCTTTCGGGCCGGTACGCCCGCGCCGCGATCACCTTCTCCGCGTCGGCGCAGGGCAGGTAGGCGGCGAACTCCGCGCTCATGTGGCCGCGCCCCTTGGTGTATACGCTCACTTGCTTTCCATACGCGCCGCACTTGGAGGCCGGGGCCAGGGCGCGAAGCCGCTGCATCCCGTTTTCCACCATCTCCGGCGCGTCGAACTCCCCGCCCATGGCAGTCAGGTCGGTCATGGCCCGGCCGATGTTTTCCTCGGGCAAGACCAATTCGATGTTTAAATACGGCTCCAGCAATTGGCACTGGGCTTTCATCAATCCCTGCCGGATGGCGCGGTAAGTAGCCTGGCGGAAGTCGCCGCCCTCGGTGTGCTTGAGGTGCGCCTTGCCCGCCACCAGGGTGATTTTCATATCCGTGATGGGCGACCCGGTCAGCACGCCCACATGGACTTTTTCCTTCATGTGGGTCAGGATCAGCCGCTGCCAGTTGACCGCCAAATCGTCCAGGGATACGGCGGTGTCGAACCGCATCCCGCTGCCCCGCTTGCACGGGGTCAGCAGCACATGCACCTCAGCGTAATGGCGCAGGGGCTCGTAATGCCCCACGCCCTCCACAGGCGCTAAGATGGTTTCCCGGTACAGCACGCTCTCATCCGCAAAGCCGATCTCCATGCCGAAGCGGTCTTTGCACTGGCGTTTCAGCACCTCCAGGTACACGTCGCCCATGGACTGGATATGGATTTCCCGCTTCTGCTCGACGTACTCCACCCGCATGAGGGGCTCTTCTTCCTCCAGCGTGCGCAGGTAATTCAGCGCGTGGTGAATGTCCGTGCCGTCCTCGATCACCAGGCGGCAGGAATAGCAGGGCTGAATCACCGCTTCCTTTCGCGCCGCCTCCGCGCCCAGGCCGTCGCCCGGCGCGGTCTTGCTCAGGCCCACCACGCAGCAAAGCGTACCCGCCTCGGCGCTTTGCACCGGCGTATACTTGGCCCCGGAATAGAGCCGAATCTCCGCCGCCTTTTCCGCCCAGAGCGTTTCGCCGCTGTCGTCCTTCCGGGAAAGCAGGTCGCGCACCTTCAGCTCCCCGCCAGTGATTTTCATGAAGGTCAGCCGCGCGCCCTGGCTGTCCCGGGCAATTTTATACACCCGCGCGCCGAAAGCGTCGGGATAGGTTTTCTCCGGGTCGAACGCCGCCAGCGCGTCCAGCAGTTCAGCGACGCCCTCGTTTTTTAACGCGGAACCGAAATAGCAGGGGAACAGCCGTCGGGAGCGGATGAGTTGTTGGACGCGGTAGTCCGGCACCGCGCCCTCCTTCAAAAAATAATCCAGCGCCGTTTCGTCGCACAGGGCGATTTTCTCGTCGTCCCGGTGGGTGAAGTCCACGATGTTGTCTGATAACTCCGATTGCAGATGCTCAATCAGCGCTTCCGGTTCCCCTTCATACCGATCCATTTTGTTGACGAAGAAAAACACGGGAATCTGGAATTGCTCCAACAATTTCCAAATCGTGCGGGTGTGGGGCTGCACCCCGTCCGTGGCGCTGATCACCAGCACGCACCCGTCCAGCACGCCCATCACGCGCTCCGTCTCCCCGGAAAAATCCGTGTGGCCGGGGGTGTCCATGAGGGTGATGGTCTTTCGCCTGTGGGTCAGGATGGCCTGCTTGGAAAAGATGGTGATGCCGCGCTCCTTCTCCATCCGCTCGGTGTCCAGGAAGGCGTCGCCGTGGTCGACCCGGCCCTGCCTGCGCACCGCGCCGGACAGGAACAGCATGGATTCGCTGAGCGTCGTTTTCCCCGCGTCCACGTGCGCCGCCAGCCCAATCACGCATCCTTTCCCCGCCATCGCCGCTTCCTCCTTTGATGTGTTATGGGTGTATTATAGCAAAAAAGGAAGAAGCGGGCAACAGAAAAGAAGATGTCAACCGGGGCAATCGCTTGAATGAATAAATTGTAAAAAATCAGCCAAATGCTTCCCCCTCCGAGGGCAATGTTGTCAATTTAAGAAAATACGATAGTAATTTTGACGTCTATCTGAGGGAAGCAGCCAAAAGCCTTCCCCTGGCAGGGAAAAGGCTTTTGGTTACGTTCTTTTTTTCGTAACATCTTGTTCATTCATGCGTTCGCCTTGAAATAGGAACAGGTTCCCCTTGCAAGAATGCGCAAATCCGGTTATAATGAAACAGAATTGGTTTGATTTTTTGTGAAAGGGAGCATCCATGCGGTTTACATTTTGCCCGCTTTTCAGCGGGAGCAGCGGAAACGCGCTGTTCATCGGCGCGGGAAACACACGCATTTTAATCGACGCGGGCATGACGGGCAAGGCGATCGAAGGGGCGCTTCGGCAGATTGACGTGCTGCCCGAAACGCTGAACGGTATCGCCGTCACCCATGAGCACAGCGACCATATCAAGGGCGTGGGCATCATCAGCCGCAAGTACCACGTACCCATCTACGCCAACGAGCGCACCTGGAACGCCATGGCGCGCAGCATCGGCGAAATCCATCCGGGGAACCGGCGAATCATTGAGGACGAAGCGGATTTTTATATCGGGGATTTGGCCCTGTATCCCTTTTCCATTCCCCACGACGCGGCCGATCCGGTGGGCTACCGGGTGTTTTACGGCGGCCACAGCGTGGCGACGGCCACCGACATGGGCTACGCGCGGAAGAACGTGCTGAAAACTCTTTCGGGTGTGGACGTGCTGCTGCTGGAAAGCAACCATGACCCGGAGCTTCTGCGCATCAACCCGCATTATTCCCTATATTTGAAGCAAAGAATCCTGAGCAACCACGGCCATCTGTCCAACCAGGCCAGCGCCGAAGCGCTGCTGCAACTGCTGGAAACGGGCGTCCGGGAGGTGCTGCTGGGCCATCTGAGCGGGGAAAACAACACGCCCGAGCTGGCCATGCAGACGCACACGGAAATCCTCTCCAACGCCGGGGTGCGCGTCGGCGAGGACGTGCATCTGGGCCTGGCCTGGCGCGACCGGGTGAGCCGGAAATTCGAGATTGAATGAGGAAGGAAAAGAGGCAAGATCATCGTTCAAAGGTTTAAGTTCCAAGAAAGAAATGCGCAGTTTGAACGTCGAGCGGCCTTACAGAACGCTTCCAGCTTAGAACTTGGAACTTAGAGCTGAAAACCTAAAGTGAGGTTTTATCATGAAACTGCATGTGCTGGGCTGCCACGGCCCTTATCCCGTGGCGGGCGGGGCCACCAGCGGCTATCTGGTGGAAAACGGCGGGAAGCTGATTTTGATGGACTGCGGCGCCGGCGTCATGGGCAGGCTCATGCGCCTGTGCGACCCGGCGGATTTGGAGGCCGTGCTGCTCTCCCACCTGCATTTTGACCACGCGAGCGATTTGCTGGTGATGCGCTATTACCTGGAAATCACGGGCAAAACGCTGCCGGTGTACGTGCCGGGCGAGGACGAAAGCCCCTTCCGGGATTTGCTCACCGCCCCCGCTTTTGACGTGCGCCCGTATCCCGAAACGCTGAACATCGCGGGCCTGACGGTCACGACGATGCCGGTGTGCCATCCGGTGCCCTGCCGGGCGCTGCGGCTGACGGACGGGAACAAGACGCTCGTCTTTACCGGCGACACCAACGATTGCGACGGACTTGCTTCCTTTGCGGAAAACGCCGACCTGCTGCTGGCCGACGCGGCGTTTTTGCGGGAAGAATGGACGGACGCAAAGCCCCACATGAGCGCGTCCGGCGCGGCGAAGCTGGCCGCTGACGCCAAGGCCAAGGCGCTGTACCTGACCCATCTGCCCGTTCGCCATGAGCCCGCGACGCTGGTCAAGGAAGCCCGCGCCGTGTACCCTGCCGCCCAGGCGGTGTTTCCCGGCCTGGTGATTTCGCTGTGAGCGTTCGCCCGTTTCATCATCAGCGTCCGTTGGTCTGCCTTGCGCTGACCTATGGGCTCGGGGTAGGAGCGGGCGTTTCTTTTGCCTGGCGGCCTGGGCTGTACGCGCTGGGCCTTTTGCTTTCCGCTGCCGCCGCGGCGCTGCTCTTCCGGGACGAAGGAAAGCGGACGCTGTGCCTGATGGGCGGTTTTCTGTTTCTCGGCGCGCTACTGGGCGGCTGGCACAGCCATCCGGTTCTGCCGCCGGAAGGTCAGTATCATGTGACGGGCGTGCTGTCCTGCGACGCGAATCTGCGGGAGAACGGCACGGCGGCGGCTTACCTGGAGGACGCCCGGATACAGACGGAAACAGGGGATATTCCTGTTGGTCGCTTGTATTGGACGTACACGCCGGAGGAAGCACTGCCCTTCCTGCCGAAGGAGGGCGACCGGATTTCCTTTTCCGCGAAGCTGTATCATCCCCAGGGACAGGTGAATCCTTTCGGCTTTGACTTTCGCATGTACCTGCTGCAAAGGGGCGTTTCGCTGGGCGTGTCCGGCGCGCAGAACCCGGAAATGCCGGGCCATCCGGGACGCGGCCTCGCTTCGCTTTTCTTTCATCTGCGCCAAACGCTGACGGAGCGTCTGCGCCTGATCTTCGGCGCGGACAGCGCCCTGCCCGAAGCCCTGCTGCTCGGCCAGCGGGAGCAGCTTCCGGAGGAAACCACGCGCGGCTTTTCCGACGCGGGCGCGGCGCACCTGCTGGCGGTTTCGGGGCTGCATGTGGGTCTGCTGGCGGGACTGCTGATCTTTTTCCTGCGGCGGCTTCTCTCCCCGAAAAGCCGGATGGCTGTCTTGGGATTCTTCCTGTTTGCCTATTGCGCCCTGCTGGAATTTCACGCGCCGGTGGTGCGGGCGGCCATCCTGCTGCTGCTCGCTTCCTGGCGGCGGGTGGTTCGCCGCGCGCCGGATATGCTCACCACCCTGTCCGCCGCGTTCTTCCTGATGCTGCTCCTTCGCCCGCTTGACCTCTTTTCCGCCAGCTTCCAGCTTTCCTTCTGCGCGGTACTGGGCATCGTGGTTTTCCTGCGCGGAAAGAACGACGGCGTGCGGAACCCGCTGATAAACAGTTGGAAAACGACATTTGCCGCCACGGCGGGCGTTACCTTGCCCACCGTACAGATTTTCCACAGGCTGTCCATCATCGGCCTGGCGGTGAATCCCCTCCTGATCGCCGTGTTTTCGGTGCTGCTGCCGGTCTACCTGGCGGTGTTCATGGTCGGGTGTGTGTCGCTTTCGGCGGGGATGCTGCTGGCCGGATGGGTCAATCCAGTCACCCGGGGATTAATCGGCGCGGTCACATGGCTGGGCAGCCTGCCATTCGCTTCCATCCGTGTTCCGTATCTGCCGTGGTATTGCGTCTGCGCGGCGGCCTTCGCTTTCGTGATGGCCTCGGGATACGTGGTCTGGCCCGGAAAACTCAAAGCAATGGCGGCGGGCCTGGCGCTTCTCCTGGCCTTTGGCTGCTGGCAGTTAACGGTTTGCCGGGACGTGCAGTACATTCAGCTTGCCATGGGCCAATCCGACAGCGCGATCATCACCGAT
Organism: uncultured Eubacteriales bacterium; assembly: GCA_902788445.1. Taxonomy (GTDB): domain Bacteria; phylum Bacillota; class Clostridia; order Christensenellales; family Aristaeellaceae; genus RUG563. The sequence continues at coordinate 19,131 of CADAKE010000103.1, forward strand.
GGCGCGGAAACCGTGCTGATCGACGCGGGCAGCAACGGCGGCGACGTCGCGTCCTATCTCCTTTCCAACGGGAGGAACGCGGACACCGTGATCCTGACCCACCTGCATTCCGACCACTGCATGGGGATTACACAGCTGCTCAAGGAGCGCGTTCCCATCGGGAAGGTGTATCTGCCGGAAGGAGCGGAAGAACAGCAGGTGGAGGAAGGAGCGGAAGAACAGCAGGTGGACGCCCAGTGCCTTGAACTGCTGGAGGAACTGGAAGCCCGTGGGATTCCCATTTGTCACATCGCCGCCGGGGACGAAATCCGATTGCCGCGCTCCGTACTCACGGTTGCCTGGCCCATCTTTGGCACCGTGCGGCCCGGCCAGGACGCGAACCGGTACAGCCTTTGCCTGCTGTGCGATTTGGACGGCGTGCGGCTGCTGACCACCGGCGACCTGACGGGCGACTATGAACTGTACCACCGGCGACCTGACGGGCGACTATGAACTGTACGCCGCCCGGGACGCGGACATTTTGAAGGTTGCCCACCACGGCAGCAAATACAGCACGGGCGACAATTTCCTGGACGCGGTGACACCGCAGGCCGCGCTGATCACCGCCAGCCGGAACAGCGCCTCTCTCCCGCACCCCGACACCCTGGCCCGCCTCAGCGAGCGCGGCATTCCCATCTATGCCACTGGCCGCACCGGCGCGGTCACTATCACGATCAAAGATGGCGAAGCCGTCTTGACCCCTTTCTTGAACGAAAAGTAATTGTTCGGTCGATCCACGAGAAGGCGCTTTAAGCCAGTTAGGAGATAGAAGATAGGAGATAGAAGTTAATTCATGTTTTCAAATAACGAAAGCCAGCTTTCTATCTTTCCTTTGATCTAAAGTATATCTCCTATCTCCTCTCTTCTAACTCCTATCTACATTGAAAGTGTCCATTCACTCATATCGACTGAACAGATGCAACGAAAAGGAACAGCCATGAACCACAGTGAGTTTTTCGCCGCCTTAAAGCAGGGGAGCATCGGCGGGTGTTACCTGTTTGAGGGCGAGGAGGAGTTTACCAAGCGCTCGGCCCTGAAAGCCCTGCGGGAAAAAATCGCGGGCGGCGACTTTGCCGCCATGAACAGCACCCGGCTCATCGACCCCGCGCCCGACGCCCTGATCGCCGCGGCGGAAACGCTGCCCTTCCTGAGCGACCGCCGCTTCATCGAGGTGCGGGACAGCGCCATGCTGACCGCTGGCAAGGCCAAGGACTACGACGAGGACAGCGCGGTCAGGCGGCTGGACGACTATTTGGACCAGCTTCCCGACACGGCGGTGATCGTGTTTTTCGTGCGCGGCAAGGCCGACGGGCGGAAGAAGCTGTACCAGGCGCTGAAAAAGAAAGCGCAGATCGTGGCCTTTGATCCGCTGGACGACCGGGAACTGGCCCGCTGGATTGCCGCCACATTGAAACGGGACGGGAAGAAGATTTCGCAGGCCGCCTGCCAGCGGCTCTGGTTTTCCGCCGGGCGGGATTTGACGCTGCTGAATAATGAACTGGGCAAGCTCAGCGCTTACGCGGGCGAGCGGGACGAAGTGACCGAGGAGGACATTGCCGCCGTGTGCGTGCAGTCCACGGAATACAAGGTCTACGACATGGCCGACACGCTGCTTTCCGGCCAGGGCGGCAAGGCCCTGCGGATGCTGGAGGGGCTTTTGCGGGACGGCGAGGAGCGCTTGATGCTCCTGTCGCTGCTGGGCCGCCAGTGCCGCCAGCTTTGCTACGCCAGGGCCATGGCGGCGGATGGCTCCCAGCAGGGCGAGATTGCCGGGAAGATGGGCCTGCCGGGCTTTGTGGTCCGCAAGCTGCTGGACACCGCCCGGGCCTATACGCAAGCGCAGCTTGCCGACATGGCGCGGCTGTGCCTGGACACGGAATACCTTGTCAAGTCCGGGCAGCTCATGGACGCGGGCGCGCTGGAAAAAGTGATGCTGCAAATCCTTTCCATGAGGGAGGCGAATCGCTATGGCTGATGTAAAAACCGCGCTGTCGGGCATCCCCGTCGCGCCGGACAGGATCGAAGCGCTGAGCGTGTACCACGATCTGCTCCTTTCCTGGAACAAGAAGATGGATTTGACCAGCGTGCCGGATGATGAGGCCGCCCGTCGGCATTTCCGGGATTCGCTGCTGCCGCTCACGCTGCCGGAGCTTTTTCCCGAGGGCCTGAAGCTGATCGACGTAGGCACCGGCGCGGGCTTTCCCGGGCTGGCGCTGGCCATTGCGCGGCCGGATTTTCAGGTCACGCTGCTGGAAGCCCAGGGCAAGCGCTGCCGGTTTTTGCGGGCGGTATGCGATGAACTGGAATTAAAAAATGTCACCGTTGCGCAGGAACGCGCCGAAGTGCTGGGACAAAACAGCAGCCACCGCGAAGCATACGACCGGGCCGTCGCCCGCGCCGTCGCGCCGCTGAACGTGCTGTGCGAGTATCTGCTGCCCTTCGTGAAGGCGGGCGGCTATGCGCTTTGCTGGAAGGGCCCCGCCGTTTTGGACGAAATGACGGATGGCGAAGCCGCCGCGAAGAAGCTGGGCGGGCAGGCGGAAGCGCCCGTGTCCCTCGGTGAGGAAGGACACGTGCTCGTGCCCATCCGGAAAATCGAAACAACCCTTCCCCAATATCCGCGCAAAAACGGCATCCCCGCCAAGCGTCCGCTGAAAAAGGACAAATAACGCTTGTCCGTTTGTCTGCTTTTGTCTCATCCCGTCGCACGGTTCCCCGCCCTCCCGCCGTCCTTCCGGCAGGAGGATTTTTCTTTGCGCAGAATACCCAACCAGAGCGAGGCTATTTGCGCTCGCTCATACGATTGTGCTTTTAATTGTCATATTCTCAAAGATAAAAAATGTGCGGAAAATGTAACAAGGGGGTACGCTGGGGGCTGCGCGCCCCCAGACCTGCGGCAAGGGATTTCATCCCTTGCATCCCAATAGGCGATTGAGCCCGCTCGGGAGAGAAAGCAAGTTCCGCCTGCCGCGCTGGGGTTACGGAAAGTTTGAGGGCTTCTGGCCCAAGAAAGCCCGGGAAAATCCGAGGGGGAAAGCGAGCTTTCCCCTGCGGATTATTCCCTGGCTTTCCCGGATGCTTCGCATCCGGTTGGCGTCCAAAGGACGCCGGGCCAGAAGCACAACGGCGTTAAGCCAGACTTCCGTGTCCTTCCCCGCATCACCGGGAACCAACTTCAATTCCCCTCTCAAGCAGCCTCCGGGGCAAGAGGTCCAGGAGGTGAAACCTCCTGGTGCAGGTGTACGAGGGCCGCACAGGCCCTCGCCCCGCCGTTTTTTACTCTTGGTAATATTGGACAGTTAAAACGCGAACAGTATAAAGTTTCCAATGCACCGGAGGAATACCCATGAGCGTCAAGCGGGAGATACAGCCAAGCTACCGGGCGGTGTGCTACGTGCCGACGGCGATGATTCGCCCGCGGCCTTTTTCCGTGCGCGGAGAGGAAGAGGAAAACGACCTTTTGCCGCTGGCGGCGTCCATCCGGCAGTACGGACTGCTCCAGCCCGTGACCGTGCGGGTGGTCGATTCCGGCTATGAAATCGTGCTGGGCGAGCGGCGGTGGCAGGCGTGCGTGATGCTGGGGTATGCCTACATCGACGCCTTCGTGCTGCAAATCTCCGATCAGGAGGCGGCGCTCTATTCTCTGCTGGAAAACAGCCTGCAAGCCCCGCTGCATTTCTTTGATCTCGCCCGGTGCTATGCCGCGCTGGACGCGCCGCCCGAAGCCATCGCCCGTCAGGTGGGCGGCAGCGCGGAGGACATTCAAAGGCTGATCGGCCTTTTGCGGCTCCCGTTGGAAGCGCAGCATGTGATTCGTGAATCGCATTTGACCGAGCGCCACGCCCGCGCGCTGCTGACGGTTTCGGATGAAAAGGAGCAGACGCGAATCGCCCGGCATGCCGCGCGGCTGCGTCTGTCGCCCCGCGACACGGAAGCGCTGGCGCGGAAGGACGCTTCCAAACGCAAGGTGATTTCTACCGTTCATGAGCCACGATTGTTCCTGAACGCGATTCAGAACATTATCCGCCAGATGCGGCAGATTGGTTTGGATGCCCAGGCTGAAACCTCAGAGGATGATGATTCGATCACCCTGCGCCTCCGCGTCCGCAAACGAAAATGACCTTGCCGTTTTCCGAAAGCAATGATAGAATGGAAAATAAGAAACGAAGGAAGAAGGATTCCTCCATGGCATACGACCTGCTGAAAGCCCTGAAAGAATACGCCCCATGGAACGAGCAGGAGGCCCGGGATCGGGACATCATGCTGCAAGCGTACTTTGTCCAGCCCGACCCATTCACGCGGGAGAATGAGGTGATGCACTTCACCGCTTCCTCCTGGATCGTAAACCGGGACAGCACGAAGGTGCTCATGGCGTACCACAACATTTACAACGCCTGGGCCTGGACAGGCGGCCACGCGGACGGCGACCGGGATTTGCTGGCCGTGGCCCTGCGGGAAGCGCGGGAGGAAACAGGCGTCGACGCTGTGGCCGTGACGGACAGCATCTTTTCCCTGGAAACCCTGACGGTGGACGGCCACGAAAAGCGCGGGCGGTACGTGCCCAGCCACCTGCACCTGAACGTGACCTATCTGCTCACGGCGGATGAAAACGCGCCCATCCGCGCGAAGGCCGACGAGAACGCCGCCGTGCGCTGGTTCACCCTCGCGGACGCGCTGTCCAATTGCTCCGAGCCCTGGATGGTGCGGCGGGTGTACGCGAAGCTGAACCAAAAGGTCATGGAGCGGAAATAAAGCTCAACCAATGATATTTTGCACAATTCCACAGAAAACTGTAGGGGCGGATATTATCCGCCCGAAAGAATCGGATGGCGGCAATAAGCATTTTCATGGCTTGTATGGCATGATTCAGAGCGGGCGGATAATATCCGCCCCTACGGTTTGATTGAAAAACAATTCACGAATTGATTGGGGATGAATAAGCAAATAGAAGGCGGCAGGGAAGAATACAGGGAAAATACAAAACCGAACATTTTTCCCATTGACCGCGGAAGGTTCGTGCTGTAAAATAAATAAGCCATAAGAAGCGCGCAGGAAATGCCCTCGGGCAGCCGAAGGAGTAACACTCTCAGGCGCCGGGAAACCGGCGGGACCGTGCGCGGATGGCACTCTGGAGAATCCCGGCAGACGCACGCCGGGTGCCGAAGGTGCAAAGCCCGGAAACGGGCCAATCTCTCAGGCAAAAGGACAGAGGCGATGGGTTTCTTTGAGCGGCATCGTAATATGTTCTGTTCATGAGAGAGTTTCGCTTCGGCGGACTCTTTTTTTCAGTGAGGAGTGAGGAGATAGGAGTGAGGAGTTATATAGTGAATGATACTCTGCAAGTTTGACTTTCGTGTATTGTGATCACGCTATTAAACTCCTAACTCCTCTCTCCTAACTTCTCCCTTCCAAAAGAAAGGATCGTGACCCCATGGACAGCTTCGTGCAAAGCATCGCATCAATCAACGACCAGATCAACGGCGTGGTGTGGGGCGTGCCCGCGCTGGTGCTGCTGATCGGCACCGGCATCATCATGACCGCGCTCACCAAATTCTTCCAGTTCCGCCGCTTCGGCCACATGTGGAAGGAAACCATCGGCGGCCTGTTCAACAAGGAAAAGGGCATCCGCAAGAGCAACGACGCCCATTCCATTTCCCAGTTCCAGTCCCTGTGCACGGCGCTGTCCGCCACCATCGGCACGGGCAACATCGCGGGCGTGGCCTACGCCATCACGATGGGCGGCCCCGGCGCGGTGTTCTGGATGTGGGTCGCCGCTATCGTGGGCATGATGACCAACTACTCCGAAAACGTGCTGGGCATCTACTTCCGCCGCCGGAATGAAAAGGGCGAATGGTGCGGCGGCGCGATGTACTATTTGAAGGACGGCCTGGGCAAGATCACCTTTGGCGACGTGCATGTGTTCCCCGCGCTGGGCAAGGTGCTGGCCGCGCTGTTCTCCTTCTTCGCCATCTTCGCTTCCTTCGGTATCGGCAACATGGGCCAGGTCGCGTCCATCACCGAGAGCATCAACACCCTGCTGCCCTATGACCCCTCCATCGTGAACCTGGTCACCGGCCTGGTGGTGATCGTGCTTCTGTCCCTGGTCATCCTGGGCGGCCTCAAGCGCATCGCCACCACCAATGAAAATATCGTGCCCTTCATGGCCATCTTCTTCATCATCGGTTCCCTGGTCATTATCGGCATGAACATCAGCCAGGTGCCCGCCGCCTTCGGCGCGATCTTCGCGGGCGCGTTCAACTTCAAGTCCGCGGCCGGCGGCATCGGCGGCGCGATCATCGCCCAAGCCATGACCTGGGGCTTCAAGCGCGGCGTGTTCTCCAACGAAGCTGGCCTGGGCTCCTCCGTGATGGTGCACTCCGCCTCCAACGTGAAGGAGCCCGTCGTGCAGGGCTTGTGGGGCATCTTTGAAGTGTTCGCCGACACCATCATCGTGTGCACCTGCACCGCGCTGGTCATCCTGACCTCCGGCGTGGTGGATCTGGAAACCGGCGCTTCCATCTCCGGCACTACCAAGCTGGGCCTGGCCGCGGAAGCCTTCACCAAGAGTTTCGGCTCCTTCGGCGGCATCTTCATCGCCGTGGCCGTGTCGCTCTTCGCCTTCACCACCATCCTGGGCTGGAGCTACTACGGCACCAAAGCCTGGGAGTATCTGTTCGGCACCAAGAGCACCCTGGCCTATAAGATCGTGTTTATCGCCATGGTCGTGGTCAGCGCCACCATCGACGTGTCCCTGGCAATTGACCTGTCCGACACCTTCAACGGCCTCATGGCCATCCCCAACCTGATCGGCGTGTTGTTCCTGTCCCGGCTGGTGGTACAAATCACGAAGAACTACTCCGCCCGCAAGATCACCAAGAAACAGCCCGACCTCAAGCCCATGTATTCCGCCTTTGAAGAAATCCAGAAGGAACAGGAAGCCAGGGTGGACTGAGGAAAGTCGGCCGCATCCCTGCTTTGATGGAAATGCCTGGTAAAACGCAGACGAAAGCCTTCCCCCAAAAAGGGGAAGGCTTTCGGGCGCTTTTCTCATTCAGGGGCCAGGAACATAAAACGAGGAATCATATCATCCAAGAGGAGGTACCTATGGACTTTGTATCCATTTTAGCGAAAGAGTTTTCCCTGCGGCCCGAGCACGTGCAGGCCGTGATTGAAATGCTGGACGCGGGGAACACCATTCCCTTCATCGCCCGGTACAGAAAAGAAAAGACCGGCTCCATGGACGACCAGCTTTTGCGCGAGCTGGCCGAGAGATTGGAATACCTGCGGAACCTGGAAAAGCGCCGGGACGAAATCGAAAAGACACTGACCGAGCAGGGCGTGCTGACGGATGAATTGAAAGTCCAGCTGGCAAACGCCCAGACCCTGGCCGAGCTGGAGGATATCTACCGCCCCTTCCGGCCCAAGCGCCGCACCCGCGCCACCATCGCCAAAGAACGCGGCCTGGAGCCTCTGGCCCTGTGGCTGCTGCTGCAATTGCCCAAGGGGGACGTGCAGGCCGAAGCGGCGAAGTACATCAACGAGGAAAAGGAAGTGCCCGACGCGGAAGCCGCCCTGGCCGGGGCGCGGGACATCCTGGCCGAGCAGGTCAGCGACGACGCGGCGCTGCGCAAGGAGCTCCGCGAAACCCTGCTGCGGGAGGGCGTGATCGAAACCAAGGCCGCCAAGGAAGAGGACAGCGTGTACTCCATGTACTACGACTACAAGGAGCCCGTGCCCAAAATGGCGGCCCACCGCGTACTGGCCGTGAACCGGGGAGAACGCGAGGAATTTTTGAAGGTGGCCCTGCTGCCGCCGGAGGGAAAATGCCTGACGAGCGTGAAAAACGCTTTTGTCCGCTCCACAGGCGAAGCCTCCAATCAGGTGGCGCTCGCCTGTGAGGACGCCTGGGAACGGCTGCTGTTCCCCTCCATGGAGCGCGAAATCCGCAATGAGCTCACCGACCGGGCCAACGAGCAGGCCATCAAGGTGTTCTCCCAGAACCTGCACCAGCTTTTGTTGCAGCCGCCCATCAAGGGTAAGGTGACCTTAGGCGTCGACCCCGGCTTCCGCACCGGCTGCAAGCTGGCCGTGATCGACGAAAACGGCAAGGTGCTGGACACCGGCGTGGGGCACTTTACCCTGCCCGGAGCGGAGGCGGGCAAGGCCGCGGCGGCGAAGCTGATTAAAGGGTTCGTGAAAAAGTACGGCGTCACCGCCATCGCCATCGGCAACGGCACCGCCAGCCGGGAGAGCGAGCAGTTCATCGCCTCCCTGTTGCCCGAGATGCCCGGCGTGGCCTATGTGATCGTCAGCGAAGCGGGCGCGTCGGTCTATTCCGCCAGCAAGCTGGCCGCCGCCGAGTTCCCGGATTTCGACGTGACCCAGCGCAGCGCCGTGTCCATCGCCCGCCGGATGCAGGACCCCCTGGCCGAGCTGGTGAAGATCGACCCCAAGGCCATCGGCGTGGGCCAGTACCAGCATGACCTGAAACAGAACGAGCTGACTGCCGCTCTGGATGGCGTGGTGGAGCAGTGCGTGAACCTGGTGGGCGTGGAAGTCTCCACCGCCTCCGCCGAGCTGCTCTCCCACGTGGCGGGCATCGGCCCGGCCCTGGCGAAAAACATCGTGGCCTACCGGGAGGAAAACGGCATCGCTTCCCGCGCCGCGCTGAAAAAGGTGCCGAAGCTGGGGCCGAAAGCCTTTGAGCAG
>CADAKE010000104.1 GCA_902788445.1 uncultured Eubacteriales bacterium
GCGAGGGGAAGCCTTTTGGCCGTCTTTCTGATAAGATTCGGAAAAGATGATCTTGAGAATCTCCTATCTCCTCTCTCCTAACTCCTATCTGCTTTAAAGCGCCCATAAAGCCACAGTCGACTGAACAATCACTGAGGTTTCACTGATTCCGTTCATCCAGTTCAAACGGAATCGCCGTGCCGTTTTCAAGCAGCGAAACGCAGACGTGTCCTTCGCCCTCATAGGGAATGCGTCCGCCCGCCAGGCCCAGCGCCGCGCCTTTCCTTACGCGCGTTCCGTTTGTCACGCTGACCTGCTTCAATCCCCGGTACAGGCTTTCCACACCGTTTCCGTGATCCAGCCGCACACAGCCGTTTTCGCAGAGCGACACCGTTCCGGCCATCATGGCATAGACCTTTTCCCCATCCTTCGCCGCAAAGTCCACAGCGGGATGGGTCTGCCAGAGGTGATACGCAGGAAAGTAAACCGGCGCTTCGCTGTACCCTTGCAGCACGCCGCCCTCCGCTGGCCAGCCGCACGTTTCCTGTTCGGGCCGCGCCACCTGGGAAAGCCGCTGGCTCTGGTCGGACAGCGCCTGCTGCCCAGCGATTTCGTCCGTCCGCTCCTGCCGCGTCCATGCCGCGGAGAGCAGGATGACCCCGGCGCAGAGCAGCGCAAGCAGGTAGTGTCCCCAGGCGTCAAAGCCGCGCCGCAGTTTTTTCAGCATAAGCGCTCCAGGCTGAAAAGGTTTACTGATAGATCCTGCCGATCACCGTGTTGTCCATCGTGCGGTTCTGCAATCCGGGCACGGGGCTGGGCGCGATTTCGGCGCGGTAGTCCCGTCCGCGCAGGCGGATCGCCCGGTCGATCACCTGGTGGCTGGGCACGGCGTCCACGTTGGCGTTGACGGCCTTCTGGTACACGAAGAAATCATAATCCTTGGGCAGCATGTTCACCGGCTTGAAGATTTCCTTTTCCGCCGTGAACTCCACCATATTCAGCGCGTCGCGGACGTAGTCGATGTTGGACTCAAAGTGGAAGGGCTCGGGGAACTCGCCCCCGGGAATCACCTGCTGCCAGTCCTTTTTCTCGTATTGCTTCAGCAGTTCCGCCGCCTTGTGCAGGTGCGCTACCTCCATCTGGAAGAACGCTTCCCACACCTTCTTCACGTTCTGGTCGGTTTCGTCCTCCATGCAGGAGTAGTACAGGTACGCTTCCACGTACTGATGCATCAGCAGCCCTTCCAGCCAGGAGCAGTTGGGGTCCAGAAGGCTGCCGTACTGGGTGACGTGCTGTTCCTCGATCATGCCGATTTCCTGATACAGCTTGCGGCCCAGGTCGGAGGTATAGAAGGAGCACACGTTCATGTAATAATTCATGGTCTGCTGCTCGGCGGCGGTGATGATCTGCACGGCCATCTTGTCAAACAGCGCGGCGTCGGGTTTGCCGGGCACGCACAGCGCGTCCATGGGGCAGCGGTGCTCGGAGATGGTGGGGCGGCCCGGCATGATCTCCGTGTAATCGCCCACCAGCTTTTCAGCGTACTGGCCGTGCTCCATTTCCATCAGGTCGGCGTAGCGGTACAGGTGGTCAAAGTCCTCCAGCAGGGCAAAGTCCAGCGCGGATTTCACGTTCGCGCAGGTAACGTGCTTGGCCAGCCCGGCGGTCAGGTCGACGGCCAGCTGCTCGTAGCCGATGGTGTGCTCCAGCACGGTTTCGTCCATGGGCTTTAGGCACGCGATTTTCTTTTGCTGCTGCTGTTCCTGCCTTCGCATCATGGCCAGTTCGCGCCGCAAATCGTTGTTGCTCTCGTGGCGCTGGAACTGGTGGGAATAGCCAGCGGACTCGAATTCCGTCCCGTTCATCAAAATCACGCGGACGCGGGTGTAAGGGTCGACCTCCATTTTGTCATAGGAACGGGGATAGAGGCGCTGCCAGTCCATGAACTGCTCGGACATTCTTTCGGGCTTTAGCTGAAACGGATTCATCATTTTTCCTCCTTGCGGTTTTTCGTTTTCTATTTTCCCGCAGGAATAGAAAAATATACATGCAAAAAGCCGCCGGTTTCCCAGCGGCAGCAACATCCGGCTTTCCTCTCAGGGCAATGTCGTCAACTTAAGGAAAAAAACAAAGAAATCAACCAAGAAACTTTTCAATCAACACCCCACACTGTCATCCCGAGCGAAGCCGAGCCAGAGGCGAGGCGAAGTCGAGGGATCTGAAAGCTGGGCATAGCATCACTTGGCTGATGACGCTTCTCTCAGGTCCCTCCACTCCGCTGCGGCTCTCGCCTCCGCTTCGGTCGGGATGACAATATTTGCTGCTCATGTTATTGTTATTTGGTTGGTATTGTTTCGCCTTTCGTTGACAACATCAACTTCAAAGGCAAGGCTTTTAAAAACGCCCTCTTATTCCGCGTTGTTCCTCGCAAACTCTGATTGTATGACTTCCACCAATTTGGCAAAGAGGCCGGAAACCGCCTGCAAATCATCCTCGGCGGTGTGCTTCGCGTCTTCCAGCAAATCGCTCAAAGCCTGGATCAATTCGCTGTCCTGGGCCTTTTCCCGCGCTTCCTTGAGCAGCGCTTCCAGCACGGCCCGCAGCTTTTCCAGTTCGGTTCCGGCGCTGGATTTGGTCTGCTCGGCGGCCACGTTCAATTGGGTCAGCAGGGATTGGAAGCCTTCGCCCATCTGATCCGCCGCTTCGCCCCAGCCTTCTTTCAAGGAAGCGAATAGGTCGCTGGCCGCGGTTTTCACTTCCTCCGACGCCGTGGAAAGCTCCGCCTCCAGCCCGGCCGTGTCAATGCCTAAAGATTTCAGGAAGCCCACCACGGCGTCCTCCGGGGACACCGGTTCTTCCTCGCGCGCCGCCTCAACAGCGGTTTGTTCTTCTTTCGGCGTTTCCGTTTCTTCCGCCGACGCGGCGCACAGGCTCATCGCCAGGCACAGCGCAAGCAGCAAAGCAAGCATTCTTTTCATCTTCAACATCTCCATATTGCTTGAATTACAGTTCCACGATCTCCGCGTTCTCAATCGCCGTCTGAATCAGGGCTTCCTGGTCAAGCAGTTTTTCGCCCTTTTCGATCAGCGCTTCCTTGGGCTTGGTGGCGGGATGGCGAGGGGTGAACACGGTGCAGCAGTCCTCATAGGGCAGGATGGAGGTTTCATAGGTGCCGATCTTGCGGGCGTACTCCATGATGTCGATCTTGTCAAAGCCGATGAGGGGCCGGTACACCGGCATGGTCTTGACCACTTCGTTGGTGGTGATCAGCGCTTCCATGGTCTGGCTGGCGACCTGGCCGATGGATTCGCCGGTGATGAGCGCCATGGCTTCTTCCTTCTGCGCGATGCGCTCGGCAATGCGCATCATGTAGCGGCGCATGATGAGGGTGGTGTAATCCTCCGGGCACTTTTCGTGAATCTGCATCTGAATGTCCGTGAAGGGCACCACATAGACTTTCAACCCACAGCAGTATTCGCTGAGGATTTTCGCCAAGTCCAGCACCTTCTGCTTGGCAAACTCGCTGGTGTAGGGGAAGGAATGGTAGTGGACGGCCACCAGCTGCACGCCGCGCTTGGCGATCATGTAGCCCGCCACCGGGCTGTCGATGCCGCCGGAGAGCAGCAGCGCCGCCTTGCCCCCAGTGCCCACCGGCATCCCGCCGACCGCGGGATACACCGTGCAGTACAGATACGCCTGGTCGCGGATCTCGATGGACAGGATGTGCTCGGGCTTGCGCACGTCCACCTTCAAATGGCCTTCGTTCCGCATGAGCACATACTCGCCCACCTGCATATTGATCTGGGGCGAGGTGAGGAAATAGTGCTTGTCCGCCCGGCGGGCTTCCACCTTGAAGGTGCCGGTGAGGCCCTTCATCAGTTCGTTTGCCTGCTCGCAAATGCCCTCGAAATTGTCCTTTTCCATCTCGATGGCCGGGGCGATGGAGTGCACGCCAAACACCTTGGCGACCCGCTGCATACAGCCCTCCAGGTCTTCCGCGTCGCTGATAAAGATACGCGCGTCATGCAGCCACACCTGGCCGCCGAAGGGCTTCGCGGCCTCCCGCACCCGCTTCACCAGCGCTTTCAGGAAATAAGGCCGGTTCAGGCCCTTCAAATAAATTTCGCCGTAGCGAACCATGAGCAGTTTTCGCATGGATGATGACCTCACTTAAATCAATCATGATATCGTTCCAAGTTCTAAGTTTAAAGTTCCAAGCGAATCGTCTCCAATCATTTGTGACTCACTATTTGCTTAGAACTTAGAACTTGAAACTTAGAACTCAAAACGATCTTATCGGCGTTGATATTTTGAAAGAACAGCGTATAGCCGCTGGATGGCTTCCACCGTCTGCCGCATTTCTTCTTCGGTGTTTTCAGGACTGAGAGAAAAGCGCAGGGCGGTTTCGGCGTATTTCTGCGGTGTGTGCATGGCCTTGAGCACCGGGCTGACCCGCTGCTTAAAGGACGAGCAAGCAGAGCCCATGCCAACATACACGCCCTCGCCCTCCAGCGCGTGGAGCATCGTTTCCGAGCGCACCGGCGGCAGGGACACGTTCAGGATGTGCGGCGCGGATACATCGCTGTCCGGCGCGGGGCCGTTCACCGCGGCCTCGGGAATTGCTTCATGAATCAGTTCCCACAGCAGCCGCTTGTTTTCCCGCATGGCGTTCTCTTTCGGGTACGCTTCAATGGCCGCCAGCAGGCCCGCGATGCCCGGCGTGTTTTCCGTGCCGGAGCGAAGCTGGCCCTCCTGTCCCCCGCCCACCTGACGGGGGTTCAGCTGCACCCTTGGCCCCATCACCAGCGCGCCGATGCCCTTGGGCCCGTGGATTTTATGGCCGGACAGGGCGTAAGAATCCGCGCCAATAGCGGCCATATCGAAGGGCACCCGCAGGAAGCCCTGCACGCCGTCCACGTGGAAGTGCGCGGCGGGCGCTTTTTCCTTGATCATCGCGCCCATTTCCCGCAAAGGCTGGATGGCGCCGGTTTCGTTGTTCACCTGCATACAGCAGACCAGCGCCACTTCCTGGCTCAGTAAATCCTGAAATGCGTCCAGGTCGACGATGCCCTGATGGTCATAGGGAATCTCGACCGCTTCCAGCCCGCAAATCTGGCAGGCTTCCTTCACCGCCGGATGCTCCCCCGCGCTGAACAGCACTTTGCCGCTCCGGGCCTTCGCGGCGCGGCCAAAGATCACCAGGTTATCCGCTTCCGTGCCGCCGGAGAGGAACACCGTCTTGCTCCCCATAGGATTGTAAAACTCCTCCCGCATACACCGCGTCATCGCCTCCACCGCTTCCGGGCACACCCGCGTGGTGGCGCTGTTGTCAAGGTAAATCGACATTCCCTCTACTCCATTTGTGGTTATTAAGATGAAGTGAGGAGTTAGAAGAGAGGAGAGAGGAGATTTATATCGTGTTTTCAAAAACGCAAGTCAATCTCACCTTTGATTTAACGTAACTGGTCAGTCGTGTCGGGCTCATCAGACCAGCAGATCAATCGATTGTAGGGGCGGATAGTATCCGCCCGCACGCAACTGCGCGGGTGTCGATTTTTCCTATCCGCCTGAGTTTGCTTGGTTACGGGCGGATCATATCCGCCCCTACATCCGATAGTCAAACAAATCGGGGGATAACCAGCACGACTGAATCGTTCCGATTTATCTATATAAACTCCTATCTTCTATCCCCTATCTCCTATCTAAACATCAGTTGTTCTGCCACACGCCCTGGGGCAGCGTCCGCTTGATGAGGTTGGTCATTTCCTCGCTGGGCTCGATGATGATGATGCGCTTCTGGCCGTCCTTCTGGAAATAGAAATACAGCAGTTCGGCCTCCCGGTTCAGGAACCAGTTGGTACGCTTGATGCCCTGCATGTTGATGTAGCGGTTGAAAGAGCCGGAAGCGACCAGGCCGCAGGCTTCCACGTTTTTGATGTTCATGGTGCCCAGGTTCTTGCGCTTTTTGTTGTTGAACACCTGGGCGAAATCCATTTGCCCGTTGGTAAAGGTGTATTCATACTCCACCTTCACCCGGTCGCGGTACAGAAACATGCCCACCGCCGCGGCGGCGAATACGAGCATCCGCACCAGCACCAGGATAAAGTCCAGGTTAAACCCCGTCTGGGCGAACACCGCGCCGATGGTGGCGAAGTCCAGCAGCGCCATCGCGCCGAAGAGCACCATGAGCACATTCGCCATGATATAGGAAACGGTCTGAATCGTGCGGTTCTGCTTCGTTACCACTTCTTCCAGAAAAGCGTCCATTGCGTCATCCTCCTTGCCGTAGCGTGTCATCAAGAGATAAGTTCTAAGTTATAAGTTCCAAGTTCTAAGCGGAATGATTTTAACGATGATTCATTGAACAGTCATTTAGCTTGGAGCTCAGCAGAACTTGGAGCTTAGAACTGAATCCATTTTATTGGGTGTCCTTGCTCCTCAAATAAAGAACAGCGTGACCACCGTGGCCACCAGGACGCCACCGGCCACCTCCAGCGGCGTATGGCCCACCAGCTCCTTGAGCTGCTTTTCCGTGATGGGCTTGCCCTCCACCAGCACCTGGGACACGATCTGGTTGAGCACCTCGCCCTGCTTCCCGGTTTCCCGGCGCACGCCCATGGCGTCGTAAATCACCACCGCCGCCAGCGCGAACGCCAGCGCGAACAGCGGCGACGCCACCGTTTCCCGAACCGCGATGGACAGCATCAGCGAAAACACAAACGCGCTGTGGGAGGACGGCATCCCGCCCATGCCGAAGCACCTGCGCCAATCCAGCTTTTTATCCAGCCACAGGGAAATGATCACCTTGATGGCCTGCGCGACGCACCAGGAAACCGCCGCGCATATCAGCGGCACATTGCTCCATAAGTCCGAAAAAAACTGCGCCATACAAACCCCTTCTCAATTTTTTACTGTACACGGTGCAGCGTCGACAGCGCCAGCGCCCGCAAAAACGCCGCCTTTTCCCCAAAGGGAGCCAGCGCTTCCACGCCCTGATTGATGTGCGCTTCCGCGTCCCGCCTCGCCTGCGCAACCCCCACGCAGGCGGGCCAGGTCAGCTTTCCTTCCTCGACGTCTTTTCCCAGGGTCTTGCCCATCAGCGCCGGGTCGCCCTCCAAATCGAGCAGGTCGTCCACGATCTGGAACGCCATGCCGAGATGATAGCCGTAGCTTCTGCCCGCTTCCACCAGCGCTTTTTCCGCTCCGGCTAAGATCAGCCCGGCGGTCACCGGCGCGGTCAGCAGCGCGGCGGTCTTGCCCTGATGGATTTCCTGAACCAGGGCAATGTCCGGCTCCGCTCCCTCGTTCATCACGTCCAGCGTTTGCCCCGCCAGCATCCCGCCGACGCCCGCCGCACGGATGATTTCGCCCAGCGCGGCAAATGCCTGCGGATGGCCAGACGATGCCATGACCTCCACGGCGTGGGTGAGCAGCGCGTCCCCGGCCAGGATAGCCAGCGCCTCCCCGTACACCACATGGTTGGTGGGCTTGCCCCGGCGCAGGGTGTCGTTGTCCATGGCGGGCAGGTCGTCGTGAATGAGGGAATAGGCATGAATCATTTCCAGCGCCGCCGCGAAGGGCAGCGCCGCCTCTGCGTCTCCCCCGCCCAGGTCATTCGCCGCCAGCAGCAGGCAGCCGCGCAATCTCTTGCCGCCGTTCAGCAGGCTGTAGCGCATCGCTTCCCGCAGCTTGTCCGGCGCGCCTGTCATGGGCAGGGCGTCCAGATAAGTTTCCAGCCGCGCTTTGTAAGCGTTCAGCATTTCCTTTTCACTCATGGCGCGTCCTCCATGGGCACGATCTGCCCGCCGGACAGTTCCAGCATCCGCTTTTCGGCGGCGGAGAGTTCCTCCGTCAGCTTCTTGCTCAGCTTCATGCCCGCTTCGTAGCTGGCCAGCGCTTCGCTCAGCGGCAGGCTGCCGCTCTCCATTTTGCGCACCAGCCCTTCCAACTCCATGAGTTTTTCCTCAAACGTCGGTTCCTTCTTCGCCAAACGGATCCTCCTTTCGCCTGTCCAGCACGCGGACGCTTAACCGCCCATCCTGCAAAAGCACGGTCAGGCTGTCCTTCGCCTGCTCCACGCTGGTCACGGCCTGCCTGCCGTCCAGCAGGATGGCGTAGCCCCGGTTCAATGCCTGCCGCGGCCCCAGGGCGTTTAGCTGCTCGGAGAGCCGCGCGGTCTTGTTTTTCAATAATGTCACCTGCCGCTCCATCAGCGCTTGCAGGCGATGGCCCAGCAGTTCGGCCCTGGCCTGCGCGTCCCGCATGAGCGCCGCTGGATGCCGGGCGGCTAACCGCTTTTCACACAGCGCTAAACGGGACTGCCGCGCCAGCAGGTCGTTGCGCGCCGCCCGCGTCATGGCGTCCCGCATCTTGTTGATGGTCGCGATCAGCGCTTCCCGCTCGGGCACGCAAACCTCGGCGGCAACCGATGGCGTCGCCGCGCGAACGTCGGCGGCCAGGTCGGACAGCGTCACGTCCACCTCATGTCCCACGGCGGACACCACTGGCACCGGGCAGGCCGCGATGGCCCGCACGACGATTTCCTCGTTAAACGCCCACAAGTCCTCCAGCGAGCCGCCGCCGCGCCCGACGATCACCACGTCCACATTCGGCATGGCGGAGATTTCCGCAATGCCCGCGGCGATGTCCTCCGCCGCGCCTTCGCCCTGCACCTGGGCGGGCCGCAGGATGATCTGCATGGCGGGAAAGCGCCGCCGCGTGACGGTGGCGATATCGTGGATCACCGCGCCGCTGCGGCTGGTGACCACGCCGATGGCACGGGGCAGCAAGGGCAGGGGCCGCTTCTTTGAAACGTCAAACAACCCTTCCTTCATCAGCTTGTTTTTGAGCGCTTCGAGCTTCAAAAACAATTCGCCCACGCCGTCCCGGGTCATGCTCTCGGCGTAGAACTGGTACTGCCCGCGCTCGGCGTACAGCCCCACCGCGCCGGTGAGCACTACCTTCATGCCGTTCTCCGGCTGAAAATCCAGCCGCGCGTTGTACTGCCGGAAGCACACGCACTGGATCATGGCGGTTTCGTCCTTGAGGGTGAAATACCAGTGTCCGGACGAATACCGCTTGAAATCGCTGATCTCGCCCCGGATGCTGAGAAAGCGAAGCGAAGGGTCGCTGGCAATGGCCCTTCTCACATAATCGTTCAGCTCGGATACCGAAAGCGTCCAGGCCATGTCAATGAACCTTCCGCTCGGCGGCCTCGATCACGTTTTCCATCAACATGCAGATGGTCATTTTGCCCACGCCGCCGGGCACCGGGGAAATGTACCCCGCCACCTTTTCCACGCTTTCAAAGTCCACGTCGCCGACGACCTTGCCGTCCACGCGGTTGATGCCCACGTCCACCATGGCGGCGCCGGGCTTCACCATGTCGGCGGTCACGAACCGTGGCTTGCCCACGGCGGCGACCAGAATATCCGCCCGGCGGGTATGCGCGGCCAGGTCTGCGGTGCGGGAGTGGCAGAGGGTGACGGTGCAGTTTTCATTCAAAAGCAGCATGGCTACGGGCTTGCCCACGATGTTGCTGCGGCCGATCACCACCGCTTCCTTGCCGGAGAGCGGCACGTTCCAGGCTTTCAGCATGGCTAAAATGCCCTTGGGCGTGCAGGCCACCACGCCCTCCTGGCCGGTAAACAGCTTGCCCGCGTTCTCGATGTGGAAGCCGTCCACGTCCTTTTCAGGCGCGATCAGGCGCAGGGCCTTCGCTTCATCCAGGTGTTTGGGCAAGGGAAGCTGCACCAGAATCCCGTCGGTGTTTTCGTCCCGGTTCAGCTTTTCGATCAGCGCTTCCAGTTCCTCCTGGGTGGTTTCCTCTGGAAGTAAAATCGTATCCCCGCGAATGCCCAGCGCCTCGCAGGCCTTGCCCTTGTTACGCACATACACCTGGCTGGCGGGGTTTTCTCCCACCAGAATCACCGCCAAGCCAACGGTCTTTCCCTTTTCCTTCAGCGCGTCCACGCGGGCTTTCAGTTCGCCCATCCGCTGCTCCGACAGCGCTTTTCCATCCAGTAATATCGCCATGCATTAACCTCCGAGAGTTTTGAATTAGGCAATAGGCATTAGGCAATAGGAAAAGTATGATATGACATCAGGCTTTGCTTTTGCATTCATCTTTCCTGGCGAAATCGACTCAACCAGCAAAAACTATTGCCTAATGCCTATTGCCTAATGCCTTATCCAGCCCAATCAACGCCACGCCCACGGCGTTGTCCCCGGAAAACTCCGGGCGGCCGAAATAAAAGTTCAGCCCCGCGCGGCGCTTTTCATTCCGTTCCAGAAGCAGCTTTCTCAACAATTGAGAGGACGCCACGCCCCCGGCGACCAGCAAATCCCTGACGCCGCGGCTTTCCGCCGCCGCCGTCAGCAGCCGATGCACCGTGCGGCAAAGTACAGAATATACTTCCGCCGCCACGTTCTCTTTGGGTTCCCCTGCGGCGATCATGCGCAGAAGCTGCGCTTCCGCGCCGGAGAGATGGCAGTTCAGTCCATCCATGCTGACGGGCACGCGGTTGCGGCTTTCGCCTTTCAGCGCCAGTTCTTCCAGATACGGCCCGCAGGGAAAGGGCAATCCCAGCGCCACGCCGATCCTGTCCACCAATTGCCCCGCGTGCAGATCGACAGAGGTGCCGACGGGCTGAATGTTCTCCCCGTCCATCAGCAGCACGTCCGTCGTGCCGCCGGACAGATGCAGGGCAATAAATCTTTCGGCGGATAATCCGGTGCCGTACTTCGCGGCGGCGATGTGCCCGCGCTGGTGGGTGGTGGTAAAAAACGGAACGCGCAGCGCCGCGGCCAGCGCTTTCCCCTGGCTCACGCCCACCTGAAACACGGGCATGTAAGAGTCCTCCCCGTCCCGGGGCGACGCCGACGCGCACACGCAGGAGATGGGCTCGGAGACCGTTTCAAGCAGCGGCAGCAGCACATCGGAAATCTGCCTTACATGCGCAAAAACGGCCTCGCTTTGGCGAAGGCCGCGTTCCCCTGCCGCGACGGGCAGCAAACGCCGTTCCTGGCGGGGCTCCACCCCCGGCGCGCACAGGGCGGCGGACGTGGTATAGCAGCTCGTATCCAGCCCCAGAGACAGCATCAGGCGTTTTCCTTTCCTTCCGCGTCCCGCTGGGAAAGCAGGGTGGACAGCACGCCGTTGACGAATTTGCCCGCCGTAGGCGAATCGAACTTCTGGGCCAGGGCCACAGCTTCGTTGATTACCACGGCGTCGGGCGTTTCCTTGGCGTGGCAAAGCTCCCACGCGGCCACGCGCAGCACCGCCAGATCCACCCGGGCAATACGGTCCAGCGTCCAGCCCTTGAGGCATTTTTCAATGGAAGCGTCCAGGGCTTCGGCGTTCCGCTCCACGCCGGAAAGGATCTGGTCAATATACTGCTGGTCGTCTTCCTCGGGGGTAAACTCAATCAGGCCGCGCAGCGTTTCTTCCCCGCCGTCGCCGCCCAGCATATTTTCAAACACCATCTGCACCGCGGCTGCCCGCGCTGATTTCCGAGCCATGGGCTTTTTCTCTCCGATCTTCCGTGTTATTCCTGTTTCTGATTTTCGTAGGGATAGGCTTCCTCATACGCCGCGTCTTCGTCAGCTTCCGGGGCGGGCCTGCGCTGCGCTTTTCCCGCGCCATGGCGCGGCTCCCGGTAGGATGCCACGGCGGGCTTGGCGGGGAAAATACGGTTGATCAGGCCGCGAATCCACTCCTGCTTATCCTCCACGCCGCCGATGAACGCGCCGATCAGCATGAGGCAGAAAATGAACAGCGTTTTCCAGAACCCGATCCACAGAAACAGCAGCCCCAGCACCATCGCCACGCCCGCCGAAAACACGGCGCATTCCGGCGTGCCGACCTGGAAAGCCTGGTCAAGAAACGATCGGTTTCCGTTACGATTCATGTTCCATTTCCTCCGTCTGGGCTGGCTGTTTTTCCGCGCTTGCAGCCTCGCCCGCTTCTTCCGGCTTGGGCGGCTCGGGCACGATGGCCGGCTGCTCCGCCTGGCAGAAAAGGCGCTGATGCATCGGCGCTTTCTCCTGCTCGTTTTCTTCCTCTTCCTCGATCTCAGCCACGAGCAGGGGTTCATCCTTCGTGTTTTCCACGACCACCCGCACCTCGCGCACCTCGATGCCGGAGGAGGCGACCAGATACTGCTTGATCTGCTTTTGCAGCGACGCCACCGCCAGCGGGATGGAAATGTTGTTGGCCAGGGAAATGTTCAGCTCCACCACCACGCCCTCGCGGGTGTTCGTGATGCTCATGGAAATCAGCTGGATTTCCTCATGCAGGTCAACGCATTTTGCCACCAGGTTTTCGATAGCTTTCACCGCGATGCGCAGTTCGCCGCTGTCGGTGCGCTGCACCACGTAGTCCTTCCGCTGCATGGCGTACCGGCGCGGGAGCGTGATCAGGTAGCCGCCAAATCCGGCGCACGCCAGCCCAAACACGATCCGAACCGCGCGGAGCGCGCCGGCGATCCCCGCGCCCGACAGGCTCTTTGCCTGTAAGCCGGTCACGAGCAGCGTCGCGCCGACCAGCATGGTGGCCGCCGCGCCGGCGAGCAGGATCATTTTGTCCCAGAATTTGATTTTCACGGGAACTCTCCCTTCTTTGCCAAATCATGATCCGGGAGCGTCAAAAGGAGAAACGCCCCGGAGCCGGTTCCTTCCGGCGTTCAGGCCCATATCCGCGACCGGGGAGGCCGCTTCCTCATTTTGCTGTCTTCAGGCTTCTGGGTTTCTTCGGGCGCGGCGTCTTCCTCGCCGTCCAGCTGCGCTTCTTCCGCCAGCGTGTCCTCGTCAAATTCGGTTTCCGCGGGAACGTCCTCGTCCCGGCTTTCTTCCGTTTCCCCGTTGGCGGGCGCTTCCGCTTCCGGCTCGGCGGCTTCGGCCAGCACGGGTTTCTTGGACGCCTCCAGCAGGTTCTCGGTCGCCTTCTTTTCCATTTCAAAGCTGACGCCCTGCACGTGCACGTCCACCTTCACCACGTGCAGCCCGGTCAGGCCCTCGAGGGCTTTGCGCACGTTTTCCTGCACCTCGGCGGCGACCTTCTGGATGGGCTTGCCGTACTCCACGATCATGGAAATATCCACGGCGGCCTCCTGGCTGCCAACCTCGACCTTCACGCCTTTGGTAATATTCTTATTGCGGCCCCAAATATCGCCGATGCTGCCGGATACGCTCATGCCCGCGACGCCGTCCACCTCATTGGCGGCGACGCCCGCGATGGTGGCGATCACTTCATTGGCATAGCTGATGGTGCCGCCGTTGCTCAAATCCACGTCCACTTTGACGGGGAGGTTTTCTTTCTTGGGTTGTTTCTGCGCCATGCGAAAAACACCTCCTTACAGGGATACTTTAGTATAGCAGATTTTTGGGCGTTTGGCAACTACATAGCGAATGAAAGTCTGGCAAAGCCAGTCTTTCATTCGATTCATCAATTTCTTGTAAAATGGCATTCCCTGCGGGAACGCTCATTTTACGGCCAGAAATTGATATAGGAAGCGGCTTTCAGCCGCTCCTCGGCGACGTACATGCCGCCGCCTGCGGATT
>CADAKE010000105.1:0-10498 GCA_902788445.1 uncultured Eubacteriales bacterium
TCCCCGGCAGACGCGCCCGCGAAGCAGGCTGTGCATCGCCTGGCTCATGCCGTTCAGGCCGTTTTGAGAATAAGCAAAGATCACCTCAGGAGCCTGGAAGGATTCGCCGGGATTCATTTGCCAGGAGAAGGTGCGCCCGTTCAGGCCCAGGGTAAGGCGGGTCGTCCCGAAAGCGTTTTCATCGGCCCGAAGGACAAAATCCCCGCTGTACACCAGCGCGGCACCCAGGCACTCGCCGGAAAATTCCGTGGCGTCCTGTGCCGCCAGCACGGCGAAGGGATTGTGCTCATGCCCCGACGCGCCGCGGCAGGAGGAAATCTCCCGGGTCAGCCGGGCGGGAGGGGGTCAGCCGGGCGGGAGGGACCCGCTCCACGCTGCGCTCCTTCGCCCACGCGCCGTGCAGGTGGATGAAATCATACCGCCCCGGCAGGGTCACGCAGGCGCTGCCCGCGTTTCGCAGTTTCAAAGGCGCGGAACCCGTATTCCGATACAGGATGCTTTCGGTGATGATCGGGCGGTCTGCGTACAGCGTATAGCGCAGTTCCGCTTCCAGCCCGGTCAGCGCGTCCCGCAGGGTGATGAACAGGGTTTCCGCTTCATTCTTATCCTCCACATAGGCGGCTGGCAGGCCGTTTAAGGCGGGCTTTCCGGCTTCGATGCGGTAACCGGTATAGAATAATTCCGTGCAGCGCTGGCCCTGGCCGTCCTCAGCGCTCACCAGCGCGGGCCGGTAATCGCCCCGGCCATCGGTGGGACAGGCGTAGGGCAGCGTCTGGCGCGGAGAATCAAAGGAAGCGCCGCCTCTTGGCTGGCAAAGATAGAGGCAGGAGGCCGCGTCCTTCAGCGGCGCGCCAAAGTAGGGCATCAGCAGTTCCGCTTCTCCATCGCCGTCCGGGCGGACGCAGAGCACCAGGGAAACAAACGCGTTGCGCAAATGAAATGTCTTATTGAATGAATCATACTGAATCATGGAGGCACCTCCGTCTGTGGGTTGATAGGGGAATTATACACGGAAACCGGTGGGGTTGCAAGACGGTTATTGATAAGATAAAAAGCTCCTTCCCGTTTTTTCTCGCGCGGGAAGGAGCTTTGCAAACCTTATGCGGTTATTCCGCTGTGGTTTCAGCGGAGTTTGTCAGGGCGTAGATGGCTTCCTGGTTGTACACGATCTCATGCTGGGTCATCCACTCGGACAGGGCCTCGGAGAACACCTGGTTCTTCTTGGAGCTGTCCAGATAGGTTTCGATCTCCGCGCGGATTTCGTCGGTCATTTCGACCTTGCCGCCGGGCACATCGCGCAGGTAGTAGAGGATGTGGATGCCGTTCTGGCCCACCACGGGGTCGGACACGTCGCCGGGCTTGACCATCTTTTCGCTGAACGCCGCCGCGGTGAACACGGGATCCCAGATCAGGCTTTCCTGATGCACGAGGTAGCCGTCCGCCAGCCGGCTTTCGTCCTTCATGCCGGGGTCCTGGTTGTATTCCGCGATCAGGGCGGTGAACTCCTCGCCCTTTTCCAGGCGGGCGTAAATATCGTCGATGGTTTCTTTCCTGCTGTCCAGGATGGCCTGGCGGGCTTCGTCCACGGCGGCTTTCAGGGCTTCGTCGCCGTCGGGCTTTTCTTCCGTCACGCTCTCTTCATAAGCGGACTGGGCCTGGGTGTAAGCGTCCATCAGCGCTTCGTCCACGTCCAGCAGGATGTGGATGATGCCGCGGTAGCCTTCGGGCATGTAGAAGAACTGCTGGCCGTAATACGCCTGGTAGAGCTCGTAGGTGCCGATGTTGCCGCCGATCGAAGCCTTGTCCTGTTCGGCGGCTTCGTCAAACAGCGCCTGAATTTCTTCCTCGGTCACGGCGACGTTCTTGCCTTCCAGCAGGTAGGCTTCCAGCTTTTCCTGGGAGGCTTCGGCCTGATACTGCCGGGCGATGCTTTCCTCCGTGATGCCGTGAGCGGCGTAATACGCGACGGCTTCCTGACGGGTCTGCTCCACGTTGGTGTCCTCCGCGCCGCCGAAATAGCTCACGTACTGCTCAATCGCTTCGTTCCATTCGGCCTCGGCCTTCGCGGCGAAGTCGGCCTTTTCCTCGTCGGTGAACTGGTCAAAGCCCAGTTCGGTGATTTTCGCGGCGAGCACGCGGGTCTGGATCAGGTAATCCAGGGCGGTTTTGTAGTCGGTGCTGTCGGTGATATAGCCGCCGGACACCAGGGAGCTCAGCATGGCCTGGGTGTCCGTCAGGGTGATTTCATTCCCGTCAAGGGTCGCCAGCACGGGGTTTTCGTCCTGCGCTTCTTCCGCGGCGGGTTCTTCTTCCGCGGCAGGCTGTTCTTCGGCGGAGGGTTCGGCGGGCGTTTCTTCCGCGGGCGCTTCCGTGGGAGCGGGCGCGTCGGTGGGCGCCGGGGCTTCAGTCGGCGCGTCGGTGGCAATCACGGCGACGGTCGCTTCGGGGGCGGACTGCGCTTCGGCGGGCACCGCATTGTTCTGCTTCGCGCCGAAAATGTCCGTGAACTGATACAGGCAGAATGCCGCCGCCAGCACGACCACGACGGCGCACACAATGGCAATTGTTTTGGATTTTTTAGGAGAATTAGACATGGAAAAAATTCTTACCTCATCTTTCTTTCCCGTGTAAGCGGGAAGTAATCGCGGTGTTATTATGGCACAGGTTCAGGAACTTCGCAAGTGTTTTTGGGTAGGAAAAAAGAAAGTTACATCCTGTTCATCATTTTTCCGCGTTTTGCCACAATCCGCGGCGCGTTTTTCTTGCGAAGACGCCGCTTCGCGTGTTATACTGACGGGGCGGGGCGCTTTTCCTGAAAGAAGCGCCGCAGCATATCGCGGCACTCTTCCTCCAGCACGCCGCCCGCGCAGTTCACCCGGCGAAAAAACGACGGGTCCTGGGGCAGGGTGTACACGCTGCCGCAGCACCCCTGGCGCGGGTCGTAAGCGCCGAACACGCAGGCGTCGATTTCCGCCATCATCAGCGCCCCGGCGCACATGGGGCAGGGCTCCAAAGTCACGTACAGCGTGCAGCCATGCAGCCTGCGGCGTCCCAGCGCCCGGCACGCGCGCTCCATGGCCAGCATTTCCGCGTGGGCGAAGGGACTGCCCGCCTCCCGCTCGTTGTGGGCGCGGGCGATGATTTGTCCATCGCACACCACCACCGCGCCGACCGGCACTTCGTTTTCGTCCCGCGCCGCCTCCCGGAGCGCTTCCTTTATATAAGCTTCCGCTTTCATCACGCCGCCCCCGATCCAAGGTATTCCGCTGTAACTTTACCATATTCTATCATGAAAATTCAAGAAGGAGGACGAACAAAATGACGAACACCACCCTCGACCTGATTTCTTCCCGCCGCAGCCACCGCGCTTACGCGCCGACGCCGCTCACCCAGGAGCAGTTGGACGCGCTGCTCAAGGCCGCCGTGGAATCGCCGTCCGCCGTGAACCGCCAGCCCTGGCATTTTACCGTGGTGCGGAACCAGGTGCTTTTGAACGAACTGAACGCCGCCGTGTGGGAACAGATGATGAAGCGGAGCCCCGAAAAGCGTTCGCCGCGCTTTGCCGACAAGGATTTCCACGTGTTCTACCACGCGCCCGCCGTGATCTTTATTTCCGGGATGCCGGACAACCATTACACGCCGATTGACGGCGGCATTGCCGTGGAAAACATTGCCCTGGCCGCGGAGAGCATGGGCCTGGGCAGCGTGATCCTGGGGATGCCCCGGGACGCTTTCGCAGGCGAAAAAGCCGACGCTTTCCGCAAAGCCCTCCATTTCCCCGAAGGCTGGGATTTCGTGATCGCCATCGCCGTGGGCACGCCGGCCGACACCAAGCCCGCCCACGAAGTGAAGGAAAACCGGATTTCGTTTGTGGACTGATAACCGTTGAAAAACAGGAGGCAGGAAGCCTTGCCTCCTGCCTTCCCCCAAAACTTGTCTGTCCCGCCGCAGCGCCGCGCCTTTTCAGCGGCCAAACGACGGGACAGTGATTCGGGAAATCCCCCATGTTCATTTTATGCGGATTCCAGGTCAAAGATGACAAAGGACATGGAGGAATCTTCCCCTCTGAAAAGGACAAAGCCAATGACCGATTCAACCGCGCCTGCCCTGCCGCGCACGGGCGGCAACGAAAACAAAGACTTTGTGAAACTCATCGCGTTCCTGTTCATGATCGTGGATCATGTAGGCGTCGCGTTCTTCCCCCGCGCTATGGAATTTCGCCTGCTGGGGCGCATCGCGTTTCCGCTGTTCGCGTGGGGCATCGTGACCGGGTCGGAATACACCCGGAACATCTGGAAATACGCACTGCGCATCCTGATCGTCGGCATCCTCTCCCAGCCCTGCTATATGTACGGCATGAACCACAAAATCAACGAGCTGAACGTGTTCGCCACCCTGCTGCTGGGGCTGCTGGGCATCGCGGCCATCCGGGAAAACCGCTTCGGCAGCCCGTACTGGGGGCCGGCGCTGGCGGTGCTGGCGGCGTGCGCGGTGAAGATGGATTACGGGTTCCAGGGCGTTTTGTTCATTCTGCTGCTCTACGGCGCGCGGAAAAGCCGGGCGTCCATCGCGGCGGTGATGATCGCGTACTGCCTGTACTGGGGTTTTGGCACCGCTTCGCTCAAGGAAGTGTTCGGCCTGCCGCTCATCCAGCAGGTGTCCTTCCTGCCGCAGGGGAACAAGCTGTTTGCGCATATTTCCCAGATCCAGTTCTGGGCCATCCTCTCCCTGCCGGTCATGCTGCTGCCGATGCGTTCCCGGAAAGACGGCTTCCATTTGCCCGCCTGGCTGGGGTACACCTTCTATCCGGGACACCTGGCCATCATTGGCGTCATCCGGCATTGGAACGAAATTGCCGCGTTCTTCAGTCAATGGATGTAGTTTGGAACGCGCCCGCCTGTTTCAACGCCTGGCGATGGCGGTTGATCACCTGGTCGAGTTCCTGATGCCGGGTTGGCGCGGCAATGCGCATATTGGGCAGGCGCAGCCGCGGCATTTCAGCCTGCGGGACGGACGGGCGGGATGTCTCCTGCTTTCCCGGTTCGTTACTGACAGGCTGGTAGTCCAGTTGCTTTGAGCGCCAGGCCAGCCATTGATCCTGCTGCTCCTGATAAGTGAGCGCCGAAAAGGGCGATTTCGTTTCCGCTTTTTCCTGACTCATCGTTTTTGCCTCCTTCTCCCTCTTTACGGTTTCATCGTATGCGGAAAGGGAAAAAACGTGACGCCGCGTTTCGACCATTTTGATAAGGAATGAGAGGGGAACGAGAGTGCAGCGTACAGGAGTACACAGCCTGCGATGAGTGAACAGATTGTAAATCGTATCATTCAAAAGCCTTCTCCGGGCAGGCAATATCCTCAACTTAAGCGAAACGATAGCAACCAAGTAACAATAACATGAGCAACAAATATTGTCATCCCGACCGAAGCGGAGGCGAGAGCCGCAGCGTAGTGGAGGGACCTGTGAGTAACGCCATCAATCAAGCAATATATTATTCAGCTTTCAGGTCCCTCCACTGCGCTGCGGCTCTCGCCTCCGCTTCGGTCGGGATGACAATAGGGGGATGGTTGAAAAATGTTACTTGGTTCATATTGGAAAGCGTTTTTTAATTGACGACATTGCCCTGAAGGGGAAGCCTTTTGGGAGTGTCCTTTTCCTTCGTAGCTTTTGTTCATGCGTTCACCCTGATGCAAAGAGAATACAGATCGCAAAACGCGAACCTTCCATCTTATTTGACACCAAAATCTCTGCACTCTGTTCTCCCCTACTCCCTATTCCCTTCTCCCTCCTCCCTATCCCCCTCACTCCCCCGACTGCCAGAACAGCGACAGCGCATCGGAAGCATTTTCCTGGGGCGCCTGATTGCCAAAGAGCAGGCCGGAAATGTCCTCCCACAGCCGGGAGGAAGCGGAGGGCGCTTTCGCCTGGGCGACCTGCACGGCCTGCTTGCCCTCCAGCAGGATGCCGTTGTCCAGCAATTCTGCATTGATGGGAATGACGCGGTAGGTGTACACCACGCCGACCTGGGCTTTCTTGTCGGTGTAATACAGCGTCTCCCCCGCCTTGCCGTTCAGTTCGTCCAGGATGAAGCATTCGCCCACCGCGTCCCGCTGGATGCGGTAGAGGCCCGAATCGGAAGCCGTAATCACCAGCACCGGGTTGCCCTGGCTGTTGTGGGTGACGTAGAAAGCCGAGGGTGAGCGCGGCGCGGCCCACACGTTGGAGGACTTCGTGGGCCGGTTGGAGGCCAAAAACACTTCGGACACGCTGTACTGCTTGGGCGTCATGTTGTTTGCCAGCATGGGTTCCCCCGCCCACTCGATGGATTTCAGGTCGATATTCAGCCACACGATCCCGTCCGCCTTGAGAAAGGCGGGCTTTTCTTTTCCGGTGTAATAGCTTTTGAAAAAGCGCGTCGCCATGGCGGCGGTGAAATCGCCGCCGGAGACCCAGCCCTGCAATTTGTGGCTGTTGTCCGGGTTGTCAAATCCCATCCAGAAGGCGGTAGAAATGTCGCTGTTGTACGCCGCCATCCAGATATCGCGGTTGCCGCCGCCGGTCATGTTCACGGTTCCGGTCTTGCCCGCTACCGGGGTGCCCGCGCCGGAGAGCTTGGCCCCTGTGCCGGAGGCGGTGACGCTCTGCAAAAGGCTGGTCATGAGATACGCCGTCTGTTCGGACAGCACCTTGCGGCTCTGCGCTTCGTGCTGATAGAGGATATTCCCGTTCGCGTCCTCGATGCGCTCGATAAAGTACGGGGCATAATACGTTCCGCCGTTGGCGAAGGGCGCGTAGGCCGCCGCCAGCTGCACGGGCGACACGCCGTAGGTCATCGCGCCCAGGGCCAGCGACAGGTTCCAGTCCCGGTCGTCCAGTTCCACGCCCACCTTCTGCAAATAATCCCGCGCGGAGGCCACGCCGATTTTGTTCAGCAAACTGACCGCTGCCACGTTCAGGCTGTTTTTCAGCGCCGTGCGGATGGTCACGTTGCCGTAGTAGAGGTTGCCGCTGTTGCGGGGGGAATAATTGCCAAACTTCTGGGGCGTGTCGTTGAGCACGCTGGCGGTCATGTAGCCGTGGGATTCGATGGCAGGCGCGTAAACGGCCAGA
Organism: uncultured Eubacteriales bacterium; assembly: GCA_902788445.1. Classification (GTDB taxonomy): domain Bacteria; phylum Bacillota; class Clostridia; order Christensenellales; family Aristaeellaceae; genus RUG563. The sequence goes on from CADAKE010000105.1 coordinate 7,109, forward strand.
GGCTTTAGAGACGAACCGGGCTGGCGGCGCATCTGGGTGGCCCGGTTCAGGCCCCGCTGCACGGTGTACTCCCGCCCGCCCTCGATGGCCCGCACCGCGCCGGAATGTACGTCGATGCTCGCCATGGCCGCCTGGGGCCGCTCGCCGTCGGAGGCGTTGGCGGGAAAGTTGCCGTCCGGCTCAAAATGCCTGTCGATAATATCCTGCTGCTCCCGGTCAAAGGCGGTGTAGATGTGGTAGCCGCCGCCCAGCAGGCTTTCCGCCTGCATGGACAAAAGCTCCTCCGCCTCGTCCAGCACCGCGTCCACATACCAGCCGTATTGCGCGGCTTTAGCCGTCTGCTCAATGGGCGTAATGTCCTGGGCTAAAGCGGCCCGATAACTTTCCTCAGACAGCCAATCGTTTTCCCGCATCGTGCGCAGGATGTACTGGGCGCGCTGACGGTTTGCCTCAGGATGCAGGTGCGGCGCGTAGGCGGAGGGCGCCTTGATGATCGCTGCGAGGGACGCGCCCTGGGCAACGGAAAGCTCGGAAGCGTGCACGCCGAAGTACGCCTGGGCCGCGGACTCGATGCCGTAAGCGCCGCGCCCGAAATAGATGAAGTTCAGATACATTTCCAGAATCTGCGGCTTGCTGACCTGCGTTTCCAATTGCAGCGCCAGCCACATTTCCTCTAACTTCCGGGCCAGGGTTTTCCGGGCGCTCAGATGGCTCAGCTTCACGAGCTGCTGGGTGATGGTGCTGGCCCCTTCGGCGTAGTCCCCGGCGCGGAGGTTGGAGCGCAGGGCCCCGAAGATGCGGATGAGGTCAATGCCGTTGTGCTGATAGAACCGCACGTCCTCCGCGGCCAGGAAAGCGCTCTGCACCTCAAGCGGCACCTCGGACAAGGGAATGCTCACCCGATCCTGCACGGACTGGATTTTGGCGACGAAGTCCCCGTTCCGGTCATAGATCGCCCCGGTCTGGGGGATCTGGGTCATTTTCCGAATGTCCAGCGGCTGCCAGGAGCCCACGTCAAACGCGAAATAAAACGCCGCGCCGCCGCCGATGAGCAGCACAAGAAGCGAAAGCAGCAGGCCCCGCTTCCATCCCCGGCGGCGGATGCCGTCCAGCTTTTTCAATTCCCGCAGGCCTTCCCGGCTCTCCCTCCGGTTCATCCGCTTCACGCTTCGTCCCCATTTCCCCTTGCGCACCAAACAGCGCCTCCCTTTGCGTTTTCTTCTTTGGTGCATTGTTCCCAGGAAAGGGCGAACGTTTTCCTGTTATCATTTTCCAGCGCCCGGCGGTTGTCATTTCGTCACTTTTCACATATTGTCGAACCAATAAGGGGTTACGCTGGGGGCTCCGCGCCCCCAGACCTGCGCCAGGGTGGTAACCACCCTGGACCCGTAACTGGCGAAGTTACGCCGCTGGGATAAACCAACAACGTTCGCCTGCCGCGCTGGGGTTTACGAAAGCATGAGGGTTTCTGGCCCAAAACCAACAACGTTCGCCTGCCGCGCTGGGGTTTACGAAAGCATGAGGGTTTCTGGCCCAAGAAAGCCCGGGAAAATCCGAGGGGAAAGCGAGCTTTTCCAGCGGATTATTCCCTGGCTTTCCCCGGATGCTTCGCATCCGGGATGGCGTCCGAAGGACGCCGGGCCAGAAACACAACGCGACCAAGCAGAACATCCGCGTTCCCCCAAGTATCAGCGGGAACCAACGCCAATCATACGCGCAAGTCAATTCCGCAGCTGGAGTCCAGAGGACGAAGTCCTTTGGTGCAGGTGCACGAGGGCCGCACAGGCCCTCGCTCTGGTTAACATGCATCATGCGTCAGCTGAATGGTAATTGTCATTTCAGCCGCAAAACTGTATCTTTGGAGCAAATCCTCTTGCCTTTTTTCTGCCATACTGTTATCATAGGCACAAATCCGAGAACAGGAGGACTTTGATCCCATGATTGATTTGCGGCACATTACCAAAACCTATGCCAAGAACGGCAAGAAGGCGGTAGACAGCCTGACGCTGCATGTGAACGGCGGCGAACTGTTCGGCTTCATCGGCCCCAACGGCGCGGGCAAAACCACCACCATCAAAATGATGACGGGCATTCTGAAACCCGACGATGGAAAAATCACCATGGCGGGGCACGACCTGGCTTCCGAGCGCTTGGAGGCCCAGCGGCTGATCGGTTTCGTGCCGGACGGGAACGACCTGTATGACCGCCTGAGCGGCCTGGAATACCTGAACTTCATGGCCGACGTGTACCAGGTGGGCGCGGCCCAGCGCAAGGCGCACATCGAAAAATACCTGGACATCTTCTCCCTGGAGGACGCCATCAACAACCAGATTCGCTCCTATTCCAAGGGCATGAAGCAGAAGCTGGTGGTGATCGGCGCGCTGATTCACAATCCCCCGGTGTGGATTCTGGACGAGCCCCTGGGCGGCCTCGACCCCCGGGCGGCCCACCTGCTGAAGGAAGAAATGATCCGCCACTGCGAGGCGGGCAACACCGTGTTCTTCTCCACCCACGTGCTGGAAGTGGCCGAAAAGCTGTGCACCCGCATCGGCGTGATTGCCCACGGCAGCCTGGTGGCCCAGGGCACGCTGGAAGAACTGCGCTCCGGCGAAGTGGGGGCCAGCCTGGAAGAACTGTTCCTCGAACTGACGGACGATGGAGGCGAAACCGCATGACAGGCTTTTTCCCGCTGCTGCGCTTGCAGCTGCTGTCCCGCTACGCTGATTTCAAGCCCCGCAACCTGACAGCCGAGTTCAAAAACAATCGGGGCCGTTCGGTGATGCGGGTGATCGGCATCGTGGTGCTGGTGGTTTACCTGGGCGTGTTCCTGTACTTCATGGAGAAAACCATGCTGGACGTGCTCATCCAGATGGGTATGCCCGATATGCTGCTCTCCATGGCGGTGGCCCTCTCCATGATGGGCACGCTGATCATGAGCTTCTTCTTTATCATGAGTTCCCTGTACTTTGGCCGGGACGCGGCGTTCATCGCGGCGCTGCCGGTGCGCTCCCGCACGGTGCTGGCGGCGAAGCTGGCCCAGGTGTGGATCAGCGAGGTGGGGTTTAGCCTGCTGATCGTGCTGCCCGCCGCCATCCTGTACGGCATCAAAGTGGGCGTCGACCCACTGTTCTACCTGCGGGCGCTGCTGGTGGCGCTCTGCGCGCCGGTGCTGCCCATTGTGATCGTGGCCTTCGTGTCCACGCTGCTGATTCGTTTGTCATCGCTCTGGAAGCACCGGGACGCCATCGCCACGGTGAGCGGCATTTTGTTCCTGGCGCTGTATATGTACGCCGCCTTTAACATGGGCGCGATCAGCGGCAGCGAGAACAGCGAAGCCGCCGACATGATCGCCAAATTCATGCAGAGCAACTACGCCCGCGTGGACGCCAT
>CADAKE010000105.1:10566-16189 GCA_902788445.1 uncultured Eubacteriales bacterium
GGTCAGCGCCGCGGCCATGGCCTTGGCGGTGGGCGTCATTGGATTCTGGTATCGGAACCTGTCCCTGCTGCAAAGCGAAACGCCCACGGCCACCAGCAAAAAGGGCGGCACGAAAAGCGCTTCCTTCTCCGGCGGCTCGGCGTTCAAGGCGCTGTGCCAGCGGGAGATCAGGCAGCTTGTGCGCGTGCCCTCCTACGCCACCAACAGCTTCCCCACGGCGTTCATGCCCGTGTTCATGGTGGTGATGATGTACTTGGTGTTCATCCGCTCCATGAACAATGAAGGCGGCACCATGACCGAACTGCTGTCCCAAATCAACATGGATTGGCTGCTGCCCATTCTGTTCGCTGTGATGGCCTACATGGCGGGTCTGAACCCCGCGCTGTCCACCGCCGTCTCCCGCGAGGGCAAGGGCCACGATTTCATGAACGCCCTGCCCGTGAGCACGAAAACCATCATCCTGTCCAAGCTGACGGTGGGCTATGCCCTGAGCGTTGCGGGCGTGCTGCTGGCCGCTGTCGCCATGGCGATCATTCTGCCCCAGGCGGCGCTTCACGCGGCGCTGGCCTTCGTCCTCTGCGCGCTGTACACTTACGCCACCTCCTGCCTGTGTCTGGCCCGGGATATCAAGCATCCCAAGCTGGACTGGGTCACCGAGCAGGAAGCCATCAAGCAGAACTTCGGCGCGGCCATCGGCATGTTCCTGGGCTGGGCCATCCTGATCGCCCTGGGCGTGCTGACCTACTTCCTGGTGTTCCGCTGGGAAATCGCCATGATCCCCTACTTCCTCATCATGGCCGCGCTGCTCGCCGGGTGCTGCGTGTTCACCCACTGGCGCCTGATGAAAACGGCGGAAAAGTATTACTGCCAGGGCTAAAGCATCTGGATACAACAAAAAACGCAGGCGTGAAAAACCTGCGTTTTTATTTGTTCAGTTGGATCATGATAGGGCGCTTTAAATCATCAAGGCATTAGGCATTAGGCAATAGGCAATAGGCAATAGTAAATAATGATCGACAAACTGTCGCCTCAAAGCACAGGTTCCGTCTTGCTTTCCTAATGCCTACTGCCTATTGCCTACTGCCTTTCTTACTTAAAGCCCCCTTTCAAAGGCGCCTGAACAGATACCCTGCGTTTTTTGCATTCCGCCGTTATCTCCGGTCATGGCCGGGCTGTTCGTAATACCGGCGTTTTTCCGTATACATGGAATGTTCCGCGTCGTTGAGCAGCGTTTTCATGTCCAGCTGAGCCTTCTCCTTGATCGAAGCGCCGACGGATACGCTGTAGCCCTTTTCATTGATGGTATGCACCATGGAAGCGATGCCGCTTTGAATCTCGTCGGGTTTCGCGTCCGGGCAGAACGCCACAAACTCATCCCCGCCGATGCGGTACACCCGCTCCCGGCCGAAAGCGCCAGACACCGCGCCCGCCATGGTTTGCAGCATTTTGTCCCCAAATTCGTGGCCCTTGGAGTCGTTCAGTTCATGCAGGCCGTTCGCGTCCACATAGACGCAGACCAGGTTTTCCTTGCACATTTCCGCATAAACATCCCGGCTGTTTTCAAAGGAGTTCCGGTTCTTCACGCCGGTCAGCAGGTCGGTTTCACTGAGCTCCCGGTTCCGGCGTTTTTGCAGCATTTCCTGGAATTTCACCCGCATCTGGTACACGCTGAGCATCACGGCGATGACGCCGAAAAACAGGCTGTTCCAGATATCCAGCATGGCGAGGGCGTGCGATTTGACATGCGCCGAGAGCAGGCAGTAAGCCGCGCCCATCAGCACCGTCATGCTCATCATATAGATCGGGCGGTAGTTGAAAATGCACGGCATGACCACCAGGATGGCGACCGCGGCGGTTCCCTGCATTTCGCCGTGAACCAGCGAGACCGCGAAGGAATAGCCGTACATGGTCAGCGCAAAGGCGATGGCCAGCGGCGTGGACAGTTCGGGCAGCTTCTTCATCGTGGTTTTTACGTTCACGTAAATCAGCGCGCTGACAACGATCATGGTCAGGTAGATGGGTTTATTGATTTCCAGATGGCCGCCCGCGATGAAGCTGGCCGCCAGACACGCGACGAATACCGCGCTGGTGATGAGGGTATAAATGCGCAGAAAGCGCCCGTTCTCCTGACGCGCCTCGGGCAGCAGTTCCTCCATTTCCTGCCTGTCCAGGCCAGCGTACAGCAATGCTTTTGTAATACTTGACATTGTTCCTCCAAATGGTTTGACCTATTTTCCCGCGTGAGCCCCGCCCACGCGGCGATGAAATCATCATAACAGGCGGCATTCCAAATCCCGGAGCGCCGCGTTGTTTGACCCGGATGCCATTTTCTGGTATGGGCCATCTTCCACCAATAACATTCTATCACATTTTCGCAGAAAAAGCTACACAAAAAAGCAAAAATCCCGCCCGATCGACAGGCGGGTTAGAAAAGATGCAATTTTTCAGCGCAGCCGTGAAAGGAAATCGAAAGCGCCGATCCTACTCCCGATTCATGGTGCCGACGGCGTAGACCGCGCCGCGGGCCTTGCAGGTGTCGCGGCTGACGAATTTTTCTTCGATCAGCTGGCCGTCCTTCCACTTGAGCAGGTAGGTTTCGTTCACGAAGCCGTCCCGGGCTTTGCGCACGAGGTAAGGCTCCTCGTCCTTGTAGGTGACGTACACGTGCTCGGTGTCCTTATTGAAGGTTTCGGTGAGCGGGGCGGGCAGGGTTTCGATGGTGTCGGTGCGGAGCGTATAGCTGACGCCGTCCTCGAGCTTCGGCCCGTAGATGCACACCTGGCATTCATAGCTGTTCTTTTTCTTTTCGACCACCTTCGCGGTCAGGTACAGCGTGCCGCCGGAGGTATTTTTGAACACCAGGTCGTGCCGCCCGTAGACCACCGTCGCGTCCTGGCCGAAGGTGGTGTAAGAAACGGGGTCGGAGTGGGAAACGCGGCTGACGATCTGCAAGTCCGACAGGAGCGCCGCCAGGTACACGGTCGTGCTGGCCTGGCACACGCCGCCGCCGATGCCCATTTCTTCCATGCCCAGCACGTATTCGATGGCGTATTTATAGCCGTTTTTCAGCGTGCGGTCGAGGGTCACTTTGTTGAAGCTGAACCGCGCCCCGGCCTCGATGGTCTGGCCGTTGATGCGGGAGAAAGCGGTGCGGATGTTGCTGTTGCGGTCCTCGGTGGAGGCGGAAGAAATCGGCGTGGTCGCCTTGCTGCGCAGCGTCACCTGATTGCGGATATCCTGGGTGGTCACGCTGGGCGCGACGGGCGTGGTGGTAAATTCCAGATTGCCGCTCTTCCCCTCGGCGGCGCGTTCGAGGATTTGTTCCTTAAAGGGCGCTGTGTCCAGGGTCGTGCCGTACTGCTCGGGCTGAATGACGAAGGGGTCGCTCTGGTCAGGGTCAAAGTAAGCCAGGTAAGCGTCCTGGGGCGCGGTGGTCAGCTGCTCCTGGATCTGGCTGAGGATGGAGTCCAGCCGCTCGTCGGTCATGGCGCTTTCTGTAGTGAAAGCGTGCACGGGGTTCTGCGCCACGTCGTCCATTTCGGCTTTGCGTTCCTCCAGCGTGCCCACCTTGCCTTTCATATAGAGCGGCTCCAGCAGGGCGTACACGCTGCCCACGTCGGTGGACACGCCGAAATCGGAATAGTGCAGGGTATAGAACAGGTGGCCTTTGTAGGTCAGCCCCAGGTTCCAGCCGCTCTGCCGTTCGTTGATCTGGGCCAGCACCGCGTCGATGCCCTCCTGCGCGGTCATGCCGCCCAGGGAAATGCCGTCTACGTAGATGCCGGGCAGGTAAGTATCGTTATAAGGCGCAACGGCGTCCGCCAGGGCCTGGATGCGTTCGTTTTCCTCCCGCGCGCGCTGCGCGGAAACGAAGGCATACGCGCCCGCGCCCAGCGCCGCGACGACCACAAGCGCGATGATCACGATCGGCAGCTTGCTCTTGGGCGGCTTGGGCGGCTGCGGAGGCCGATAGCCCTGTTGAAAGTTCATGGGGATTCTCCTTTGGGGTTGAAGATGTTTGACTCATTTTTTCTCCGCCGCGCGGAATAGCGCCCAGGCGTCATGCAGGGCGCGGGGCCATTCCTTCGCGGTTTCACCGATGCTGCCGTGGTTCGTGCCGTCGCCGTGGAAATCGCTGCCGCCGGTAACGAGCAAATGCTTTTCCCTGGCGATGCGATCCCATTCGGCGTAATGCCCCCGGTTGGCAGGATGATAGACTTCCAGGCCCATGAGGCCCGCTTTTTTCCATTGTTCCAGCAGCTGGACGATACGCTCCATCGGCAGGTGGATTTCGCCCGGATGGGCGATCACCGGCGCCGCGCCGCGCTCACGAAGCAGGGAAACCGCTTCGGCGGCGTCGGGCAGATTTCTTTTCACATAGGCGGGGCATCCCCGTTTCAGATACAGATGAAACGCTTCCCCGGTGTCGCTGGCGAAGCCGCGCTTCACCAGCGCGCGGGCCAGGTGCGGCCGACCAATGCTGTCCCCGGCGGAGCTAAAAATTTCATCCATCGGCAGGGACATGCCCATTTCCGCCAGCCTCTCGCCCATCAGCGCAATGCGCCGGATTCTGTCCTGGCGCATCTGCTCAAAGACCGCGCACAGCACAGGGTCGTTGGGATTCACCCCGTAGCCCAGCACGTGCACGTTCGATTCTTCCGCCGCGGAACTGATCTCCACGCCGGGCAGGAAGGCAAGGCCCCGCTCGTAAGCCGCGTCGGCGGCTGCGGGCAGGGCGGCCATGGTGTCATGATCGGTGATGGCAAAGAGGGTCACGTCGGCCCGCTGCACCATCCGCGCCACATTCCAAACATCGTATTGGCCGTCGGACGCGGTGGTGTGCAGGTGCAAGTCTGGACGAATCATGCCTGTGTTTCTCCGTCGGTGATCTGAGCGGGTTCCTCGGCGGGCTGTTCCGCTTCTTCGCTTTCATTGATGAAGCGCAGGAAGTCCTCGCGGGTAACGGTTTCCTTCTCAATCAGCAGTTCGCCCAGGCCGCGAAGCTGGTCCATGTGCTCTTTCAAAATCGCCTGGGAATCGGCGTAGCATTTGGTCAGGATGGCGCGGACTTCGGCGTCGATCAGGGCGGCGGTCTCCTCGCTGTAATCGCGGGTCTGGCCGAACTCCATGCCCACGAACACTTCCTGGTCGTTGCTCAGGTACACGGTGCCGATCTTGTCGCTCATGCCGAAGCGGGTCACCATGCCACGGGCCACTTCGGTGGCGCGTTTCAGGTCGCTCACCGCGCCGGTGCAGATGTCGTCCTGGGTCAGGCTTTCGGCGGCGCGTCCGCCCAGCATCATGGTGATTTCCTGGAGCAGGCGGTTTTTGCCCTGGTGGTCAAATTCCTTTTCCGGCAGGCTCAGCGTCATGCCGGCGGCCTGGCCGCGGGGAACCACGGTGATCATATGCACGTCGTCGCACAGCGGCAGGTAATGCCCCACGATGGCGTGGCCCGCTTCGTGGTAGGCGGTGATGCGGCGGTCCTCCTCCAGCACCTTGTGGCTGCGCTTTTCGGGGCCCATCTGGATGCGCTCCACGGCCTCGATCAGGTGGTGCTGGGTGATGGTGGTCTGCTTTTCGCGGGCGGCCTGGATGGCGCCCTCGTTCATGATGTTTTCCA
>CADAKE010000106.1 GCA_902788445.1 uncultured Eubacteriales bacterium
CCCATCGGTTATATCCTTTCCTTCCTGTTCGCCTGGTTCATCAACGAACTGCCCCGCTGGCTGCGCACCATCGCCGTGGTGGTGTTCTACGCTCCCTCCATCGGCAGCGGCGCGTACTACATCTTTTCCATCATCTTCCAGGGCGACGCTTACGGCTATCTGAACTCCATCCTGTTGCAGTTCGGCCTGGTGGACGCGCCGCTTTTGTGGCTGCTCGATCCCAAGTACATCCTGCCCGTCATCATCCTGGTCAGCCTGTGGATGAGCATGGGCACCGGCTTCCTTTCCTTCGTCGCCGGCTTGCAGGGCGTTGACCGCAGCCTGTTTGAGGCGGGCTATGTGGACGGCATCCGCAACCGCTGGCAGGAGCTGTACTTCATCACCCTGCCCAGCATGAAGCCCACGCTGCTGTTCGGCGCGGTCATGTCCATCACCTCCGCTTTCAACGTATGCGACGTGCCCCGCGCCCTGGCGGGCTATCCCTCCACGGACTACGCCGCCCGCACCATCGTGACCCATCTGTTCGACTACGGCTTCTCCCGGTTTGAAATGGGCTACGCCTCCGCCATCGCGACGGTGCTGTTCCTGATCATGATCCTGTGCAACAAAGTGATCCAGTCTGCGCTGAGGAGGGTTGGCACATGAGCCAGAAAAAACAGAAAATCACGCGCATCGAGCAGCCCAAAACCCAAAGCCGGGCGGAACGGCTGCACTATCTGGCCCAGCTCCGCGGCGAGATCGAGGAAGAAAAACCGCAGCTGAATAAAAAGAAATTCCTCATCATTTCCCTGATTGTCCTGGCGCTGCTGGCGGGCATCCTGGTGTACGCCAACTTCCTGCTAAGCGCCATCGAAGATGCCAACCTGGACGGCCGCGTTTCTTCCCGTACCCTGCTTTTGATGCTGGGCAAGGATTCGGACGTGGTCATGAGCGGCGCGGGCGAATTGAACGCCGATGATCTGACGAAGGTCAACAACTGGTCGTCGCTGTTCCTGGTGGCGCGGGTCGCGGCGATTGCCGGGCTGGTGATTTACGGCTTCTACGCCGTCATCACCCTGCTCCAGCCCAAGCGCCGCAAGCCCAACCGTTCCTTCTGGGGCGACCTGGGGATTTACACCATGCTGTTCATCATCGCCGTGGCGATGGCGTTCCCGGTGGTATTCTCCATCGCGGCGTCGCTCAAGCCCCTGGATGAACTGTTCCGGTTCCCGCCTAAGATTTTCCCCGATCATCCTACCCTGGACAACTTCAGCGACCTGATCGTGACCATGGGCCAAAGCTGGGTGCCCTTCTCCCGCTACCTCATCAACACTGTGCTGATTACCTTCATCGGCACCTTCGGCCACGTGATCATCGCTTCCATGGCGGCGTTCGTGCTGGCGAAGTACAATTTCCCCGGCGGGAAAACCTTCTTTGGCATCGTCGTGACCGCCCTGATGTTCTCCGGCTATGTGACGGGCATTCCCAACTACGTGATTATGAGCAAGCTGGGCATGATCGACACCTACTGGGCCATCATCCTGCCCGCCTTCGCCGCGCCCATCGGCCTGTTCCTGATGAAGCAGAACATGGAGAGCCTGCCGGACGCGCTGATCGAAGCGGCGCATCTGGACGGCGCGGGGGAGATGCGCATCTTCTGGACGATCGTGATGCCCAACGTGAAGCCCGCGTGGCTCACCATCACCATCTTCTCCGTGCAGAACCTGTGGAATACCAACGCGGCCACGGTCATTTATTCCGAATCCAAGAAGACCCTGGTGTACGCTTTGCAGCAGATCCAGGCCGGCGGCATCGCCCGCGCGGGCCAGGCCGCGGCGGTCACCGTGGTGGTCATGCTGGTGCCCATCATCATTTTCATCTGCGCCCAGGGCCAGATCCTGGAAACCATGGCCAGCTCCGGCTTGAAGGACTAACGGAAACGGGAGGGAAGACGAACGTGAAAAGAACGCAAAGAATCCTGTCGTTTGCCCTGGCCGCCCTGCTGCTCCTGCCTATGAGCGCCGCGCTGGCTGTGGACGACGGTTTTTCCGCCACCTATACCTATAACTACGATTACTGGGGCGACCTGCGCGAATCCCCTGACGCCTACCGGGTGGATCAGGTGGTGTACAGCCGCAGCCTGGGCCTGGACGTGCCCATGCGCAAGCCCCAGAGCCTCTACGCCAAGGGCAGCGACCTGTACGTCTGCGACACCGGCAACAACCGTATCCTGCAACTGCGCCGGGACGCGGATAAGCAGTTCAGCCTCGTCCGCGTGATTTCCGAAATCAACGGGGCGGAGCCCGCCACCTTCAACAGCCCCAGCGACATTGCCCTGGACAGCGCGGGCAACATTTACATCTGCGATACCAACAACAACCGCATCGTGAAAGTGGACAAGGATTTGAATTATCTCCAGTCCTTCGTCAAGCCCCTCGACTCCACCTTCGACCAGAGCCTGAGCTTTCTGCCCAGCCGCCTGGTGGTGGACTCCGTGGGCCGCGTGTTCACCCTGGCGACCCACGTGAACAAGGGCCTGGTCAAGTACGAGGCGAACGGGGAGTTCACCGGCTTCGTCGGCGCGAACACGGTGAAATACAACCTGTGGGAATACATCTGGAAAACCTTCTTCACCACCAAGGAACAGCGCGACCAGCAGGCCGCGTTCGTGCCCACGGAGTATGAGAACATCTGCATCGACAAAGAGGGCTTTATCTACGCCACCAACATCGTGTTCAGCGAGTACGATTTGATGAGCGACGTGGCCAAGCCCATCCGCCGCCTGAACAGCATCGGCAGCGATATCCTGATCAAGAACGACCGCTATCCTCCCATCGGCGACCTGGAATGGGTGGAGGGCACCAATGATTACGGCCCCTCCAAGTTCAAGGATATCACCGTGCTGGACAACGACATCTACATCGCCGTCGACCGCACGCGCGGCAGGCTCTTTGGCTACGACCCGCAGGGCATCATGCTCTGGGCGTTCGGCACCAAGGGCAACAGCGAAGGCGCGTTCCTGAGCGCCATTTCCATTGAGCATATGGGGAACGATTTGATGGTGCTGGACGAAAACGAAAGCAGCATCACCGTGTTCACCCCCACGGAATACGGCAATCTGATTTACCGGGCCAACGACCAGTATTTGAAGGGCGATTACGACGGCTCCGCCGACACCTGGCGCGAGGTGCTGAAGCTGAACGCCAATTACAACAGCGCGTTCATCGGCATCGGCCGGGCGCTGATGCGGCAGGAAGCCTACGGCGAGGCCATGGAATATTTCAAGATGGCCCACGACCGGCAGAACTACGGCCGCGCGTACCGCTATTACCGCAAGATCCTGGTGGAAAAGAACATCGGCTGGATCGTCGCCGTGGTGGCGGCCCTGCTGGTGATTCCGCTGGTGATCCGGAAAGTCAAAGGCGTGAAAGAGGAGGTGGAAGCGTATGAACGCCGCAAAGTCGCTCACTAACGGCGCGTCTCCCGCGGAACGCAGGGCGGGCTGGAAGCGCTATAAGGCTTCCATGAGGTACGGCCTGTATGTGATCTTCCATCCCTTCGACGGGTTCTGGGACTTGGTGCATGAGCAGCGGGGGTCGCTGCCCGCGGCGCATACCTATCTGTTCCTGTTCCTGCTCACGTATGTGCTCCGGCTCATGCTCACTAACTTCCAGTTCATCACCGCGCCCATCCAGTACATCAACGTGTATGAGCAGTGCGGGTCGCTGCTGTTCCCGTTCCTGGTGCTGTGCGTTTCCAACTGGGCGCTTTCCACGCTGTTTGACGGCAAGGGCCGCTTTCGGGACATTTACATGGCCATGTGCTATGCCCTGGTGCCCTATATCCTGATCCAGCTGCCGCTGATCCTGGTGAGCAACATGATCTCCTTTGACGAGGCGGCGTACTACCAGGTGCTGGGCAGCGTCAGCGTGATCTGGTGCGTGTTCCTGGTGTTCGTGGGCCTGATGCAGGTGCACGACTACACACCGGGAAAAACGGTGATCTTCCTGTTCTTTACCGTGTTTGGCGCGCTGGTGATCCTGTTCCTGATTCTGGTGTTCTTCTCCCTGCTCAGCGACGCCATCGGCTTCTTCGTTTCCCTGTACCGCGAAATCGCGTTCAGGCTGTATTAAGGAGGGTGTGAAAGATGAAAAAGAAATCCATCCTCCGCAGGCTCGTTCCCTGGATCGTTTTCCTGGCGCTCGCGGCCGCGTTCGTGTATTTCGTGGGCATCCCGCTCTATTCCCAGAAGGACGAGCAGACGACGCCCCTGCCCACCGTGGCCTACTTTGAGGGCAAGGCGGAAACCATCACCCTCGAAAACGACGCGCTGAAATTTGAACTTGACACCGGCACCACCCAGTTCAAGATCACCGAAAAAGCGAACGGCCGGGTATGGACCTCCATCCCTGAGAAAGCCGCCAGCGACCCGGTGGCCAAGAACAGCCAGGCGAACCTGTACACCCTCCAGTCCACCCTGCTCATGACGTATACCGACCGCGACAAGGGCACCGCTGATATCGCGTTCAACAACTATCAGCGCTCCATCATGAACGGCAACTACGAAATCGGCAAGGTGACGGATGATTCCGTCGAGGTGATTTACTCCATCGGCGATATCAGCAAGGTGTACCTGATGCCCTACGCCATCACCGAAGAACGCTACCAGATGTTCACCGAGCGGATGAAGGATCAGCTGGGCCTGTCCAAATCCAAGCTCAACAGCAAGGTCGGCAACATCTACAACATCTATTCCCCCGACACCCTGGCCACCAAAACCGACGCGGAAAAGGAAGCCATCCTGGCCCAGTATCCTTCCGCTGCGGAGCAGCCCCTCCGCGTGCTGGACACCACCAAGAAAGCGGACTACCAGTCCATTTCCGATTACTTCGTCCAGGTGGGCTACACCCAGGAGGATTACGAGCTTGACCAGCAGCTGATCGCTTCCGCGTCCGCGGTGGAAAAGCCCGTGTTCAACGTGACCGTCCGCTATATTCTGGACGGCGACGACTTCGTGGTGGAAATCCCCTACGACCAGATTCACTACCGCGCCAACTTCCCCATGACCTCCATCACCGTGCTGCCCATGTTCGGCGCGGCGGGCCTGGAGGACGAGGGCTTCATGTTCATTCCCGAGGGCGGCGGCGCGCTGATCAACCTCAACAACGGCAAGCTCAGCCAGAACAGCTACTACGCCAACATGTACGGCTGGGACTGGGGCACCTACCGCAAGGAAGTCATCAACGAAACCCAGTGCGCCTTCCCGGTGTTCGGCGTGTCCAAAAATGGCGGCTCCTTCATCTGCGTGATGGAGGGCGCGGCCTCCTACGGCGGCGTGCAGGCGGACATCAGCCAGCGCTTCAACAGCTACAACTGGGTCTGCGCCAAGTATACCGTGCTGCATGGCGACCAGTACAACGTGTCCAACAAGACGGGCACGCTGGTGTACATGTTTGAAAAGCAGCTGCCCAGCGACACCATCCGCCAGCGCTACCGCTTCGTGGACAGCGGCAGCTATGTGGACATGGCCAAGTCCTACGGCGAATACCTGCGCAAAACCTATCCCGCGATGGCGGATCGGCAGGTCGATTCCGAACTGCCCGTCAACGTGGAATTCGTCGGCGCGATCGACAAGCGCGTGGTGAAGTTCGGCCTGCCGGTCGATTCCGTCACCCCGACCACCACGTTCTCGGAAGCTGAAACCATCCTGGGCAAGCTGACGGACAATCAGGTGAAAAACCTCAGCGTCCGCATGAGCGGCTGGGCCAACGGCGGCGTGAACCAGCGGGTGCTGACATCCGTGCGCGTGCTGCGCGAACTGGGCGGCGAAAACGGCATGAGCCACCTGATCGACTACGCGAAGCAAAAGTCCGTGCCGCTGTACTTTGACGGCATTTCCTGCTTCGCCTACGACAGCAACCTGCTCGACGGCTTCCTGGTGATGCGCGACGCCGCGCGGTACACCACCCGCGAGCGCGTGCAGCTGTATCCCTATTACGCCATCACCTACCGCCCCATGGAATGGGAAGATCCCTATTACCTGGTGCATCCCACTTACGCCAAGCGCATGACCAGCAACCTGATCGACGCGCTGAAAAAGCGCGGCGCCTATGGCGTGGCGTTCCGCGACCTGGGCAGCCTCCTGTCCGGCGACTACAACGTCAACGACCTGACGACCCGCGAGCAGGTGAAGCAATTGCAGATCGTGTCCCTCCTCGAAGCCCAGGCGGCGGGGGAGGCCGTGATGATCAAAGAGGGCTTTGACTACGCCATGCCCTACGCCGACCTCATCACCGACATGGATTTGCACGGCACGCCCTACTCCATCATCGACGCCTCTGTGCCCTTCTACCAGATCGCCATCCACGGCGCGGTCAACTACACCGGCGCGCCCATCAACCTGACTTCCGACTGGTGGACGGAGCTGCTCCGGAGCGCGGAATACGGCGCGGGCCTGAACTTCACCTTCATGGCCCGGGACGCCAAAATCCTCCAGGATACGAAGTACACCGGCTACTTCGGCGCGTACTACGACGCCTGGGACGAGGAAGCGCTGCAATTGATCGCCGATTACCAGCAGGCCATGGCCGGGCTGAACAGCCAGGAAATCGTGGGCCATGAAAGATTGTCCTCCACGCTGACGGTCACGACCTACGAAAACGGCGCGAAGGTCTACGTGAACTACGATTCTGAGGATATTACAGCCGACGGCGTTTCGGTGCCCGCGCGCAGCTACATCGTGAAAGGAGGCGAAGCGAGATGAGCAAGAAGAAAATCAACGACCGGGATCACTGGGGCTTTAAGGAATCCATCCAGACGTTCATTCCCGGCAACAGCACCTACCGCACGATGCGCTCCCGCCAGGCGCGCACCGGCGTGCTGTTCATCCTGCCCTTCATCCTCGGCTTCGTGTTCTTCATGGTGCGGCCCATGTTCACCTCCGTTATTATGAGCCTGAGCTACGTGAAGCTGATCCCCGGCGAGGGATACGACATGAAGTTCATGGGCTTTGTCAACTACAAAAACGCCCTGGGAACCGACCCGTACTATAACCAGTACCTGGTGGAAGAAATCAGCCGCATGGCCATCAACGGCATCGCCACCATCGTGATGAGCTTCGTGATCGCCGTGATCCTGAACCAGAACTTCAAGGGCAGAACCCTGGCCCGCGCTATTTTCTTCCTGCCCGTGATCCTGTCCTCCGGCGTGCTGGCGGGCATCGAAAGCCAGAATGAATTCTACGACATGATGGCCGGCATGGCCGAGGCCGTGGGCAAAAGCTCCGGCGTGAATATCTCTGCCGCCTTGCAGGATTTGCTTTCCGTGTCCGGCGTGGGGTCGCAGGTGTTCCAGGTGCTGTTTGACATGATCGACGCGGTGTACGATATCGTGATGGCCAGTGGCATCCAGATCATCGTATTCCTGTCCGGCCTGCAGTCCATTTCTCCCTCGCTGTATGAAGCGGCGGACGTGGAAGGCTGCACGGCGTGGGAAGCCTTCTGGAAGATCACGTTCCCGATGGTCTCGCCGCTGCTGCTGGTGAATACCATCTATACGATCATCGACTTCTTCATGAAGAACGATAACCGGGTGATGGAGCGCATCAACACCATCATGTACGGCCAGCAGATGGACTTCGGCCTGGCCTCCGCCATGAGCTGGATCTACTTCGGCGTCGCCATCCTCTTTATCGCCATTGCCGCGGTTATCATCAACAAGGGGGTGCATTACTATGAAGACTGAGGCCACCCTCACCCGCAGGGAACAGAAGGCGAAGGCGAACGCCAAGCGCGACACGAAATACGTCGTCATGTCCAAGATCAAAAAGTACGGCGTCTCCATCATCCGCGGATTGCTGCTCTTCGGCCTGTGTTTCATGATCATCCAGCCCATGATCATCCGCTTCTCCACCAGCCTGATGGTGGAAAGCGACCTGTACGATTCCACGATCGTGCTGCTGCCGCGCCACGTGACGCTGGACAATTACAGGATCGTGGCCGACCTGACGTCGTTCCCCAAGTCCATGATCAACACGCTTTGGACGAGCCTGCTTGTGTCCGTCTGCCAGGTGATCGCCTGCACGCTGGTGGGCTACGGGTTCGCGCGGTACAGCTTCCCGCTCAAAAAGTTCTGGTTCGCCTGCGTGGTGCTGCTCATCATCGTGCCGCCCCAGACCATCCAGACCGCCCTGTATGTCCAGTTCGCGTCCTTCGATTTCCTGGGCATCTTCCGGGCGGCGACCGGAAAACCCCTGAACCTGCGCACCTCCATTCTTCCTTACGTGCTCATGAGCCTGACCTGCATGGGCTTAAAGGACGGCCTGTATATCTACATGCT
>CADAKE010000107.1 GCA_902788445.1 uncultured Eubacteriales bacterium
GTACAACGCCGCCTCCCGCCACGGCGACCGGGACATTTACAAGGGCCTCACCTTCTGGAGCCCCAACATCAACATTTTCCGCGACCCCCGCTGGGGCCGGGGCCAGGAGACCTTCGGTGAAGATCCGACCCTGACGGGCGAGATCGGCGCGGCGTATGTGCGCGGCTTGCAGGGCAAGGGCGAGGTAATGAAGGCCGCCGCCTGCGCCAAGCACTTTGCCGTCCACTCCGGGCCGGAGGATTTGCGCCACGAATTCGACGCCGTCGCCAGCAAAAAGGATATGGAGGAAACCTACCTGCCCGCTTTCAAAAAGCTGGTGAAGGAAGCGAAGGTAGAATCCGTCATGGGCGCGTACAACCGCACCAACGGCGAGCCCTGCTGCGCCAACAGCGATTTGATGCAGCATCTCCGTGACTGGGGCTTTGAGGGCCATTTCGTTTCCGACTGCTGGGCTATCCGGGATTTCCACGACGGCCATCACGTGACAGACAACCCCGTGGACTCCGCCGCCATGGCGGTCAACGCGGGCTGTGACCTGAACTGCGGCTGCACCTATGAAAAACTGATCGCCGCTTACATGGCGGGCAAGGTGAAGGAAGAAACCATCCGGGAAAGCGCCGTGCGCCTGTTCACCACCCGGTACATGCTGGGCATCATGGGCGAGGGCAGCGAGTACGACGGCATTCCCTACACCGTGGTGGAGTGCGACGCGCACCAGGCAAAGGCCGACGAGGCCGCGCGCAAAGGGTGCGTGCTGCTCAAAAACAACGGCGTGCTGCCCCTGGACGAAAACAAGATCAAGACCTTGGGCGTGATCGGCCCCAACGCCGATGCCATTTCCTCCCTGGTCGGCAATTACCACGGCTCCTCCTCCCAGTACATCACCATCCAGCGCGGCTTGCAGGAAGCGCTCAAGGGCAAGGCGCGGGTGCTGTGCTCCGAGGGCTGCCATCTGTACCGCGACAGGATGACCGGCCTGGCTCAGGAGCCCGACGACCGCATGAGCGAAGCCCTCACCGTGGCGGAGAACAGCGACGCCGTGGTGCTGGTGGTGGGCCTGGACGAAACCCTCGAGGGCGAGCAGGGTGACACCGGCAACCCCTTTGGCTCCGCCGACAAGATCGACCTGCTGCTGCCCGCGTCCCAGCGGCGGCTGATGAATGAAGTGCTGAAAGTGGGCAAGCCCACGATCATCGTGCTCACCGCCGGCAGCGCCATCGACCTGAAAGAAGCGGGCGACCTGGCCGACGCCGTGCTGGTGGCCTGGTATCCCGGGGCCCAGGGCGGCCGGGCCGTAGCGGATTTGCTGCTGGGCCACGCCTCCCCTTCCGGCAAGCTGCCCGTCACCTTCTATTATAATGAACAGCTATCTGAAATGCCCGCCTTTACCGACTACGCCTTGAAGGGACGCACCTACCGCTACTTCGCGAATCAGCCCCTGTATCCCTTCGGCTACGGGCTTACCTACGGCGACGTGTACGTGAAAGACGCGGCTGTTCGGAATCAGGATGGAAAATGCCTGGTGGATGTAACCGTCTGCAACGCGGGCAAAGTGAACACGGAGGACGTGGCGCAGATTTACTGTCAGAACAGGGGCAGCGAAAACGCGCCGCTCAATCCCCGTCTGGTGGCGTTCCAGCGTCTCAGCGTGCCTGCGGGGTCTTGCCAGACCGTCACCATCCCCGTGAATCCCGAGGCGTTTCAGGTGGTCAACGATAACGGCGAGTCCCGACGAACGCACCAAGGAACTGACCGGGCATGAGGCCGTTAAGCTGGAACTGTAATCGCGCCTCATTCATCACGATAAGACAGCGATAAAGAAGAGTTCAGAGTTCAGAGTACAGAGTTCAGAGAATATAGATGATGAGTCGATCGTCAAACGTGAAAGACAAAATCAACTGTACTCTGTACTCTGCACTCTGAACTCTTTATTATCTCCAGGGGAAACCTTTTTAAAGTATGAAAAATCCATGCCCTTTACCGGAAAATGCCTTGACATTCCGGGCGTTTGGCATATATGATAGGATACAGGAAAAGAATGGCCGCGGAGGGATGCGAGGATGGACGCGAGGGCAATCCTGAAAGAAATGCGGGAAGGAAACGGGGACGAACAAAGAAAGGCCGAAGCGCTGAAAGAAATGCAGCGATTGAAGGATGTCGGCTTATCCGACGACCCCCGGAAAATGCGGGAGGAACTGCCGTTCCTGGCGGCGTGCGACACGCGGTTCGGGGACAAGCAGACCTACAAGCTGATTTCGCGGCATTGCCAACAATTCCATGAACGGTATTTTGACCGGACGGCGGGCCTGTACCGCGTGCCGGGCTGCGGCGAGGCGGAGGGGCTGGTACTGAAAACGCTGGTCGATACCGTCGAACAGATGGACATTCAGCTTTACGAGCATTACCGCGCCTTGGCTGACATGTTTTTAGAAGCGGCGCGCGGGCTTATTTCCGGCGGGACAAAGCCGGATGCCCTGGCCGTGGAGGCCCTGCTCAAAGGCGTGCGGCTGGGTCTGCTGGACGAAGAAAAGTATCTGCCCATCGCGCTGAACATGCAGGAGGTGGACAAGCAGTGAAACGCCTTTTTGTTTCCTCCCGAAGCTGCACGGTATTATTGGACGAGCAGGGCGATTATTACGCCAAAGCCCCGCGCGCGCTCACCTTAAACGGCGAAGCCCTGCCGGAGGAAAACCGCTCTGTATTCTCTCTGTTCGGCCTGTGGCCGGATACCGAATATCATTTGGAATCCTATGTAAACGGCGAAAAGGAAGCGGAACTCACCTTCCGCACGGAAAAGGAAGTCTGTTCCCTGAACGTGCGCCGCTTCGGCGCGAAGGGCGATATGCTCCACGACGACACCGCCGCTTTGCAGGCCGCCATCCTGTCCTGCCCCGTGGGTGGGCGCGTACTGATTCCCGCAGGGGAATATCTGACCGGCCCGCTGTTTTTAAAGAGCCATATCACCATCGAGTTTAAGCCCGGCGCGGTGTTAAAGCTGAAAACCGACCGGGAGCAGTTCCCCATCCTGCCCGGCATGACGCGCACCACCGACGAGGAAGGGGAAGTGCTGCTGGGCTCCTGGGAGGGCAACCCGCTGGATTCCTTCGCCTCCTTCATCACCGGCATCGGCGTGGAGGACGTGAAGATCATCGGCCCCGGCGTGCTGGACGGCCAGGGCAACGTGGGCGACTGGTGGGTGAACCCGAAACTCAAGCGCGTCGCCTTCCGCCCCCGGACGCTCTATTTGAAGGACTGCAAGGACGTTACCATGCAGGGCGTCACCGTGCGCAACAGCCCAGCCTGGAACCTGCATCCCACGTTCTCCGAAAATCTGAATTTCCTCAACATACGCATCGAGGCCCCAGCCAACAGCCCGAACACCGACGGCTTTGACCCCGAAAGCTGCAAGCATGTGCGGATGCTGGGCACGGTGTTCTCCGTCGGCGACGACTGCATCGCCCTCAAAGCCGGGAAGATTTACATGGGCATGAAGTACCACGTGCCCTGCGAGGACATTGAAATCGCGTGGTGCTGTATGCTGGACGGCCACGGCGGCGTGACCACCGGCAGCGAAATGGCGGGCGGCGTGAAGCACGTGCGGGTGCATCACTGTTATATGCGCGGCAACGACCGCGGCCTGCGCGTCAAGACGCGGCGGGGGCGGGGCAAGTACGCCGTGATCGACGACGTTGTGTTTTCCGACGTGCGCATGGAGGGTGTGCGCTGCCCCATGGTGGTGAACGCCATGTACTTCTGCGACCCCGACGGACGCACGGACTACGTGCAGAGCCGGGAGCCCCAGCCCGTGGACGACACCACGCCCACCGTCGGCAGCATCCGCTTTGAGCGCGTCACCGCCGACAATTGCGAAGCCTGCGCGGGTTACATCCTGGGCCTGCCTGAGCGGCCGGTACAGGAAATATTGATGAAGGATTGCCGCTTCACCTTCAATCCCAACGGCAAACCCATGGCCCCCGCCATGGCGCGGGACGTGGAGCAATGCTTCAACCGAGGGCTTATCGCTTCTTATGTGGACAAGCTGACCCTGGACAACGTGATCATGGAAGGCGTCAACGGGGAGCGGATCACAGCCGAAGCGGTGAGCAATATTGTTGATAGGTCATAAGAGCGAGAGTACAGAGTTCAGAGTGCAGAGTTCAGATAATCATGTTCACACAAGCTGGACTTCGTGCCTGATGGAGTATATCATCTGCACTCTGTACTCTGCACTCTGAACTCTCAAACCCGTTTTGTGGAACCATTGAAATATTAATTAGGGAGGATTTGCCATGGACATTCGCTATTCCTGCAACCAGCGCGATTTCAAGCGCTACACCACCGAGGAAACCCGGAAGGAATTCCTCATCGAAACCCTGTTCGTGGACGACCAGGTGCAGGCCGTGTACAGTCACGTGGACCGCATGGTCACCATGGGCATCAAGCCCGTCAACGAAAAAGTGAGCATCGACAAGGGTATCGACATCTGGCACAACTTTGGCACCGAATACTTCCTGGAACGCCGGGAGTGCGGCATGTTCAACGTGGGCGGCGCGGGCAAAGTGACCGTGGGCAGCACGGTGTACGCCCTGGGCTACAAGGACTGCCTGTACATCACCAAGGGCGCGAAGGAAGTGTACTTTGAGAGCGACGACAAGAACTGCCCCGCCAAATTCTACCTTGTCTCCGCCCCCGCGCATTGCAGCTATGAAAATCGGCTGATCAAGATTGCCGACGCGGCCAAGAAGCCCTGCGGCGACGCCGCCACCAGCAACAAGCGCGTCATCAACCAGTTCATCCATCCCTCCGTGCTCAAAACCTGCCAGCTTTCCATGGGCATGACCGTGCTGGAATCCGGCTCCGTCTGGAACACCATGCCCGCCCACACCCACGAACGTCGCATGGAAGTGTACTTCTATTTTGAAGTGCCCCAGGATAACGTGGTGTTCCACATGATGGGCGAAGGAAACGAAACCCGCCACATCGTGATGCAGAACGAGCAGGCGGTCATCTCCCCCTCCTGGAGCATCCACGCGGGCGCGGGCACCAGCAACTACACCTTCATCTGGGCCATGGGCGGCGAAAACCAGGCCTTTGATGATATGGACACCATTCCCACGACAGAGCTCAGGTAACTGTCCTTGAAAGGGAACGAGAGTGCAGAGTGCAGAGTGCAGAGTGCAGATGATAGTGTTTGCAATAAGACTGCGGTCGAATGAGCATCGGCTATATCATCTGAACTCTGTACTCTGAACTCTGTACTCTTCCTCCCACTGTCTGCTGATTCAATCATATGTATTTACAAGGAGGAAGAAACCCATGGATATGAACGCTTTCAGCCTGAAAGGCAAAATCGCCTGGATCACCGGCGCTTCCTACGGCATCGGCTTTGCCATCGCGGAAGCCTACGCCGCCGCGGGCGCGACCATCGTGTTCAACGACATTAACCAGGACTTGGTCAACAAGGGCCTGGCCGCGTACGAGGAAAAGGGCATCAAGGCCCACGGCTACGTCTGCGACGTGACGAATGAAGAAGCGGTGCAGGAACTGGTCAAAAAGATCGAAGAAGAAGTCGGCGTGGTGGACATTCTGGTCAACAACGCGGGCATCATCCGCCGCATCCCCATGATCGAAATGAGCGCCGCGGACTTCCGCAAGGTCATCGACGTGGACCTGAACGCGCCCTTCATCGTTTCCAAGGCCGTCATTCCTTCCATGATCAAGAAGGGCCACGGCAAGATCATCAACATCTGCTCCATGATGAGCGAGCTGGGCCGCGAAACCGTCAGCGCTTACGCCGCTGCCAAGGGCGGCCTCAAGATGCTGACCCGGAACATCTGCTCCGAATACGGCGAGCACAACATCCAGTGCAACGGCATCGGCCCCGGCTATATCGCCACGCCCCAGACCGCGCCGCTCCGTGAGCGCCAGCCCGACGGCAGCCGTCATCCCTTCGACCAGTTCATCATCGCCAAGACCCCTGCCGCCCGCTGGGGCAACCCCGAGGATTTGCAGGGCCCCGCCGTGTTCCTGGCCTCCGACGCCAGCAACTTCGTCAACGGCCACATCCTGTATGTGGACGGCGGCATCCTGGCCTACATCGGCAAGCAGCCGTAATCAGTGGTATAAACAAGGGACGTTCCGCCAATGGAACGCCCCTTTCTCATGATAAAAATCATGCCACCAATATGAGTTCCAGCAAAAACACCACCGCGCAGGAACAAAGCGAAACAAAGATCAGCCCCTTGCCCTTATAGGACAGCAGCAGGGCGGTCACGAACCCCGCCAGCCCTGACCAGGGGGTGGAGGTTTCCCGCAGGATGGCGGGGAAGGTCATCACGGACAGGGTGACATAAGGCACATAATAGAGGAATGACTTGATAAAGGTGCTCTGAATTTTTTTCGTGATCAGGGTCAGGGGAAGCATACGAATGAGGTACGTCACGCCCGCCATGACGAAAATATAAACATATACGTTCCCGCTCATGCCGCATCCTCCTCCTTCACCGGGCGAATCAGCGCCGCCGCGACGGACAGCGCCACCGTCAGGATGATCACCCGCATCCCCGCGGAAATATCCCGCAGGTACGGCGCGTAGCAGAACACGGCGCTCACCACCATGGAAACCACGATCACAATGGCGAGGGTTTTATTCTGCTTGGCGGGCGGCACGATGATGGCGATGAACATGCAGTACAGCGCCACGCTCAGCGCCACCAGCACCCGGGCTGGCAGGATGTTGCCCGCGATGGCTCCCAGCAGCGTACCCAGCGCCCAGCCGGGGATGGCGACCGCCATCTGGCCGTAGGTATAAAAGGGCGACAGCGGCCCTTCCACCGCCGAGGACAGGGCGAAAATTTCATCCGTGACGCCATAGGACATAATAAACCGATGGAAAAACGGCGCGTTGGGGTCGACCTTCTGGCTCAGGCTGGCGCTCATTAAACAATACCGCAGGTTGATAATCAATTGGCTTAGCGCCAGTTCCAGATAACTGCCCGCCGCCGCGATCACCGACAGAGACGCGAACTGCCCCGCCGAGGTCACGTTCGCCACCGACATGAGCACCGCCTGCCCTACCGTCAGATGCTCCAATAACGCCTTGATGCCAAACGAAAAAGATACGGCCAGGTATCCCAGCATGATGGGCACCCCGTCCCGGCACCCCTTGAAAAAATGCTGCGCGTTGGTTTTGCTCATGTGCTTTGCTTCTTTCCTCCTTTGGAAATCAGTCGAAAGACATTATATGCTTTTCCCGATGGGCTGTCAATTCATGTCATTGCATGGAAATTGTTCTGAATTGCATACCCTGAAAATCTTCTTTTTCATCCTTCCTGTCCGCTTATTGACTTTCTTTTCCGCGGGCCTTATAATGGAAGAAAGAAGGAGGATGGTTCGTTATGCAGCCCTTCATGGATGATAATTTTCTATTGACGACGGACACGGCCCGCATCTTATTTCACGATGCGGCGAAGGCCATGCCGATCATCGACTATCACTGCCATTTGTCTCCCAAAGAAATCGCGCAGAACATCAAGTTTGACAACCTTTCCCATTTGATGCTGGGCGGCGACCATTACAAGTGGCGCGCCATGCTGAGTTATGGCGTGGACGAGCGCCTGATTCGCGGTGACGGTGACCCCCGGGAAAAGTTCATCGCCTTCGGCGACACGATTGCCCACGCCATCGGCAATCCGCTGTATCACTGGACGCACCTGGAATTGCAGCGGGTGTTCGGGATCAACACCGTTTTGAACCGTGACACCGCCGGGGAGATTTACGACCAGGCCACCGAAATGCTCCAGGGCGAGGACTTCCGTGCCCAGGCGCTGATCGACAAGTTCAACGTGGATTACCTGTGTACCACCGACGACCCGGTGGACGACCTGTCCTTCCACCAGACTATCGCCGCCCAGAACGGGATGAAAGCCAAGGTCTACCCCGCGTTCCGGCCGGACAAGGCGCTGAACATCGACCGGCTGGGCTTTGTGGAATACATCAAGCAATTGTCCCGCGTGGCGGGCATGGACATTCATTCCACCGCCGACGTGCTGACCGCGCTGGAGCGCCGGGTGGAATACTTCCACGCCTGCGGCGCGCGGATTTCCGACCACGCGCTGGACACCGTGCCTTACGGCGAGCCCTCCTTCAAGCAGGCGGACAAGGCGTTCCACGAAGCCATGGAAGGCCAGACCATCAAGCAAAAGCACATTGAAAGCTACCGCACGGTGGTGCTGGCGGGCTTGGGCGCGATGTACGCCCAGCGCGGCTGGACGCAGCAGTACCACATCGGCGCGATGCGCAACAACAACACCGCCATGTTCAAGCGCTACGGGCCGGACGTGGGCTTTGATTCCATCATCGACGCGCCGATCGCCCAGCACCTGAGCCGCCTGATGGACTTGCAGGACGCCCAGGGCCAGCTGCCCAAGACCATTCTCTACTCCCTGAACCCCGCCGCCAACCACGCCATCGGCACCATGCTGGGCAACTTCCAGCAGTCCGGCGTGAAGGGCAAGATTCAGATGGGCTCCGCCTGGTGGTTCCTGGATCAGAAGGACGGCATGGAGGAACAGCTTCGCACGCTGGCGAACCTCGGCGTGCTGGGCACCTTCGTCGGGATGCTCACCGACAGCCGCTCCTTTATCAGCTATCCCCGCCACGAATACTTCCGCCGCATCCTGTGCAACGTGATCGGCAACTGGGTGGAAAACGGCGAATACCCCAATGATATTGAATTCCTGAAAGAAATGGTGAAGGATATTTGCTATCATAACGCCAAAGGATATTTTGGAATCTGATATCGGATGCTTTGAGGAGAGTGCAGAGTTCAGAGTACAGAGTGCAGAGATTTTAGCGTCCAATAAGATATACGACCGATATTTTTGCAATCTATATTCTCTGTACTCTGCACTCTGAACTCTGTACTCTCAAACAGCCTTTGATCAAGAATCATATACAAACAGACAAGTGAAGGAGGTTTTCATCATGGATATGCTCAAACAACTGTCCCTGGCCGGGCTGGTACCCGTGATCAAAGTGAAGAACGCGGAGGACGCGGTGCCGCTGTGCACGGCGCTGAAAAACGGCGGCCTGCCTGTGGCGGAAATCACCTTCCGCACCGACGCGGCGGAGGAAGCCATCCGCCTGGTGCACGACGCGCTGCCGGACGTGTTGCTGGGCGCGGGCACGGTACTCACCTGCGAGCAGGCGGACGCTGCCTGGCAGGCGGGCGCGGGCTACATCGTCTCCCCCGGCCTGAACCCCGTGGTGGTGAAGCACTGCATCGACAAGGGCTATCCCGTGCTGCCCGGCTGCGGCAACCCCAGTGATATTGAAGCCGCGCTTTCCCTGGGTCTCAAAACCGTGAAGTTCTTCCCCGCCGAAGCGCTGGGCGGCCTGAAGCTGATCAAGGCCATGGCGGCTCCTTACGGCGACGTGAAGTTCGTGCCCACCGGCGGCATCAATGAAAAGAACCTGAGCGAATACCTGGCTTTCCCCAAGATCGCGGCCTGCGGCGGCAGCTGGATGGTGCCGGACGACGCGGTGGAAGCCAAGGACTGGGGACGCATCGAAGCCCTCGCCCGGGAAGCCGTGCGCCTGATGCTGGGCCTTTCTATTGTTCACATCGGCATCAACAACGAAAACGAGGAAGTCACCTACCGCGAAGCGGAAAAGCTCTGCGCCCTGTTCGGCTGCCCCATCGGCAAGGACAGCAAAAAGAGCCTGTTCGTCACCAATCAGGTGGAAATGATGAAGACCAACTTCCGCGGCACCCACGGCCACATCGGCGTCGGCACCAAGGACGTGGAACGCGCCCAGTGGCACCTGGAGCAGCGGGGCTTCACCTTTGACGAGGACACCGCCACCTTCACCCCCGACGGCCACAAGAAGTTTATCTACCTCCACGACGAAATCGCGGGCTTCGGGTTCCATCTGGTGATGGCGTAATCATTCGAGAGTACAGAGTGCAGAGTGCAGAGTTTTTGCATTCTATAACGAAACAAAAAGATAAACGGGAGAGGATACACATGGAACGTTTAAACAAATCCCTGGTTCCCCAGGTGAAGCGGCCCCAGAACATCCGCGTGATGCAGTTTGGCGAGGGCGGGTTCCTTCGCGCGTTTGTGGATGAAATGCTGGACAACCTGAACACTCAGTGCGGCGGCGACTATGGCGTCGCCATCGTGCAGCCCTTGGAACGCGGCATGTGCAAAATGCTGGAGGAGCAGGACTGCCTGTACACTGTGATGCTCCGCGGCCGCGAGGAAAGCGGCGACGTGAAGAAGGTCAAGGTCGTGGGCACGGTGCTCAAAACCGTGGAGCCCTACGCCGATTTCCAGAGCTACCTCGACCTGGCGAAGATCGACACCCTGCGCTTCATCGTCAGCAACACCACCGAGGCGGGCATCGTGTACACCGGCACGGACAATTACGACGACAAGCCTCAGCCCTCCTACCCCGGCAAACTGACCCGCTTCCTGCATGAACGCTTCCTGCTGGGCAAGCCGGGCTTCATCATCATGCCCTGCGAGCTGATCGACGACAACGGCTACCACCTGAAAGACGCCGTGCTGAAAACCGCGGTCCAGTGGAACCTGGGAGAAAAGTTCATTGCATGGCTGGAAAATGACAACATTTTCTGCTCCACCCTCGTTGACCGCATCGTGACCGGCTTCCCCCGCAAGGAAGTGCCCGGCGTGTTTGAGGAACTGGGCTATGAGGATCAGCAGCTGGACACCGCCGAGCCCTTCGGCCTGTGGGTCATCGAGGGTCCCGAACAGGTGAAGAAGGAAATCCCGCTGGATCAGGTGAACCCCGTCATTTTCACCGACAACGTGAAGCCCTACAAGCTGCGCAAAGTCCGGATGCTGAACGGGGCCCACACCACCATGGTGCTGGGCGCGTACCTGGCGGGCCTGGACACCGTGGGCGAATGCATGGCGGACAAGGACGTGCGGCCCTTCCTGGAGCACGCCCTCAACGACGAGATCATGCCCAACGTGCCGCTCCCCCAGGACGAGGTGAAGGCGTTCGCCGACGCGGTGATGCTGCGTTTTGAGAATCCATTCAACCGCCATGAGCTTTTGTCCATCGCCCTGAACAGCGTGAGCAAGTGGACGGCCCGCGTGCTGCCGACGCTCAAGGACTACCAGAAAAAGGCCGGCGAAATCCCCGCCTGCCTGGCGTTCGGCCTGTCCTCCCTGATCTGCTTCTACACCGGCATCAAGCAGAATGAAGCGGGCGACTATGAGGGCCTCCGGGACGGCAAGCCTTATCCCGTGAAGGACGACGCGCACGTGCTCACCTTCTTCGCTGGTCAGAAAGCCCCCGACGCCCATGCCGCGCTGTCCAATACCGCGCTGTGGGGCGAGGATTTGACCGCCATCCCCGGCCTGGAGGACAAGGTCGCCGCCCAACTCAAGGACATTCAGGCTGTCGGCATCCGCGCCGCCATGCGCAAGGCATATCAGGGATAAGGAATTTGTTTGCCAACCGATTTGTAGGGGCGGATATTATCCGCCCGAAACGCAGAGTATTCAGGCAAGGTATGGAAATGTGAGCTATTTCACATTGCGGCAGGCGGGCGGATACTATCCGCCCCTACCTTTCCGTTCCCTGAATTCGCATAAGATTCAATATCAACGAATGACAGTTACGGAGAAAAACATGAGCGATTACATCAAGCTGCATGAACTGGACAACGTGGGCGTGCTGATTACCCCGCGGGAGGGCATCCCCGCTGGGCACAAGATCGCCCTGCGGGACATCGCCAAGGGCGAAAAGGTGATTAAGTACGGCTGCCCCATCGGCACCGCCCAGAGCGACATCAAAGCGGGCGAATGGATTCATTCCCACAACCTGAAAACCGCGCTCAGCGGCGAAAAGAATTACACCTACGACCCCCAGCCCATCCATAAAGCCGCGCCATTTACCGGCTCCTTCATGGGCTATGAGCGGGCGGACGGCAAGGTGGGCATCCGGAACGAGATTTGGATTCTGCCCCTGGTCGGCTGCGTCAACCACACCGCCCAGCGCATTGCTGCGGAGGGCACCAAGCTGGGCCCCGCGCCAGTGTACACCTTCACCCATCCCTACGGCTGCTCCCAGCTGGGCGAAGACCACGCCCGCACCCGCGACCTGCTGGCCGCGCTGGTGCGCCATCCCAACGCGGGCGGCGTGCTGGTGCTGTCGCTCGGCTGTGAAAACAACACGCTGGACGCCTTCAAGGAGCACCTGGGCCCCGTGGACGAAAAGCGGGTCAAGTTCCTGGTCTGCCAGGAATACGAGGACGAAGAAGCCGAAGCGCTGAAACTGATCGCGGAATTGCAGGAAGAACTGAAACAGGACAAGCGCACCGAGCAGCCCATTTCCAAGCTGGTGGTGGGCCTCAAGTGCGGCGGCTCCGACGGCTTCTCCGGCATCACCGCCAACCCGCTCCTGGGCGCGGTCAGCGACGGCATCTGCGCGGCGGGCGGCACGGCGCTGCTCACCGAAGTGCCCGAAATGTTCGGCGCGGAAGAACTGCTCATGGCCCGGTGCAAGGATGAAGCGGTGTTCCAAAAGACCTGCGACCTGGTGAACGGCTTCAAGAAGTATTACCAGGACAACCATATGCCGGTCTACGAGAACCCCTCCCCCGGCAACAAAGCGGGCGGCATCACCACGCTGGAAGAAAAGTCCCTGGGCTGCACCCAGAAGGGTGGCCTGGGCGAGGTGCAGGACGTGCTGCAATACACCCAGCCCGTCACCCACAAGGGCCTGAACCTGGTCTGGGGCCCCGGCAATGATATTTGCGCCGTCACTTCTCTGACCGCTTCCGGCGCGCAGCTCATCATGTTCACCACCGGTCGCGGCACGCCCCTGGGCGGCCCCGCGCCTACCTTGAAGGTGGCGACCAACGCCAACCTCGCCAACAAAAAGCAGGGCTGGATTGACTTTAACGCGGGCCAATTGCTCCAGGGAACCACCATGGAGGACGCCGCCAAGCAGTTGTTCCAACTCGTCCTTGCTACCGCCAACGGGCAGGAAACCAAGGCCGAACAGCATGGCTACCGCGAAATCGCTATTTTCAAGAGCGGCGTGACGCTGTAACAATATCAACCGCAAAAAGCCACCGGCGTTCGGTGGCTTTTGTTGTGCAAACAATTATTTGATTACCTGCCGCAAAAAAGCTTCCACATATTGCCTGTATTGTTCCGGCGCGGTGAGGATGGAGGCGGCGTGCCCTGCGCCGGGAATGAGATGCAGTTCGCTGTACCCCTGCGTGGCTTTCCGCATGGCCTCGCTGTGGGCGGGCAGGATGAAATCATCCTTTTCCCCGTGGATGAAGAGAATGGGAACGGTGTTGTCCTTCAGGCTGTCGATGGGCCGCATGTCCTGGTAGCTGTAACCGAACTTCATTTTCGCGCACAGGGACGCAACGTTCACAAACAGTCCCGGAACATGCATGGCTTTCAGGCCGCCCGCCAGTACGGAGGCGATTTCGCTGAACCCGCAGTCAGCCACGACGAAATCCACGTCCGGCTTGTATTTCAGCACGGCGATGGACGTGGCCGCGCCGAGGGATTCGCCGTGAAGGCCAAACACCTTCGCGTCCGGATAGCGGCCGCGGCTGTCCTGGATGAGCGCGTTCAAATCCATGCTCTCCCGGGCGGAATAGGTGCAGAAGGTGGGCTCGTTTTCGCCGTGCCCGCGCAGGTCATACGCGATGACATTGAACCCGAGATCCAGGTACATTTTCGCGTATTTCATCGCCCCGAAGCGGTTGTCGGTGTAGCCGTGGGAAATGAGGATATACCGGTCAGAGGGAACGGGATTCTTGAGGAACTGAACGTGCAGCGCGTACCCGTCCCCGCCGCTGACGGTGTAATCCTGCTTGGGCAGAGGGTCATACCAGGACAGGTCATAGTGCCCCTCCTGCCATTTCCGGGCCTCCTCCAAGGTCTGCGGTTTGATACCCATGGAATAGGTCGCCATCATGAAACCGAGCACAAAAACAAGGATCAGGAAAATTGCCAGAATGATCAGCGCGATGATCATGATCAGCCGTCCTTTCTTCATATCACTTCGTATTGCAGCATTTCGTATTTCAGCCGCGTCCCTTCGTCAGTCTCCTCCGGCAGGAGGGCGCGCGCCACGTTGACCAGTTCTTCTTCCTGCTGGTCCGTCCGGCGCAGCCAGGCATAGTCCCCGTCCAGGCGGATGACCGTGTAATACCGCGTTTCCATGGGCCGACACTCCTTTGCTTTTCGCTGTCCTGATTATACCAAATAATTCCTCAGTTCACAACATGAAGAAAATATCATCTTGCAATCATGGCGAAAATATGGTATGATTTTACTGAAAAGATCGGCTTGGGCCGACAGAGAACGGGAAATTGAAAATGGAGGTATGCGACGATGAAAAAGATTCTGGCTTTGGTTCTTGCGCTGATGATGCTGGGCGGCTTGATGGGCAGCGCCCTGGCCGTGAACGAGGACGTGGAAGGCGAACTGGTCATCTACTCTTCCATGTATCCCTTCGTCATTGACATGATGGACGAAGCGATCAAGGCGGAATTCCCGAACCTGGTGCCCGGCAACGACGGCAGCTTCTTCTTCTACGGCGGCACCAGTTCCCTGATCACCAAGATCTACGGCGAAATGGAAACCGGCACCCTGGGCTGCGATATGTTCATGGTGGCCGAACCCGCCTTCTCCCTGGAGCTGAAAGAAGCGGGCTACCTGGAGCCCATCGAGATCGAGAATCCCGACACCCTGCTGCGCTTCCCCTACGACGCCGAGGGCTACTGGTATCCCGTGCGCGTGTGCAACATGGTGCTGGCTTACAACCCCGAAATGGAAGCGGACTGGAACGCCAAGGGCGTGACCATTCCCAAGACCTTCAAGGACTTCGCCTATGACACCGCGCTCAAGGGCTACATCTCCATGGGCAACCCCCTGTCCAGCGGCACCACCTACGCCGCCGTGGCTTCCCTGATCCAGGATAACCACTACGGCCAGGATTACCTCAAGGGCCTCGCCGCCAACGAAGTGATGATCGAGTCCGGCTCTACCGCCATCGCCAAGCTGCAGAGCGGCGAGTGTGCGGCCATCATGATCCTGGAAGAATCCATCCTGAAGGTGCTGAAGGAAGAAGCCGATAAGGGCACGCCCATCACGAACCTCAAGTGCATCTATCCCGAGGACGGCGTGGTGCTCATCCCCTCCACCGTGATGACCGTGGCGGAAGAACACAGCAAGAACGTGAACATCGAAGCCTGCGAAGCCGTTGAAAAGTGGCTGCTGAGCGAGGAAGCCCAGAAGCTGATCCTCGAAGGCTACATGCACTCCGTGTTCGCCGGGATGAAGGAAATCCCTTATGAATCCATCGACACCGACACCCTGATCGAAAAAGACCTGGGCGTGGATTGGGAGAACGCTTTCCAGAACCGCGAAGCCATCAACACCGCCTGGACAGAAATCGTGACGACCAAGTAAACTATCAAGCAATCGCTTCCGCGGGGGGAGCCGCAAGACGGCTTCCCCCGTTGCGGTTTCAGTAATATGTTAGAGTGCAGAGTTCAGATGATATTGTGCAGAATTGGTAATTGTTCAGTCGATTCATGATAGAACAATTTCAGCCGCGAAGCCTCGTAACCGTAGGGGCGGATATCATCCGCCCGCATCCCCACGTACATCATCGTTGAGTCAATGAATCACCGTTCGTGATTTCCCGCAAATACGGGCGGATAATATCCGCCCATACAGTTATATGGTATTGTTGCTTCAAGTGTCTCTTACAAGACGGATGAATAGTTACCAGAATTGTTTGGATGGAACAATTGGATAGGCATTCTTTATCTGTACTCTGAACTCTGTACTCTCCTGTCACCAGACGAATCAGTCATTTTCTCCAAAAAGAGGTGGAACGGATGAAAAACGCGACTGCGGCGCAGAAAACGCTGCCGAGGCAAAGCCACGCGCCGACGCTTACCAAGCTGGGCCTGGCGCTTGTTTTCGCGCTGGGCATTGCCATTATTGTGCTGGGTGTTGCCGGGCAGCGGGCTTATGATACCTCGGGATTCAGCGCCGAATCGGCTTACAGCGCCATTTACAGCCTGCACAAGGACGTGGCTGCCGCCTGGGAAAAGCAAATAAAACCCCAGCTTTCCGCCCTGCCGGAGGAACAGAAAGCCCAGGTGGACGATGCCGCCCGCGCGCTGCTCCGTTCCGCCTGGGAAAGCGCGAATCCCGGCAGCGCGGCGGAGGTGGAAAGCATCCTTTCCGCCGCGCCGGAAGGGGAACGGACGGCGCTGGCTTATCAGCTGCTCTATTCCGCGTACCTGGTGAACGGCCCCAAGGTGAGCACCGCGCAGAAGAAGGAAATCGCCGCGCTGTCCGCATCCGATCTGGCCGCGTTCCAGAAAGCGTTATTGGACGGCGTCGCCGATGAAACCGCCGCGCTCCCCGCCGCCGCGAAGAAAGCCGCGGAACTGAAAGGCGAGGAACGCCAGGCGGCGCTGATGCAGTTCTACTTCACCAGCGTCGGTTCGGCGGAATCCACCGAATCGGTGAACACGCTGAAAAAGGGCGTGCGCGACAAGGTGAAGCAGCTGGACGCGTTCCGCATGATCGCCCGGGGGGAAGTCGGCTGGTTCTGGCAATTGATCATCAGCAACAGCCGCACCGCCGTGCTGGTGGGCATCACCATCGCCCTGGACGCGCTGCTGCTGACCCTGCTCATGGCGTGGGACAAGAGCTGGATCATTGATTTCAAGTGGATCATTATTCTTTTGATCGTGGACTTCCTGCTCCTGTTCCAGCTGATGCCGCTGGTGTACATGGTGATCAAGGCGTTCTTCCCGGAGGGCAGCTTCTCGCTGGAAACCTTCGAGCGGCTGTACACCTATTCCCTGAACCTGGACGCCCTGACCAACACCCTGATCGCGGCGTTCGCCACCATGATCTTCGGCACGCTGCTGGCCTTCCCG
>CADAKE010000108.1 GCA_902788445.1 uncultured Eubacteriales bacterium
GTTGATTGGTTTGCTACTTGGTTGATTTTGTTCGGGTTTATTGCTTCTTTTCCTTAAGTTGACGACATTGCCATCAAGGGGAAGCCTTTTGGCGTATTCTGTCAGCAATTTGTCCATTCATTCGCCACCTTCCCATCGAAAGCGGCATCCGTAACCGCGGCTCAGGGCAATCGCTTATGAAATAATGTGAGACCTGGGGAAAAAACCATGCAATTGTAGGGGCGGATATTATCCGCCCGCATCCTGCAAATCATTCATTTATGCCAATTCGGTGTTGATTATTTTGCCCAGTCATGCGGGCGGATGATATCCGCCCCTACATTTGTTCTCTAAATATTCACACAGCTTCGTAACTTAATTGCAATAAGCGATTACCCTGAACCGCGTCCTTTTTCTATGTTGCATAATTGGGAATTGTGTGATATAGTATAGAAGATAAATACTTTCGCAGCAGACGAGCGCATCAACGACGGTTTTTGAAGTGACGTTTGCCTTCCGTATTTTTTCGGGGGGGACAACTAATCTAAAATCCTGATCTGCCATGCCTTGTGGGGCCGCGGTATTTTT
Organism: uncultured Eubacteriales bacterium; assembly: GCA_902788445.1. GTDB lineage: Bacteria > Bacillota > Clostridia > Christensenellales > Aristaeellaceae > RUG563. The sequence continues at coordinate 568 of CADAKE010000108.1, forward strand.
TTACCCTATTACAGAGGAGGATGAGCGATGCCTCAATGGGCGTTTTCCGGCACTGTATTCTTGGCGGCGGCACTCATGATTTACAACATTTTTTGTTTTGTCCGCTTTGCCCGGCATGTACGCGCAATGGAAGCCTGGAAGAAGAACAGCCAGATTTTGAATCTTCCCATCGTGCTGCTGGCGCTGTTCCTCCTCGGATATCTTATGATCGGGTTCTTTGAGAGCCCGAACTGGGTGGAAGCCGGCGTCCTGTTTGGCGGCAGCGTTTTCGTATACATTATGTACCGGCTGCTGAACAGCATCACCCAGCGCATCATTGAAAGCGAGCATTTGGAGGCAAAGCTGCTGGCGGCGGAGGAAAGCAGCCGCGCCAAGAGCAGCTTCCTGGCCAGCATCAGCCATGAAATGCGCACGCCCTTAAACATCATTTTAGGCATGGATCATATTGCGCTGCAAAATAAGGAACTGCCGGAAGAAACCCGGAACCAACTGGACACCATCGGCCACAGCGCCCGGCATCTGGCGGGGCTGATCGACAGCGCGCTGGACCTGCAGCGCATGAAAAACGGCGAGCTGATCTTCAGCCATGAGGCATTTTCCCTCCGGGAAGCGCTGGAGCGGGTCAGCGCCATGACCGCCCCGCGCTGCCGGGAAAAGGGGCTTACCTACCACGCGACCTTCGCGGTTTGCGCCGCGCGGGAATACACCGGCGACGCCGTGCAATTGGAACGGGCGCTGATGTGCCTGCTGGATAACGCCATCAAGTACACCGACGCTCCCGGCGCCGTCACCTTCAACGCCAACTGCGTCCGGGTGGACGACAAGTGCACCGAGGTGCGCGTCACGGTGTCGGACACGGGCATCGGCATCGCGCCGGACTTTCTGCCCCATATCTTCGATTCCTTCACCCGGGAGGACAGCAGCTTCACCAGCCGCGTGGGCGGCAGCGGCATGGGCCTGTCGGTGGCTAAGGGCATCATCACCCAGATGGGCGGCTCCATCACCGCCGAGAGCGAAAAGGGACAGGGCTCCGCCTTTACCATCACCCTGCCCTTCAAAGCGCCTGAAATCTGCAAACAGGTGGGTAAGCAGCGCTGCAAGGAATGCAAGTTTTACGATCATGCGACGAAAAAGTGCGCTTACGCGGAGGAAGCGCCCCCGGCCAAGCCTGAGGCGGCGGCTGTCAGCCTGGCGGGACGCCGCATCCTGATCGTGGAGGACATGCCCGAAAACGCGGAGATCGTGGCCGACCTGCTGGAACTGGAGGACGCGGAAAGCGAGCGGGCGGAAAACGGCCAGGAGGCCGTGGATATGCTCCGGGCGGCTGACTGCGGCTATTACGACGCCATCCTGATGGATCTTCGGATGCCGGTGATGGACGGGCTGGAGGCCGCGCGGCAGATTCGCGGCATGGAGCATCCCGACGCCCGGCGCATCCCCATCATCGCCCTGACGGCCAACGTGACCGAGGAGGACGTGAACAACTGTAAGACCGTGGGAATGAACGCCCATCTGGCGAAACCGGTGGACGCGGATTTATTATATGAAACGCTGAAACGGTGGATATACGAAGCGCGCTAAGAGGGGGAAAAATAAAAGCATGATGAAATCCAATAAAATCCAGCGGCCGCAGATGGTGCTGGTGGTGGATGACCAGGAAATCAACCGGGACGCCCTGGGCGTCATTTTAGAGGATGATTACGAGGTCATTTACGCCGAAAACGGGCAGGAAGCGCTGGAGCAGATGCGCGCCCACAGCAGCGAATTATCCATCGTGCTGCTGGATTTGATGATGCCGGTGATGAGCGGCTTTGAGGTGATGGAGCATGTGCGGGCCGACGAGCAGCTCCGCCACATCCCCATCATCGTGCTGACCGCGGAAAAGAGCGCCGAACTGCAGGCCCTGAAAATGGGCGCGGCGGACTTTATTACCAAGCCCTTTGACGCGCACGAGGTCATCCTGGCCCGGGTGGGCAGGATCATTGAACTGAGCGAGGGGCGTCAGCTCATTTCCACCGCCGAGCATGACAAGCTGACCATGCTCTACAGCCGGAACTTCTTCTTTGAATACGCCAACCGCCTGTTCCGCTACCATCCCGAAATGCACATGGACGCCATTGTGCTCAACATTGAGCAGTTCCATAACATCAACGCGCTCAACGGCCGGGAATTCGGGGACGACGTGCTGCGCATCATCGGCAAAGAAATCCGCGCTTTCCTGCACGAAACCGAGGGCATCGCCAGCCGCTTTGAGGCGGATGAGTTTGATATTTACTGCGTGAAGCAGCCCGATTACCGGGCGCTTCTGAATCGCTTCCAGGAAAAGGTGAACGGCATTTCGCCCAACGTGAACGTGCACCTGCGCATGGGCGTTAAGCCCTGGCGGGAAGAGGTGGAGCCCATTTTGCTCTTTGACCGGGCGCGGGCGGCCTGCAATATGGTGCGCGGCAATTATCAGAATCCGCTGATGATTTATGATGAAGATGTGCGGACGCGGGAGCTACTGAACCAACAGTTGCTCAACGACCTGCGCACAGCCGTGGAAGAAAGGCAACTGGTGGTATTTTACCAGCCCAAGTACAACGTGCAGGCCGACCCGCCCCGCCTGAGCAGCGCGGAAGCCCTGATCCGCTGGAAGCACCCGGAACTGGGCATGATCTCCCCCGGTTCGTTCGTGCCGCTGTTTGAGGGGAACGGGCAAATCAGCATCGTGGATCATTACGTGTGGGAGGAAGCGGCGAAGCAAATCGCCCGGTGGAAGGAAAAGTACAATTATACTCTGCCTGTGTCCGTCAACCTGTCCCGCGCCGACGTGTTTGACCCCACGCTGGAAGACCGGCTGGTGCGGCTGATTCAGGACAATGGGCTGGAATACCGGAACCTGAAGCTGGAAGTGACGGAATCCGCCTACACGGATAACGCCAAGCGGGTGCTGGACGTGATCCGCCGCCTGCGGGAAATCGGGTTTGAAATTGAGATGGACGATTTCGGCTCCGGCTATTCGTCGCTTAACATGCTGTCGGATATGCCCATCGACGTGCTGAAGATGGACATGAAGTTTGTGCGGAACATTGAGGAAAACGAAACCGACCTGCGGCTGGTCAAGCTGATCGTGGATATCGCCAAATACCTGAAGCTGGACGTGGTGGCCGAGGGCGTGGAAACGGAAGGCCAGCTGGCGCTGCTGCAAAACACCGGTTGCGACCTGGTGCAGGGGTACTATTTCTCCCGCCCCCTGCCGCCGGATGAATTTGAAAAGCTGATCCAGCGGGAAATTGACCTTGAAAGGGGCTGAACATAATGACCTTGCAGGAATTATACTCTTTGATCGACGGGGACTATGAACAGGCGCTGCGGGTGCTGCGGATGGATAAATTGCTGGACAAGCATATCCGCAAGCTGACCTCCAACGGCGTGGCGGACAAGCTGCTGGAAGCGGGCCAGGGCATGGACCCCACCCAGCTTTTTGAGGCCGCCCACGCCATGAAGGGCGTATGCGCCAACCTGGGGCTGGTCAGGCTGTCGGCGGCGGCTTCCGAGATCGCCGAGGAATACCGCCCCGGAAAACCGCGCCGGATGACGGACGCGGAAGTAAAGGAAAAGCTGAACTCCATCGCGGACTTGTACGCGAAAACCGCGGCGGGGATTCGGCAGTACACGGAAGGGTAAAAAAGAAAGGCAATTGTTCAGTCGATGGTGATTTATGGGCGCTTTTAGAGAGTGAGGAGTTAGGAGATAGGAGTTATATAATGAAAATAAACGAGAGTTCCAACTTGCGATTTATGGCACGACTATATAAAACTCCTATCTCCTCTCTCCTAACTCCTAACTAATAGAAAGTGTCCTTGAAGCAAACGACTGGTCTGGTACATAGAAAGAAGATATATCCATGAAGCATCCTGTTGCAAAACCCGGCGAGCCGCCGGACAAAACGTCATATCTGTCAACCCTGGGCGCGTGGGCGCTGGCCTTTGGGTGCGCGGTGGGGTGGGGCGCGTTCGTCATGCCCGGCACCACCTTCCTGCCCATTGCCGGGCCCTTGGGTACGGCGCTGGGCATCGGCATCGGCGCGCTGGTGATGCTCGTTTTGGGTGCGAATTACCATTACCTGATGAACCGCTTTTCCGACAGCGGCGGCACGTATACCTACACCAAAAACTGCTTTGGCTACGACCACGGATTTTTGAGCGCATGGTTTCTTATTCTGACTTACATCGCCATCATCTGGGCCAACGCCACCGCCCTGCCCCTGATCGCCAGGGCGCTGCTGGGCAGCGTGTTCCAATTCGGCTACCTGTACGAAATCGCCGGTTATAAGATTTACGCGGGCGAAATCCTGCTGGCCGTGGCCGCGCTGGTGATCGCCGCGCTGATCTGCATGCGCAGGAAAGGCGCGGAGAAAACCCAGATCGTGATGGCAATCGCCCTGTTCGCCGGGATTGTGATTTGTTTTGCCGTGGCCTTCCTGCGCCGTTCAGGAGGGGCCGAAATCTTTGAACCGGCCTACTCCCCTAAAAATTCCGGGCTCGGCGGCACCTTCACCATCTTTGCCCTGGCCCCCTGGGCCTTTGTGGGGTTTGAATCCATTTCCCATTCCAACGCGGAAAACAGCTTCTCCAAAAAGCGCGTGTTCCCCATTCTTGCCGTCGCCATCGTGACCGCGGCGGCAGCGTATATCCTGCTGTCCCTGCTGGCCGTGACCGCGCTGCCGGAGGGCTGCGGGAATTGGATGGACTATATCCTGAACCTGGACAGCTACAGCGGCCTTTCCGCCCAGCCCACCTTCTTTGCGGCCCATACCACCATGGGCGCGGCTGGCTCCGCCCTGCTGGGCGTCGCCGTGCTGTGCGCCATCTTTACCGGGCTGATCGGCAATTATATCGCCCTGAGCCGTTTGATCTGCTCCCTTTCCAAGGACGATATGCTGCCCGAATGGGCGGGGAAGCTGGATGAAAACCAGGCCCCCCGCCGGGCGATTCTCTGCATTCTGGCGGTATCCGCCGTCCTGCCTTTCTTTGGCCGGACGGCCATCAGCTGGATTGTGGACGTGACGACGGTCGGCGCTACGATTGCTTACACCTTCACCTCCGCCTGCGCCAGCCGCACGGCCCGGAAGGAAAAGAACAAGGCGTATATCGTCACGGGCATGGTCGGCATGGTGGTTTCGCTGCTGTTCGCCCTGGAATTTCTGATTCCCAATATCACGTCCGTCAAAACCCTGGCAACGGAATCCTATTTGATCCTGGCGGCCTGGGGGATTTTGGGCTTCCTGTATTTCCGGGTGCTGCTGCGGAAGGATAAAGAGCGGCGGCTGGGGCGCTCCATCGTGGCGTGGGTGGTGCTGCTGGCGCTGATCATCTTCACCTCCACCGTCTGGATGCGCCAGGCCACCGAAGCCTCCATCGAAAACTCCGTCGTCACGGTGCAGTCCTATTATTCGGAAAGACTGAGCGAGGTGGGCGTGGATGTCACCGCCACCGCTACCCGGCCCACCGTGGCCTATTTGCAGGATGAACTGGATAAAGCAAGCAATACGTTGGGAACAAGCAGCCTGATTCAGATCGGCCTGATCGTGGTTTCGCTGATTGTACTGCTGGAAATCTACACCGTGATGCAGAAGCGGGAAAAGCAGATCGAGGTGGAAAAGACCCTGGCGGAGGAAAGCAGCCGGGCCAAAACCAGCTTCCTTTCCAACATGAGCCACGAAATCCGCACGCCCATGAACGCCATCATCGGCCTGGACAACATCGCCCTGCGCGAGCCGAACCTGCCCCCTAAAACGCGGGAACAGCTGGAAAAAATCGGGGCCAGCGCCAAGCATCTGCTGGGCCTGATCAACGATATTCTGGACATGAGCCGCATCGAATCGGGCCGGATGGTGCTCAAAAACGAGGAGTTCTCCTTCCGGGAATTCCTCGACCAGATCAATATTATCATCAACGGCCAGTGCCAGGACAAGGGCCTGCATTACGAATGCAATCTCGTCGGCGGCGTCAGCGATTACTATTTCGGCGACGACATGAAATTAAAGCAGGTGCTCATCAACATCCTGGGCAATTCCGTGAAGTTCACCAACGCGCCCGGCAGCGTGACCCTGACGGCGGAACAGACGGCCTCCTTCGAAGGCTTCTGCACCCTGCGCTTCACCATGGCGGATACGGGCATCGGCATGGACAAGGAATATATCCCAAAGATTTTTGAAGCCTTCTCCCAGGAGGACGCCACCGCCACCAACCGCTACGGCGGCAGTGGCCTGGGCATGGCCATCACCAAGAATTTTGTGGAGATGATGAACGGCGAAATCCACGTGGACAGCGAAAAGGGCGTGGGCTCCACCTTCACCGTCACCGTCACGCTGAAAGCCTCCAGCCGCAGCGCCGTGGCCGAGCATGGGTTCAGCCTGCCGGATCTGCGCGCCATCGTGATAGACGACGATGAAATTTCCTGCGAACACTCCCAGACGGTGCTTCGCGCCGCGGGCATCGAAGCGGAAATCCACACAGACCCCGCGGAGGCCCTGCATCGTATTCGCACCGCTTATCAACAGAACCGTCCGTATCAGTTGCTCATTACCGACTACAAAATGCCGGAGATGAACGGCCTGGATTTGACCCGCGCTGTCCGCGCCTTTGACGAAGGCAAAACCGCTGTTCTATTGCTGACCGGCTACAACTGGGACGCGATCGAGGAAGAGGCGATGGCTTCCGGCGTGGACGCCATCATGGCTAAGCCGCTCTTCTCCGACACGCTCACCCAGCGCATCCATCATATGCTGCTGGAAAAGCAGGGCACAGCGTCCCTTCCCGTCGAAACGCGGGAAGAGAACAAGCCCGCTGAAAACATGCTGGCGGGCCGCAACATCCTGATGGCGGAGGACGTGGACCAGAACGCGGAGATTCTTGCGGACTTGCTGGAATTGGAGGACATGACCGCCGAGCGCGCCGAAAACGGCGAGCGGGCGGTGGCGATTTTCTCCGAACACCCCGCCGGGTACTTTGACGCGATTCTCATGGACGTGCGTATGCCCGTGATGAATGGCCTGGATGCGACCCGCGCCATCCGCGCCCTGGACCGGCCCGACGCGAAAACCATCCCCATCATCGCCATGACCGCCAACGTGTTTGACGAGGATGTGGAGCGCTCCCTCCAGGCGGGCATGAACGCCCACCTGTCCAAGCCCATCGAGCCGGAACGCCTCTATGAAACCATGGCGCACCTCATCGAACAGCAGGCATCGAAACAAAACGGGTAGAAGCCTCTTGCGTTCATCAGCAGGATATAGAATTTGCTCCGACGGTTCTGGTTAAACCGCCGGAGCTTTTTCATTGTATCATTCCTTTGTAATTGTTCTGTCGATCTATGATAGAGAACTTTAACAAACGACTGGACAAATACATTCCTTTTATACCTTTTCCGTTCTGAAAAGCTTCTCCATTTTGCTATACAAAAAGAGGCTGAAACCCTTCTTGCGTTTCAGTCTCTTCTTGTTCATTCTCATCGAAATGACATTGGCTAAGCGCCGTCTTTTTCGCTGTCTATGAAATCAGTAAGCCTTGGCGAAGTACATCACCTTGTCGGCCTTGCGTCCGCAGCAGACGCAGGTGTCGCCGAAGGGGGTCTGGTCGAAGGGCATGTTGCGGGAGGTGGCGTTGGTTTCCTCCTTGATCTTGTCCTCCTCGTCGTAAGTGTGCACGTCCTTGGTGTGGGCCAGGCGGAATTCATCGGCGATTTTGTACATGTTCTGCTGAATGTCCTCCAGCAGTTTCTTGATTTCCTCCGCCAGGTTGTCCAAGGGGATGGTGGTCTTTTCAAAGGTGTCGCGGCGCATGACGGTAGCCACGCCGTTTTCAATGTCCTTGGGCCCCAGCTCCACGCGGACGGGCACGCCTTTCAGTTCCCATTCGTTGAACTTCCAGCCGGGGGATACGTTGTCCCGGTCGTCCAGCTTCACGCGGATGCCCGCGGCTTTGAGGGCATTGAACGCTTCCTCGCACTTTTCCATCACGCCGCCCTTGTGCGCCGCGATGGGCAGAATGACCGCCTGGAAGGGCGCGATCATGGGGGGCAGCTTGAGGCCGCGCTCGTCGCCGTGGGTCATGATGATGGCGCCGATCAGGCGGGTGGAAACGCCCCAGCTGGTTTCGTGGCAGTATTCCAGCTTGCTGTCCTTGCTCAGGTACTGGATGTTGAAGGGCACGGCAAAGTTGGTGCCGAAGTTGTGGCTGGTGCCGGCTTGCAGCGCCTTGCCGTCCTGCATCATGGCTTCCACGGAATAGGTGGCCCGCGCGCCCGCGAACTTTTCTTTGTCAGATTTTTGGCCCGCGAACACGGGGATAGCCAGGTTCTTTTCGCAGAAGGTCTTATACACGTTCAGCATCTGCTGGGTTTCTTCCTCCGCTTCCTCGGCGGTGGCGTGCACGGTGTGGCCCTCCTGCCACCAGAATTCCGCCGTGCGCAGGAAGGGCCGGGTGGTCTTTTCCCAACGCATCACGGAGCACCACTGGTTGTACTTGAGGGGCAGGTCGCGGTAGGATTGCACCCATTTAGAGAACATGGTGCAAAAGATCGTTTCGCTGGTGGGGCGCACGGCCAGGCGCTCCTGCAAAGGCTCGGTGCCGCCCTGGGTGACCCACGCTACTTCCGGGGCGAAGCCTTCCACGTGGTCGGCCTCTTTCAGCAGCAGGGATTCGGGAATCAGCATGGGCATGGACACGTTTTCGTGGCCAGTGTCCTTGAACATCTGATCCAGTTGCTCATGAATCAGTTCCCAGATGCGGTTGCCATAGGGCTTGAGCGCCATGCAGCCGCGCACGGGGGTGTAGTCCATCAGGTCGGTCTGGGTGACCACGTCGGTATACCACTGGGAGAAATTCTCGTCCCGGGTTCCCTCCTCAGATCGTGATAAGTTCTAAGCGGAAAGTTCCAAGTTCAAAGTTCTAAGTTCTAAGCGATTTTGTCTTCCCGATGCAGATTGCCGAAGTTGATCATCCTATCAGCTTGGAACTTAAAACTTAAAACTTAGAACTTAGAACTTGAAAAAACTTAGAACTTGAAAAGAATAAACCTCCGTTCCTTTGCAGGGACGAAGGCATGCTTCGCGGTACCACCTTGCTTGGCGTTTTCAAAGAAGCGCCCGGCTTTATCGCCCTGTAACGGGAGCGCCCCGGCGGGGATTGGCCGCTGGCCCACGGGCGGGTACGCCTTCCCGCGCGCTTTCACCGTCCGCGCTCGCTCATGATCGAAGGGCTTGCTCCCGTGCATTGCCTGTAACATTTCGCATTATATAACAATCCCATCGGAATTTCAACCGTTTCCGAAAAATATTTGCGCGTGGCTTCGCGGCGGGCAGACGCGTTTTTCCGCTGTACAACTTTCCAAAAAGATGGTATACTGAAAGCGAAAAAACGTCGCGGGATTTCGGGAAGAAGTTCCCATCATCTGAATTGAGAAAGGAGATATTCCTTGATTCAAGCCGTGATCTTCAACCTGGACGGCGTGCTGGTGTGTACCGACGAATGCCATTACCGGGCCTGGACGCAGCTGGCCTACGAGCAGGGCATCGCGCTGCAAGACGACCTGTACCTGAAAATGGTGGGTATGAAGCGCATGGACAGCATCAGAATCCTCCTGCAAAAGCGCGACCGAACCTATACCGCCCAGGAAATGTGGGCCCTGAGCGTGCGCAAGAACGACCTGTTCAACGAGATGATTGACCAATTGGATCAGGAAAGCATCCTGCCCGGCGCGTTGAAAACGGTGATCGCGCTGAAAAACAACGGCGTGAAAACGGCGGTCGCCTCCTCCAGCGAAAACGCGGCCTGCATCCTGCGGCAATTGCGCATCGATCACTGGTTCGACGTGATCGTGGACGGGACGCAGATCGAAAAGGGCAAGCCCGACCCGGAGGTATACCTCACCGCTGCCCGGAAGCTCAGGATGCCGACGGGGGACTGCCTGGTGATCGAAAACACTCCGGCGGGTGAGGAAGGCGCGCGGCAGGCGCGGATGCGCTGCATGACGCTGGCGAACCCCTATGAGCCGAACGCGCTGTCCCTTCCCGCCTCCCTGGCCGAATTGGATTTGTCTTTCCTGACGGAAGAACCCATTCATTGAATCATCAAACATAAAGAAAGAAGGAAGCTGAACCATGAGCAAGTACCAGATGATCGCCCCCGCTCTGCCCAACGTACCCTGGCAGGAAAAGCCCGAAGGACACATCAACAGCCCCCTCTGGCGCTACAAGGACAACCCCATCATCGGCCGCAATCCCCTGCCCGGCGTGGCCCGCATCTTCAACTCCGCCGTGATGCCCTATGAAGGGAAGTTCGTCGGCGTGTTCCGCGGCGAGCAGACCAACGGCGTGCCTTACATTTACCTGGGCTGGAGCCAGGACGCCATCCACTGGGACTTTGAGCCCGAAAAGATTCCTTTCGTAGACGAGGAGGGCAAGCCCTTCATGCCCATCTACGCCTACGACCCGCGGCTGGTGAAGGTGGAGGACACCTACTACATCATCTGGTGCCAGGACTTCTACGGCGCGGCCATCGGCGTTGCCAAGACAAAGGACTTTAAGTCCTTCGTGCGCATCGAGAATCCCTTCCTGCCCTTTAACCGCAACGCGGTGCTGTTCCCCCGCAAGGTACACGGCAACTTCATGATGATGAGCCGCCCCTCCGACAGCGGCCACACGCCCTTTGGCGACATCTTTATCAGCGAAAGCCCGGACATGCAGTTCTGGGGCAAGCACCGCCATGTGATGGCCCGGGGCAACAACTGGTGGGAAGGCCTGAAAATCGGCGGCGGCGCCGCGCCCATCGAGACCAGCGAAGGGTGGCTGCTGTTCTACCACGGCGTCACCAACACCTGCAACGGCTATGTGTACTCCATTGGCGGCGCGATCCTGGATATCGACGAGCCCTCCAAGGTGAAGTACCGCTGCCAGAACTACCTGCTCACGCCCGAGGAATGGTTCGAGGAGCGGGGCTTCGTGCCCAACGTCACCTTCCCCTGCGCCACCCTGCATGACCCGGCTTCCGGCAAGATCGCCGTGTACTACGGCGCGGCGGACAGCTATGTGGGCCTGGCCTTCGGCTATCTGGACGAGATCATCGACTACATCAAAGACAACAGCAAAACGACCAACGACGACACCGAAATCGGCCGCCGCTGAGGAAGAAAGCCATGAAGCATTATATCATTGTCAAGTTTGTGGAAGGGACGGACGTGAAAGCCCTCGTCGGCCCGGTGAAGGCCATCTATGACGAGACCCTCTCCATCCCCGGCGTGCACAGCGTGGACTTCAAGCTGTCCAACTCCGACCGCGCCAACCGCTACGACCTCATGATCGTGATGGACATGGACAAGGAAGCGCTCCCCGCCTACGACGTGTCCGCGCCACATCTCCGCTGGAAATCGGAGTACAGCGACCGGGTGGCGAAGAAAGCCATCTTTGACTGCGACGACTGAAACCATAAGGATGGCTTCATGAAGAAAAGAGCACTTTAAGTGAGTTAGGAGTTAGAAGAGAGGAGATAGGAGATTTATAAAGACGGATGAAAAGGGGAAGCCGCAGTACTCCGTAAAATGCAGAATCATGAT
>CADAKE010000109.1 GCA_902788445.1 uncultured Eubacteriales bacterium
CCCAGGCCCTGAACGAAGGCAAGCCCGAAAAGATCGTGGACCGCATGGTGGAAGGCCGCATCGAAAAGTATTACAAAGAAAACTGCCTGATGGAGCAGGTGTTCGTCAAGAACCCTGACATCACCATCGCCACCCGCGTGCAGGAAGCCACCCTCGCTTCCGGCGAAAAGATCAGCATCCGCCGTTTCACCCGCTATGAGTGCGGCGAAGGCATCGAAAAGAAGGAAAGCAACCTGGCGGACGAAATCGCCGCGATGACCAAGAAATAATTTCACAATTCAAAAAGGGACGGCGCTGCCGCCCCTTTTTTCTGCGAAGGAGGGCATGAACATGGGACAGTATAAGCGGGTGCTTTTGAAACTCAGCGGCGAAATGCTGGGAGAAAACGGCAAGCTGTTCGACCACGGGATCATCGACCATGTAGCCAAGGTGCTGGTGCAGATCGTGGACAGCGGCGTGGAACTGGGCGTGGTCATTGGCGCGGGCAACATCTGGCGCGGCCGCAGCGGCGGCGAAATGGATCGCGTGACCGCCGACCAGATGGGAATGCTGGGTACGGTGATCAACTGCCTGGCGATGCGCGACGCGGTGCAGCGCGCGGGCGGCAAGGCGGTTGTCATGAGCGCGATTGAAATGCCCCGGGTATGCGAGGTGTTCAACGCGGAGAAGGCGCGGAAGTATATGAAGAAGGGCCATGTGACCCTGTTCGCCGCGGGCAGCGGCAACCCCTTCTTCTCCACCGATACCGCCGTGGTGCTGCGGGCGGTGGAAGTCGGCGCGGACGCGATTTTGCTCGCCAAGAACATTGACGGCGTATACACCGACGATCCCAAGAAGAATCCCGACGCGACCCTGATTCGGGAAATCAGCTATGAAAAGGCGCAGGAAATGCGGCTCAAGGTCATGGACGCCGCGGCCTTCGCCCTCTGCGCGGAGAACAAAGTGCCCGTCGTGCGGGTCTTCGGCCTGTTTGAGCCCGAAAGCATCATTGACGTCCTGGATGGCGACGATATGGGAACGGTGCTAAGGCCGGAGGAGTGATTGAACAGCTTTATAGGGCACTATAACGCTGGAAATAGGGATTAGGCAGTAGGAGAACGAGAGTTCAGAGTGCAGAGTACAGATGTATATACTGTGCGCTATCAAATCGACCAATAAATATTGTATCGTTCAATGAACATTGTCATCCCGAGTGAAGTGGAGTGAGAGCGGAACGGAGTCGAGGGACCTGATAGCTGGATACGAAGTTGCTTGATTTTTTATGCTTTTCTCAGGTCCCTCCACTTCGCTGCGGCTTTCGCCTTCGCTTCGGTCGGGATGACAGATTAACGTTTGCAGCAGAAGTTTCTTGTTCAAACTGCATGTTATCATCATGATAAATCTGAACTCTGCACTCTGTACTCTGAACTCTCTGTCCAGAGTTAAAGTGCCCAATAAAAAACAAAGCAGAAAACAAAAAAACCGTGTATAACGGACAGACGGAACCGCAGCACACGCCTAAGATGCTTACTGCTGCTTCCTTCCGGACCTGACAGGGTTCACACCGCGGCATCGCACGGGGCCCATTCGCCATACACGGCTTCTATAGTATACATGAAATTCATCAGAAATGCAAGCATATTTTTTCGGAATGCGCGGTGAATGGCGTAAAACGCAAAAAGAAGAAAATAAACAAAGAGAGCCATAGCGGATTTGTCTGCTATGGCTTTCCTCATGAGCAAGAAAAACCCCGCTCGGGAAGAGCGGGGAAAGATCCTGTTTTAGTCCATCAGCGCGTACATGGTGGACAGCAGCGCCTTGTGGGCGGAAGAATTGTATTGCAGGCTCGTGAAAGCGGGAGACTTGGTCAGGGAGCAGCGGCTGCAGAAGTAGAGCACCAGGTGGGTGTCGCCGCCGAACTTCTCAGCCAGGTTGATGGGCTGGTTCCGGTTGAGCTTGATCTGCATCAATCCTTCGGGCTCATACTGGTTGATATCGGCGATGCGGTTCAGCACGGTGAAGAACTCGAGGGTAACGCGGATCGCGTCGCCGCCCTTGAGGTCATAGTCGATGGTCAGGTAGCCGTCCCGGATGGTCAGGGTCACGCTGCCGACGATCACCTGGTCAGCCGCCACCAGCTCATAGGTCTGAACGCCGTTCATGGAAGCGTCGAAGGGGGTGAACATGTACCACTTGTCAGAGTAGTTGGGATACAGGTTGCTTTCCTTCAGGCGGGGACCAAAGGCGCACAGGGTAGCGTTGGGGTAAGTAGTGGAAGGAATCTTTTCGGTCTGCACCTTGCCGCAGACGGTGCAGGTGCGGGTGCGCTCGCCGTCTTCCCAGAAGTTGGCCTGCTTGGTTACAACCCAGGGGCCCCAGTTATGCCCGAGGGCAGCGATGATTTCATTTTCCACATGGCTGGCGTCACGCTGGCAGACACGGGTGCGCTGACCAGTGCCTTCGCAGGTCGCGGCGGTGATGACCGTCCAGGGGCCCCAATTGTGGCCGAGAGCGGCGCCGTAGGGAGCGTTTTCAACCTTGCCGCAGTTAGTGCAGGTGTGGGTCTGTTCACCGGCTTCAAAGCAGGTGGGCTGCTTGATGGTGGTCCAGGGGCCCCAGTTATGGTCAGTCGCGGGAATGACCTCCGTGGAGAGCACCTGCCCGCAGCGGGGGCAGTAGATTTCACGCAGGCCGGTGGTGGTGCAGGTGGCGACCTGAACTACGCGTTCAGCCTGGGAATGGCCGTAAGCCTGGATGGTGTCTTCCTGGGTGTGGTGCACGTTCAGCTGGCACTGGCGGTGCCGGGTGCCGGAGGTGACGCAGGAAGCGGCGGTGTCGATGATCCATTCGCCCCAGATGTGGGCGTTGGGATCGGTCGCGCCTTCACGGCGTTCCTCGGTCGCGCCGCAGAGGGAGCAGGTGTACAGGTTGATGGGCGGGTTGCTGCACGTAGCTCCGCTGATATTCCGCGTGTAGACCCAAACGTGGTCGGAAACGTGAACCTCTCCGGCGGAAGCGCTGGCCGCGAAGCAGAGCGCCAGGGTAAGGCATGCCGCAAAGAGCGCGACTTTGGCGAATCGGGCTGTTTTAAACATTTCCTTTTCCTCCTTGATTTTTTACAGAAACCCGCGCTTGAGCGGCCTCTGTGTGTTTCAGAAGAAACAATCCCTTCCGTTTTCCCAATGAAGCGGGACAACGCCAAGCTGGGTCGTTTCCGGGATGAAGTCGCCAGGAGAACCCATGCGGGCTGATTGACTGAGTTTCAGAAGGAAAATTCTATGTTCTTCTTCGCTTACGAATATACCATATCATGAAGGAAAAATCAACTATTTTGAAAAAATATTTACAACTATTTATCCTGTTTTTCTTTAGTATTTACATAATTATGAAAAAAGTTTTAAGAGAATGTAACAATAAAGTGAATATTTTTAAACGAAAATTTACGAAATAATGTTGCCCTTCTCTCATATCCTGAACCGGAGGAGGCGGGTGACATGCGGGCGGGATGCAAGGCGGAAAAGGATAAAGGGAGCCGTTTCAGGCGCGCGCTGTGCTGGATCATCCTGGGCGGGCTGCTGCTCTCCCTTCTGTTGCTGCTGCTGGAAAAGAACCTGGAATCGGTGATCCTTGACATGGCTTACGCCCGGGCGGAGGCCATGGCCGTGGAATACATCCATGAAGCGGTGCGCGACGTGATGGAGGAAGCGGTGACCTATGAGGACATGATGACGGTGCAGACCGACCAGCAGGGCCGGGTGACGATGCTCCAGGCGAACGCTGTGCGCATGAACGAGCTGGCCACTGTCACCGCCCTCCAGGCCCAGTCCAGGCTGGAAAGCGCGGAGGCGCAGAGCATCGCCATCCCCGTCGGCGCGGCGCTGGGCGTGCCGTTTCTGTCGGGGCTGGGGCCGAGAATCCGGGTGCATGTGGTGCCGGTCAGTGCGGTGTCCGCGGCGTTTTCCACGGAGTTTGAATCCGCGGGCATCAACCAGACCCGCCACAAAATCTATCTCTCCCTGCGCACCACCGTGCGGCTGGTCATTCCCAGCGGGGCGCGACAGGTGTCGCTGGGCAGCCAGGTGCTCATCGCGGAATCCATCATCGTGGGGGACGTGCCGCAGTCCTACGTGCAGGTGCCGGAGATGGGCGACGCGCTCAATTTCGCCATTCCATAAAAAGGAAGCGCTGGAGAACCGCGGCATCGCGCTCTGAAAAAAGAAAAGAAAACGAAAAAAGAATGAAAAAATCTGTAAAAATCCATATCTTTTAAGTGAAAAAAAGCCGTCCTTGCTTGACAGGGCGGCTTTCTTGCACTAAAATATCCTATATAAGTTTGCTTTTTCAGAGCGCTTCGCCGCGCTGTTTGGAAGGAGGGATAGGGCAATGACCTTTGCCCGCAGCATTTCGCGCCTCGCAGGATTGACCATGTTGCTGCTGATCCTTATTTTTTCAGTGAGCGCCGCGGCGTTTGCCGCGGACGTTGATCCTGTTGTTTTTACGATGCAGATTTCGCCCCAGGAGCTCAGCGCCCCGGGCGAGGTGTCCGTTTCGCTGAACATATCGAACCCCAGCGGGGAGGACATGATCGCCCCCGTCACGCTGTATGATCCCGCCGGAAATGTGGTCGCCTCCTTTGGTGACGGCGGCTCCTACGTGCTCAAGGCGGGCGATACCCGCGCCTGGGAAGGAAAGTGGAACGTGACGCAGGAGCAGCTGGACGCGGGCGTGATCGCCTATGAGGTCCGCTACCATCTGGAGGACGACACCGGCGCGCTGGCGGAAATCAGCCGTCAGGCCAGCGCCAGGATTCAGTTCCAGGGCGAGCACGCCAACCTGACTGTTAACCGAAAAATCGAGCCCGAGGTGGTCCGCTCCGGCGGGCAGGCCAGCGTGACCTATGAACTGCGGAACACCGGCAATGTGCAGCTTTCCGATATCCGCGTGCAGGAAAACATCAGCAAGACCCCCAAGACCGTCAAGAGCCTCGCGCCCGGCGGCCAGACGGAAGTGACCTTTACCTCCCGCATCGGCAACGCCGACCTCAAGAGCAACGCCACCATCACCTACAAGGCCGCGGGCGAAACCAAAACCCAGAGCGTCAAGGTGGACGACGCGGTCATCGCGCTGGCCAAGCCCAACCTGAAGCTGGAGCTGTCCAGCGGCTCCGACGCCGTGAACGTGGGCGAGCGGGCCACGCTGGTGATTTCTTTCATCAATGAAGGCAACGTGGCGTACAGCAACGTGTCCGTCACCGACGCCAAGGCGGGCGAGCTGGCCTCCGGCATTTCCATTCCCGCGGGCGAAACCGTGACGGTGGAAAAACAGTTCATCCTCACCGAGCCGGTCACCTTCAAGGCGACCGCCACCCTGCCGGACAACACCGGCGAAACCAAGAAGCTGACCTCCAACGAACTGCGCATCGGCGTGTACGATCCTGAAAAGCAGCTGCTGCTGACGCTGAACCTGACCGCCGACCAGGACACGGTTTCCCACGTGCCCGCCGACGTCCGGTTCCATTTGAAGGTGACGAACAACAGCAACATCAAAGCGGAAAAAATCGTTATCACCCACGGCAAAACGCAGATTTATACCATCGCCTCGCTGGACCCCGGCGCCAGCACCACGCTGGACCGCGACGCCACCATCCCGCAGGCCGGGCAGTTCCGCTTCACCGCCACGTTGAAGGATTCCCTGAACAACGAAGTTCAGTTTGAATCCAACACCATCCACATCGCCTACGCCCAGAATACGCCCGCGCCGACCACGGTGCCGGTCGTGACGGTCGCCCCGCCGGAGTACGTGTCCAGCGCACCGGTCGATCCGCTGCTGACGCAGGGAAGGGACGTGCTGCGGTATGTGATGCTGGGCCTGATGGGGCTGTTTGGCGCGGCGCTGGCGCTCTTCGCCGTCAGTTCGCTGGTGCGCTTGAACCGGTATCGCAAGTCCAAGGCCGCTTACGACCATCTCGACCTGGCGGAGCGCCGGGACTACACCGAGCCCGTTGACGACGAGGATTTCGACGAGGACGAAGTCACTGAAGAAACCCGCGACGACAGCGGCGAAGCGGAGGGACCGCGTCCGGATGAAGAGACGATTGATCTGAAAAAGGCCGTAGTTCTCCCCCACGAAAAGTTGCTGCGCTCCGCCGCCGAGGGCGACGCCGCCAAAGCGCCCACCCAGGAGGATATGCCCTCCGTGGACACCCAGGGCGGTTACCGCGTCACCCGCGCTTCCGCGCCGGACGACGGCGAACCAAGGCCCGCTGTGTCCAGGGCTGAACAGCCGGAGGCTCAGGCGGAAGCCGACGTTTCCTCCCGCCGCCATCGCCGTTCCGCGCGCAAGGTGGATGAAGAATAAAATAACCTAAAAACCAAGCCCCGTCGGTTCAATCCGTCGGGGCTTGATTATTGTCAGGATGTTTTCGCTGCGAGATCACGTAAAAACGTAGCCTTCCCCCGCAAACAGGGGAAGGCTTTTGTATGCGCGTTTTTTGCTGAAAGGCCGTTTTTCCTTATTTCAGCACCGCGAAGGACTGAGCGCTGAGGGAGAGCCTGCCGTTTTCTACCTTCGCGCCGCCCAGGGAGAAGATAACCTGCTTTCCTTCCGCGTCCGCGGCGTCGGCAAAGGCTTCGCCCGCGGCGTTGACGGCCAGCAGCAAATCGCCGCGGCGGTAGACCACGGGCTTGCCGGGCTCGCTGGAAACAATGGCGAGGGGAGAATCGGCCTGCAAATCCTGCTCCTGATGGCGCAGGGCCAGGATGGCGCGCACGGTGTTCAGCAGGGAGGCGGGGTCGTTTTCCTGCGCTTCCACGGTCGGGGCATCCTGGCTGGGATCGACGGGCAGATACAGCGCGTCCTCGCAGCCCTCGGAGAAGCCCAGGTTCCTGCCCTTGTTCCACTGCATGGGCGTGCGGGAGCCGGTGCGGAAGTAGCCGCCCTCCTTGGTGGGCAGCTGCTGGTAGCGCATCCCGATCTCGTCGCCGTAGTACAGGAAGGGCACGCCGGGCATCGTGAACAGGAAAGCGTAGCAGAGCTTGAGCTCCGTTTCGTCCATGTTGAAGCGCGGGCGCACGGTGTCGTGGTTGCAGGTGAGGAGGGAGATGTAGCCCAAATCCTTGGTGTCCTGATACCAGTCCATGTACTGGGTCAGGAACCCGGTCATGTCGTGGTCGGAGGCTTTGCGGAAGTAGCTGTTGTCCTTCTTTTCGTCGCCGTGGGTGGAATATTCGCGGAGCAGCTGCACATAGCCGTTGCCCCAGTCGCTGAGGTAAAAGTCCATGTCAAAGCCGCAGCGCAGCGACAGCTTGGGCGCGCTCCACTCGGCCACCATGGCGGCGTTGGGGAACTCGGCGTCCAGCATCTTTTTCACATCGCTCCACACGGCGCGGGTGCCGGTCTTTTGCTCGTCGTCGTACTTGACCAGCGACATGGCCATGTCCACGCGGAAGCCGTCGCAGCCGTGGCTGAGCCAGAAGCGCATAATGTCCTTGAGCGCTTCGCGGGTGGCGATGGCGTCGGGATGGTCGATGGGATTCTGCCAGGGCTCTTCGGGTTTCAGGAACCCGTAGTTCAGGGAGGGCTGGCACTTGAAGAAGTTGATCAGGTAGGTGGACGCGCGTTCCGTTTCGCCGCCGATGTAAGGGATGTTCCGGCAGCCCAGGAACCATTTGCCCGTCCAGATGTAGCGGCCGGAGAACTCGTTCGGCTCGGCCTTGGAGCTCATCTTGAACCATTCGTGCTCCTCGCTCGTGTGGCCGGGCACCAGGTCGAGCAGCACGCGGATGCCCTTCTGGTGGGCCAGGTCAAAGAGGCGGTAGAGATCGTTGTTGGTGCCGTAGCGGGGCGCGACCTTCTTGTAGTCCCTTACGTCGTAGCCCGCGTCCTTGAACGGGGAATCGTAGCAGGGGTTGATCCACAGGGCGTTGCAGCCCAGGGATTTGATATAGTCCAGCTTCTCGATGATGCCGTTGATGTCGCCGATGCCGTCCTTGTTCGTGTCATAGAAGGATTGGGGATAGATTTCATAAAATACCGTGTCTTTCAGCCATTTCGCGGGCATGGGAACCGCCTCCTTATCGGATGTGTTGGTATCTGTATCTTAGCACAGCGGACGGGAGAATGTAAAGAAGAAAATGCCGCTCGGCAGAGCAATTGTTTATTGCAATTAAGTTACAAATCTGTTTCAATTTAGAGAACAAATGTAGGGGCGGATATCATCCGCCCGCATGGTCGGGCAAAATCATTGACACCAAATAATTGCATGGTTGTTAATTCCAGGTCTCACATTGTTTCGTAAGCGATTGCCCTGGCTGCTCGGTTTACCAGAGCGTTTTCTCCGCGTCCTCCGCGCAGGCGAACGGGCCGGGCAGGGTGTCCAGCCCGCGGTGATTGCCGAAGTAGTCGCGGTCAAAGATGATCTCCGACCCGTCCGGATTCTCGAAGCGCTGCTCCGGCTCAAAGGCGCAGCCCAGGATATCGCTGGTGATGATGCCGTCGCGGAAGTCCTTCAAGTAATCGTACAGATTGGTTTTCAGGCTGTACTTTCCATTCTGTTCGATCAGTTCCACTTTCGCGTCCGTGTTCTCCGGTTTCAGGAAATGCCGCTCATGCTTGCACACCGTGGCCCCGTTCAGGTAGGCGTTGCCGTCCACCCACACGGGCAGATGGCCGAAGTGGAACTGCGCCAGGTGGCCCATATTGGGTTCCTCGCCCATCTGGAAGTTGGCGATCCATTCGTCGTAGGTGGGGAAAATGTCAAAGGGTGAGGTGCCCACCACCTGGTAGTCGCTGTTCTGGGGCGTCAGTTCCGTGTTGGTGATGGGGTAATGCTGCACGAAAATGTTGTTGTAGATCCGATCGTCGCCGTGCAGGATGGTCATGAAGCCCGCGACCTCCGTGCGGTGGCGGATGTGGTAAGGGGTATAGCGCGGCTCGCGCTGGCCGTTCACGATGCTGTCCACGCCGGAATTGATCAGGCCGAAGTTGCCCAGCATCAGGTTGTGCACGCAGGCGATGCCCTCGCTGGGAATGACCACGGAGGTCTTGGACAGGAGCACGTTGTTGTCGATCAGCGTCGGGCCATGGCCGACTTCGATGAACACGTCGCAGTTGAACATGGCACCCCGGGCGTGCTCCACGCCTTCCGGCTTCATGTTGTCGTGCATCAGGTTCTGGGAAATGCGCGCGCCCTGGGCCTGCCAGTCGCACCACACGCCCATGATGCAGTGGTGGATGTGGTTGCGGCGGATGGTCACGTCGATGGCGGCGTGCAGCTTGATGCCCGCCGTTTCCGCGCCGCCCAGCTGCTGGCTGTTGCAGATGTCGTGGATGTGGCAGTCCTCGATCGTGGAGAACACGCCGCCCATGCGGCCCACGATGCCGGTCTGCTCGCAGTGGTGCACGTCGCAGCGGCGGATGATGTGGCCGCCCACCTTTTCCTTGAGCCAGCCGTGGTACTGCCCCCGGCATACGGCGTCGCGCTCCATCTGGGTGGGGGACTTGACGTGCTTGGTGTAGAAGTACATGTCGTTTTCCGGGTCGCGGTACTTGCCCAGGGAAATGCCGCAGCATTTGCTGTTGCTGATTTCGCAGTCCTCGATAATCCAGCCCCGGCTCCAGTGGGGGCCGATCATGCCGTCCTGGTACGCGGCGGGCGGGGCCCAGGTGGTGGCGGCCTTGTCGATCTTGAAGCCGGACACGGTGATATAGCCTACGCCCGTCTTGTCCGGCAGGAAGCAGTTCCGCCGCACGGTGATTTCGACCTTTTCCTGATTGGGGTCTTTGCCCTGGAAGTTGGCGTAAAGAACGGTGCAGTCCCCGTCCTGCTCGGTGTACCACTTATAGGTGGATTCCTCTTTCTTAAAGGCGCAGGGATCGGCCTCCCCCGCGATGCATTCCTCCAGCGTCACGGTTTCATACATCATCCGGTCGTTGAGGAACACCGCGCCGGTATGCCGCACCGTCGGCGCGAAATACCAGTCGCCGCACACCATGGTGGTGTAGGGGTTGTACGCGCCGAACACGCCGTTGTTCACCCGGTTCGTCCACACATTGCCTTGATACCGCGTCCAGCCGGTGAGCGTTTCCGCGCCGGTGATCACCGCGCCCAGGGGCTCCTCGCTGCGGTACACGATGCGCTTGTCCTCCGTGCCCGCGTTCCGGGGATTCACATATTCCCGGTACATGCCGGGGGCGACCAGCACCTCATCGCCCGCCACGGCCACCCGCGCCGCGTCGTCGATGTGCCGGAAGGGGGTTTCCTTGCTGCCGTTGCCCTCACGCGGCGCTTGGGCGTTCACATAGTAAATCATGATAGCTGCCTGCTCCTTTCCAAGTAAACATTTTGGGGCTTGCATTTTGTCAATTTCTTCACCATTCATTATAACTGAATCAGGAAAAGATGGCAATGCTCCTTTTTCATCTTTTTCATATCATAATCAGCACAAAAGCCGGGGCGAACCCCGGCTGCTGAATTTTTTGTTTATCTTCCGCAATGGATTTTGATGGCCTGGAAAGCAAATTCTCCCGTGCCCTCTCCCCCGGCCTGATCGATGTTTTTGTTCATGTCCCCGCCTCCCGCGTACATCCGGCCCAGGCCCAGCAAAATGTCATTGGTACAGGTGTAGAATTGTTCTGTGATAAAGGCTTGCAGCCGCTTGACGATTGCCTGGGCCTCCGGGGCGGCAGGACTGCCGGAACGCAGACTGCCCAGTTCCACAAACATCGCCATCATTTCATCGCCCAATTGTTCCCGGTCCTTGTCCGTTCGGCCCTTGTCCTTTTCCTCAAACTCTTTGTATTCGGCGGTTTGCCCCCAGCGAGCCTTGGCTTCCCTGGTGTATTCGTCGATCTTGTTCATGTCAAACGCCGTGAAATTCAAATGCTTCATGCCCATGGCCTTCATGCCCTTTGCCAGGGTGATCAGGTTTTCAATGTGCTGTTTGCGCAGTTCCAGCAAATGAATTTGATCCTCCAACGCCTGGCGCGGGTCGAAGCGCGGGCTTTCTAAGATGGATTTGATTTCCTTAAGAGGAAACTCCAGCGAACGGAACAAAAGAATCTGCTGCAAACGTTCCAGCGCCGCGTCGTCGTACAGCCGGTATCCCGCCTCCGTCCGCTCCGCCGGAGGCAGCAGGCCGATGGAATCGTAGTATTGCAGCGTCCGCACGCTCACCCCCGTCAAGGCGCTCACTTCATGCACCGTTTTCACGGCAATCCCTCCTTTCGGGAATCAGTATACGGTATGACGTTACGTGAGAGTCAAGGGGTAATTTCGATGTTATCGGGCGCTTTAAGTAAGAAAGGGATTAGGCAATAGGCATTAGGCATTAGGAAAGCAAGACGAAACCAGCGTTTTGAGGCGACATTTTATCGATCATTATTTACTATTGCCTATTGCCTAATGCCTACTGCCTTGATGGTTTAAATTGTTCTTAAAATAACGACTCAACAGTTCCGCTTCCATTACTCCATCCATTCCTTGACCCGAAGGGCGGCGGCCTTGACCGCGTTCTTTTTTTCACCCTGTTCGGTCAGGGCGTCGATGGCTTCACGAACTGACGCGCCGTTGAGGACGAGATCAAAAATCCGCGCTTCCAGGCTGGCCTGCACCGTGGGCTTTTCCTCCGGCAGCTTCACGCCGCGCAGGTCAGCCACCACGCAGTATTCGCCCTTCTCGCTTTTCTCGTTGGCTTCCAGGGAGGACAGGATGCTTTCCGGCGTGCCGCGCAGGGTCAGTTCATGCAGCTTGGTCAAATCGCAGCTGACGGACAGCATCGCGCCGGGCAGGGTGTCTGCGATTGCCGCGACCAGGGTTTTGACGCGGTGGGGGGATTCGTGGAAAATCGCCCCTTCGGACTTGCGGCCAATGTCCAGCAGCTTTTCTTTCAGTTCTGTATTTCCGCGCGGCAGGAAGCCGTAAAAGGTGAAGGAGGAAAAATCGAACCCGCTGACGCTCACCGCCGCCGCGAAGGCCGTCGGCCCGGCCACGGCAATCACCGGAATCCCCGCGTCCGCCGCTGCCCGCACCAGTTCGGTGCCAGGGTCGGAGATGGCGGGCGTGCCCGCGTCGGTGACGACCGCCACGTCGATATCTTCCGCCAGCATCCGCTGCACGATTTCCGGCGCGCGGCCTTTTTCATTGTGCTGGTGGCAGGAGACGAGCGGCGTGTCGATGCCGAAATGATTGGTCAACTTTTTCGTAACGCGGGTGTCCTCGGCAGCAATGAGGGAAACACTTTTCAGCGTTTCAACGGCGTGCGGGCTCATGTCGCCCAGGTTGCCAATCGGGGTCGCCACGACATATAATGTGCTCATAGCGCTTCCCCTTTCTCAAACACTCTCAATGTCGCGCTGTGCGCCCGGTTGTTATCTTCCAATTCTTCTTTTCCCGCCTTGATCGCCCCGCCGATGGCCCGGCCCAGGGGCTTTTTGCCGCAGGTGCAGATGGGCGCTTTTGGGGGGCAGGTGCATGGGTTTTGCAATTTTCGGAAGGTCAGCTTCACGATGCGATCCTCCACCGAATGGAAGGTGATCACCGCCAGCCTGCCGCCGGGTACCAGCATGTCCACCCAGTCCCGCAGGGCCTGTTCCAGGGGGGCCAGTTCATCGTTCACCGCGATGCGCACGGCCTGGAAGGTGCGGCGGGCGGGGTGCCCTTCGTCCTTGCGGCGCACGGCCTTGGGAATGGCGGCGTCCACCACGGCGACCAAATCTTGGGTCGTTTCCAAGGGCTTTTCCTTCCGCTTTTCCATCAAAATCTGCGCGATGCGAACCGCCCATTTTTCATCGCCGTATTCCCGCAGCACGCGACAGAACTCCTGCTCGCTGACCGTGTTCACATACTCCGCGGCGGTCATGCCCTGGGTGGTGTCCATGCGCATGTCCAGCGGCGCGTCGTCGTGGTAGGAAAAGCCCCGTTCGGGCGTGTCCAGCTGATAGGACGAAACGCCCAAGTCCAATAACCCGCCGTTCAGCTGAACGCCCGGCAGCAGTTCCTTCACATCATGGAAATTGCCGTGAACGGCATGGAAGCCCTGAAATCCCTTCAACCGTTCCGACGCCGCCGCAATCGCCGCCGGGTCGCGGTCAATGCCGTACAGCGTGCCGCTCTCCCCCATGGCTTTCAGGATTGCTTCGCTGTGGCCCCCTCCGCCCAGCGTGCCGTCGGCGTAGACTTCTCCCGGCTGGGGATTTAAATACTCCAACACTTCATTGAGCAGTACGGGAATATGATGAAATGACATAGTGGCTCCTTCTATCCGATTGCGTTTACCAAACTTCGTCGCCAACGGGTTCGCCCCAATCGTATTCTTCTGATAAATGCAATTCTCCGTCGTAGGCTTCTGCACGTTCTTTTAATGTCCGATGGCAGATAATAGATTTGGTTTCTACCAATTTGTTTTCTTTTTCCGATTGTTCCACTTTTGCGCTTTGCATTTTTTCTCTCCAAATAGGCAAAAACATGACGGCTTATGCTTTTTGGTTTTCTCGGAAAGGGGTTCGGGGGAAACCGCTCTTTGACCATCAAAGAGCGGTTTCCCCCGATAAAAACGGTTATCCCAGCTCCGCGATGCGCTTATCCAGCGCCACGAGCATTTCCTTGTTCTTTTCCAGCTTCTCCTTTTCGGCGGCCACCAAATTGGCGGGGGCCTTGCTGACGAAGCCGGGATTGTTCAGCTTGCCTTCGGCGCGGGCGATTTCGTTCACTAAGTTCTGGCGCTCCTTATTCAGGCGGGCCTTTTCCTTTTCCAAATCCACCAGTTCGCCCAGGGGGATGAAGAACTCACCGGCCTGGCACACGGCGCTGACGATCTTTTCGTTGATGGCCTGGCCGGGCTCCAGCATTTCCAGCTGGCTCACGCTGGCCTGGGCTGCACCTTCATATCGGCGCGCAGGTTGCGGATGGCGCGGATCATATCCATAATGCCCTCCATCCGGGCGGCTTCGGCGGGGAAGTCGTAGGCCGTCAGTTCCTTCGGCCAGTCCGCCAGCATACAGGAGGCGTCGGCTTCGCCGGGCAGGTTCTTGTACACTTCCTCCGTCAGGAACGGCATGAAGGGGTGCAGCAGGCGGAGCAGGCCGGAAAGCACCGTTTGCAGCACGGCACGCACGGCGGCTTTGCGCTGCGGGTCATCGCCCAGCAGGCCGCCCTTGGCCAGTTCGATATACCAGTCGCAGAATTCCGACCAGGTGAAATCGTAAATCTTCTGCGCGGCCAGGCCGTATTCCGCTTCCTCAAAGTTCTTGCTGATCTGGCGCACGGCCTCATTATACTTGCTCAAAATCCAGCGGTCAGGGAGAGTCAGGTCTTTTCCGTCCAATTTCTCTTTGCCGTCCAGGTTCATGAGCACGAAGCGGCTGGCGTTCCACACCTTGTTGGCAAAGTTCCGGGCCATTTCCACTTTCTCGGTGGAATAGCGGGTGTCGTTGCCGGGAGAAATGCCCATCACCAGGGAGAAGCGCAGGGCGTCCGCGCCGTACTGGTCGATGATTTCCAGCGGGTCGACGCCGTTGCCCAGGCTCTTGCTCATCTTGCGGCCCAGAGCGTCGCGCACCAGGCCGTGGATGACCACGTTTTCAAAGGGCACTTCTCCCATGTTTTCGATGCCGGAGAAAATCATCCGGGCCACCCAGAAGAAAATGATGTCATAGCCCGTCACCAGGGTGGTGGTGGGATAGAAGTATTTGAGGTCCTCGGTGTCGTCCGGCCAGCCCAGCGTGGAGAAGGGCCACAGGGCGGAGGAGAACCAGGTGTCCAGCACATCCTCGTCCTGGGTCAGTTTCTTGCAGCCGCAGGAGCATTCCGTCGGGTTTTCGCGGCTCACGATGGTCTTGCCGCAGTCCTCGCAGTACCAGGCGGGGATGCGGTGGCCCCACCAGAGCTGGCGGCTGATGCACCAGTCCTTGGTGTTTTCCATCCAATTGTAGTAAATCTTGGCGAAGCGGTCGGGCAGGAACTTGGTCTTTCCTTCCTTCACGGCTTCCAGGGCGGGCTTGGCCAGGGGCTCCATTTTCACGAACCATTGCAGGCTCATCATGGGCTCGATCACGGTGTGGCAGCGGTAGCAGGTGCCCACCTCATGCTTGAGGGGCTCGATGGACTTGAGCAGGCCCAGCGCTTCCAGATCGGCCACGATGGCCTTCCGGGCTTCGTCGGTGGTCATCCCGGCATACTTGCCGCAGTCCAGCACCTCGGGCTCGTTCACGGCGGCCTTGCCAGCGGCGAAGATGGCGTCGGCCTCGGCCTTGTCCTTTTCGCCGGTCATGTGGCCGTCGTAGGTGAACACGCGCACGATGGGCAGGTTATGGCGCTGGCCCACTTCAAAATCGTTGGGGTCGTGGGCGGGGGTGATCTTCACCACGCCGGTGCCCTTTTCCATGTCCGCGTGCTCGTCGCACACGATGGGGATTTCCTTGTTGATGAGGGGCAGAATCACATGACAGCCGTGCAGGTGGGCGTAGCGGGGGTCGGCGGGGTTGATGGCCACGGCGGTGTCACCCAGCATGGTTTCGGGGCGGGTGGTGGCCAGCTCCAGCTTTTCGCCCGTTTCCTTCACGGGATAGAGAATGTGCCAGAAGTTGCCGTCCTTCTCCACATATTCCACTTCGGCGTCGGAGATGGCGGTCTTGTCGTGGGTGCACCAGTTCACCAGGCGGTAGCCGCGATAGATGAGGCCCTTTTCATACAGCCGCACGAACACCTCGCGCACGGCCTTAGAGCAGCCCTCGTCCATGGTGAAGCGCTCACGGCTCCAATCGCAGGAAGCGCCCATGCGGCGCAGCTGGCGGGTGATGCGTCCGCCGTACTCGCGTTTCCAGGCCCAGGCGTGCTCCAGGAATCCTTCGCGGCCCAGCTTTTCCTTGGTCAGTCCTTCGGCGCGCAGCTTCTCCACCACCTTCACCTCGGTGGCGATGGAGGCGTGGTCGGTGCCGGGGAGCCACAGGGTGGGGTCGCCCTTCATGCGGTGATAGCGGATCAGGGAATCCTGCAAGGTCGCGTCCATGGCGTGGCCCATGTGCAGCTGGCCCGTCACGTTGGGCGGCGGCATCACGATGGTGAAGGGCTTCTTGCTTTTGTCGATCTTCGGGGCGAACGCGCCGCTCTCTTCCCATTTTTTGTAGGTTTCGCCCTCAATGGCTTGAGGGTTGTAGGTTTTTTCCATGGTAAATTCTTCAGGCATTTTTATATCCTCCTAAAGTCGGATGAAGTGAGGAGTGAGGAGTGAGGAGATAGGAGTTTTATAGTGTTTTCAATAAACGCAAGCGCGGCTTTCGTTCATTCATTCGACTATATAAATCTCCTATCTCCTCACTCCTATCTAAATCAAAATCAAACGGGCCAATTCATCCCGAAGGACGGATTGACCCGTGGTACCACCTTGCTTCACAGCGGAGATTTCCGCTGCCTCATGGCCGCTGTAACGTGCGTTCCTTTCCGGGCGAACTACTGCGCGTTCATCCGCCGCCCTCCCGGACGACCTTCCGCTTCGCTGCCCCGGCGGCCTTTCAGCCGATGAACCGCCTCTCTTTTCTGGGGTGCCTGAAACGTACTCCTTCCGTTCTCTGGGCCATAATTTTTGAAGTTCCAAGTTGAAAGTTCTAAGTTCTAAG
>CADAKE010000110.1 GCA_902788445.1 uncultured Eubacteriales bacterium
ATTGTATCCCCGCTTGATTGTCAATGCTTCTTTTTTCTTCCTGCTTTTCGTTGCAGTGATTGAGAGTGGGCGTCATTTGCTTATGGGAAAGTTGAGTAACAAATGCTTGCCTTCTGTTTTTTCTTTGTATTTGGGATTCCGTATTTTTCAGGAAAATTTCATTTTGCTGGAACAATTCTCATTCCTCATTCGTCTATATGGGTGAGGTGAGGAACAAATGAGTACCATGCTTTCTATTTTCCCCAAGGATGAAAACCCCACTTTGCTGGCGATTGACGACGAACGGAAAACCGTTTATGTGGACGGGCGGCCCTGCGTGCTGACGCAGCAGGAATTTTCCCTTTTGCAGGAACTGGCCCAAAACTTTGACCGCCCCGTGTCCCGGGAAGAACTGCTGCGGGACGCCTGGGGCTACGTGAGCCCGGGGGAGACCCGCACTGTGGACGTGCATATCCAGCGCCTGCGCAAGAAGCTGGGCTTCTTCTGCATTGAAACGGTGTACCGCCACGGATATAAGCTCCGCGCGCAGGAAGTCTATTGATCGGGAAAGCGCAGTTGAAAGGATACTTTCAATCCATCCTGATGATTGGAGAGAGAGTAAAGAGTGCAGAGTTCAGAGTGCAGATATTTTAGTTGACAATGAGGTATTCTTGATTGTTCAAGAATAATATCTGCACTCTGAACTCTGCACTCTGTACTCTAAAAACGTGAGAAGCATTATTCGATTTTTTAAAGCGTTGCCGCCTTGGCCTTCCGGGCCTGGGCGCGTTTTTTTGCGTCGGCCTTGGGATTGATCATCTGTTCCTGATGGGCGGCTTTGCAATAGGGCCGCAAGGCGCAGTTTTCGCAGTCCGGCTTCTGGCTGTGGCAGACGCGGCGGCCGTGATAGATCATCCAGTGATGCGCCTGGCTCCATAATTCCTTTGGAATCAGCTCCATCAGCTGCCGCTCCGTTTCCTCCACCGTCAAGGCGTCGGAAAGGCCCAGCCGGTTAGCGACGCGGAATACATGGGTGTCCACCGGAATGGCGGGCTGGCCGAAGGAAAAGGCCAGCACCACGTTGGCGGTTTTGCGGCCCACGCCGGGAAGCTGGGTCAGCTCCTCCAGGGTGGAGGGCACTTCGCCGTCGTACTTTTCCGCGATGATCTTGCAGGCGTTTACGATGTTGGTGGCCTTGGACTTGAACCCGCAGGACTTCACATAGGGAAACAGAATCTCCGGCGTGGTCTGCGCCATGGCCTTGGCGTCGGGGAAATCCCGAAACACCGCGGGCGTCACCATGTTCACCCGCGCGTCCGTGCACTGGGCCGCCAAAATGGTGGCGACCAGCGTTTCATAGGGATTCGTAAATTGCAGTTCCGGCCCGGCATCGGGATACAGTTCAGCCAATCCGTTTAAAATGGCCTGCTGATTTTCGGTCATAAAAGCAACTCCTTCAATCATTTGTAAGCCACGTACAGCGCCACCGCGGCAATGCCCACCAGCGTCATGACGACCAGGAAAACGATGTTCTTTTTCGTGAAGCGCAGCTTGTCCACGCCGCTGTATACAAAGCCCAGCTTCTGCGCGGGCGGAATGACCACCCGCAGGAACAGCACCAGCAGCACCGATTCGATCGGGAACAGCGCCAGGTTTTTCACGATGCGCAGGGCGTCGAACAGCTTGTAGCTCTTGCCCAGCATCATCTGGTAATACAGCCACATGATGGGCGTATTGAGAACAATGTTCACAAAGAAATCAATGCAGAACCGGCTCAGCGTCACGCGCAGCGCGGTGACCTCCGTCCGGTACAGAAACAGCGCGAAGATCAGCGACCCGGCGATTTCGGTAAAGATAAACGGAAAGAAGTAAACGCCGGTGGGGAAGAGCAGGCAGCCCAGCGTGTCCGAAATGGCCGCCGCCGCGATGGCGACGACCGGGCCGAACACCATCGCCCCGAAGGCATTGATGAAAAACGCCACGTTGATGCGCAGATTGGCCGCGATGGGAATGCTGACGGATTTCAGCGCCACACGCAGGGCAATCATCAGGGCGGCGAAGATGAGCACGTCCAGCCGCTTGAATTCCGACGCGGCCTGAATCCAGTACGCTTTGGAGAACGGGGTTTTAAACAGCGTTTTGTCCCGCGATGAATTGTTTTTTTGCATACAAATAGCCTCCTGACAGATACATGCTTTGATCCGCAGAGGCAGTATGTGAACCGTGCAGCGGGATGCGCGGCAGGCACCGCGCCGGGGGTCCCGGCTTCGTCCCATGGCAACTCCCCGTCCATGGACACTTGGCGCGCCTGCAGCTACTCTGCTTACGAATCGTCCCCATTGTAGCAAGAAAGCGGTCAAAAAGCAAGCGGTTCCCCAGGAAGTACAGCAAAAGTGCGACTTACGATGTGTACGGGACAAATTACGCTGTACCTGTTGATTGAAAAAACAAAGCATAATAACATGATGCAAAAGATAAACGCGGGAGGTTTGTATGATGAAAAAGATCGTTGCGGTTCTGCTGGTTTCCATCTTGCTCCTTTGCGCCGCGGGCGCTATGGCGGAAAACGAAGCGGACGTATTTGGCGCGCTGACCGCGCTGATGAACGGGCGGCAGTTCACCCTGACCGTGGAAGCGGAAGGGACGGACGAGGCGGCGGACTTTATCGCTCGGTACGGCAAAGTGACCTGCACGCTTTTCCAACAGGATAATCAGATTTTGCTGAACGCGGCGTGCGAGGGCGATGCGTTCCTGAATGCCGTGGCTACGGCGGAGGATGTGCGCATCACCACCAACCTGATTGAGAACGGAGAAATCTCCTGCGCCTGGGCGGAACTGTTGCCCAATGTGTCCCTGACCCGCGATGAAAAAGGAAACAGCGCTTTCACCGTCGGCATGACCGGCCCAGACCATGAACTGATCAATTTCTCCTGCAAGGTCAGCGGCAGCGACCCGGCCGACTGCGAGATTGAGATCCACATTGGCTTTATCACCGGCCCCGGCAACGTGCACAGCCTGTGGGACGGCTACACCAACCAAGACGGCGAAACCAGCCGCGAGTTCTACTTCTCCTTCAGCGAGGAAGAATACGCCATCGAAAGCGAAGGCACCGTGAACGTCGAAACCGCTGAGGACGGCGCTGTCACCATCACCCGCGACGAATCGGGCGACGTGCTCCACAACGAGGACGAAATCGGAACGGTGACGATTCATTCGGTGCTCACGATCAAATAAAACGATCGGCATAGCTGTTCAGCCGCGTTCAGGAGAGTTCTAAGTTTAAAGTTCTAAGTTCTAAGATATTTCGTCTACATGGCGTAAACGGCAAAGATGTGTATCTATTATAACAAACGAATGGCTTAGAACTTTGAACTTGGAACTTAGAACTTTGCTCCTTCTGAATATGACTAACCAGTTACCAATCAGCATGGGAAACCGTCTGCATCATTCAGGCGGTTTCTTTTCATCTGCCGCAGAAGCAGCCGCCGGGCGATTCACGATGTTGAAACGCCCGATTACGATGTTTCCATTGAAACATGAATCGGGTTCTGTTACGATTAATACAATAAAAAAGCGTATGATGGTCACATAGCTGGCGAAGGGAGAAAAAGCGGTATGATGAACATTGTGATTCTGGAAGACCAGGCGGAGCAGGCCGCGCGCTTGCAGCAGATGCTTGCGCGCTACGCCGAATCGCATCCGGATTTTTCCTACACCAGCAAGCATTACGATCGCTCCATTCCCCTGCTGACGGAATACAAGTGCGACGCGGATGTGATGTTCCTGGACATTCAGATGCCGGACATGCTGGGCATGGACGTGGCGAAGCGCATTCGGCAGATGGACAACCGGGTGATGATCATTTTTATTACTATGCTCACCCAGTACGCCATCGAGGGCTACTCTGTCGGCGCGTTCGATTATGTGCTCAAGCCCGTGCGGTATGAGGAATTTTCCACCAAGATGGATCGCGTTTGCCGGATGCTGGCGCACCAAACCACCTCCCAGACCCTGGAACTGCGCACCAAGGAGGATATCCGCCGGGTCAGCGCGGATGACGTGACCTATATCGAGGTGTCCAACCACGATATCCTCATCCACACGGGCAGCGAGGTCTACCGCCAGTGGGGCAACCTGAAAAGCTATGAGGAGAAACTCGCCTCCGCCCATTTCGTGCGGTGCAACGCCTGCTATCTGGTGAACCTGAAATATGTGCGCGGCGTGAGCGGCGACACTGTGACCGTGCACCAGGACGAACTGGTCATCAGCAAGGCCAAGCGAAAGGATTTCCTGGTGGCGCTGGCCCAGTACAAGGGAGGCAGCCGATGACGACCTACTTGCCGGACTGGTACCGAGACGCCCGAAGCGCCATTTCGCTTTTGCAGGCGGTGATCGGGCTTTTGCTGGTCTCTTATCCTCTGAAAAAACGAAAAGCGTTCCCTTTGCAGCTGATCCTGGGAACGGGCGTTGGCTGCCTGCTTTTGTATTTTTTCGGCGTGCGGCTCTATATCCCCGGCAATTCGCTGGCGGCCATCGCGTCCCATGCCCTGGTGGCGGCCATCGTGTATTTCCTGCTGATTGGGATTGCGTTCGCCTGCTATAACGAAAACATCTGGACGATCCTCTTTACCGCCGCCACCGGCTATATCGCCCAGGATATTGCCGGGAGCGTGAAAACCCTGGTGCGCCAGATCGACGCCGTGGCCCGGCTTGCCCAGCTGTCCTGGGGCGTGATCGCGGTGGATTTGATTTGCTATGGCGCGGTGTATGTGCTGATCTTTTTCGCTCTGCGGCCTTTCGTGAAAAACCGCAACGACAGCTTTGACAACAAAAACAAGGCCATCTTTTCCGTGGCGGTGCTGCTGCTGTGCATCGGCATGGCCCGGC
This sequence comes from uncultured Eubacteriales bacterium, assembly GCA_902788445.1. GTDB lineage: Bacteria > Bacillota > Clostridia > Christensenellales > Aristaeellaceae > RUG563. Next base: position 4,867 of record CADAKE010000110.1, read on the forward strand.
TCAGCCAGGACAATCCCGACCGCAACAGCATGGCCATCATTGCCGAGGCGGTGTTCCAGATTTTGATCGACGTGCTGGTCATTGCCCTGCAGTTCGGCGTGATGGAGCAGGCGCGGCTTTCCAGCCACGTGGAAACCATGCGTGAGTTGGTGCACCAGCAGCGGGTGCAGTACGAGGCCAGCAAGGAAAGCGCCCAGATCATCAACGAGAAGTATCACGATTTAAAGCATCTGCTTCAATCCTTCCGCGGCACCGTGCCCCAGGAGCAGCTGGACGCGCTCAAGCATTCCATCGCGGCCTACGAGCGCCCCGCCAATTCGGGCAACGAGGTGCTGGACGTGCTGCTGGCGGAAAAGATCGGCATCTGCCAGCAAAGGAACATCGTGCTCACCTGCAACCTGGGCCAGACGGACTTTTCCTTCGTGGAGGAACTGGACTTGTATTCTCTGTTCCAAAACGCCCTGAGCAACGCCATCAACGCCGTTTCCGCCCTGCCGCAGGAAACGGAGCGCTTCATTTCCCTCTCCGCCGCCCGGGACGGCAACATGCTCACCATCCACATGGAAAACCCCTGCGAGGAAAACATCGCCTTTGTGGATGGCCTGCCGCAGACGAAGGAGGATAAGGACTGGCACGGCTTCGGCATGAAGAGCATGAACCGCGTCGCGGAGAAGTACAACGGGATGCTCACCGTAGAGCAGCGCGGGAAACTGTTCTTCCTGGATATCCTGCTCCTTGCGCCGGAGAAATAATCAATTACGATGCAGACCCTGTCATTTGCGCGGTTCGCCTTGCGGCGGGCCGCGTTTTTTTGTAGGATCAGGGCAAGAAAACGCCCTTTGAATAGGGGACAAGGAGGAACAAAGAGATGAAAAGAATCGTTGCGCTGCTGCTGGCGCTGGCCATCGCGTGCGGCCTGGGCATGGCCCTGGCGGAAGAACGGGTCGCGCCGGAGGACAGGAAAGAAACCGTCACCGAACTGGACGGCGGCAATCAATCCTATTTCCGCAACTACCAGCCCAAATTCTGGGAGGCGCCATCCACCCAGCCCGGCACCATCGAACGCCTGGAATACACCACCGACGTTTACGGCGAAACGCTGAACCAGTGGGCCAATGTGTACCTGCCCTACGGCTACGACGCAAACAAACAGTATAACATCCTCTACTTCACCCACGGCACCAACGAGACCCAGGACAGCTTCATCGGCGACGAACTGGTGAAGAACGCCATCGACAACATGATCGAAATGGGCGTCTGCGAGCCCTTCATCATGGTCTGCCCGACTTACTACTATGACTACGAAACCCGCGCCACCAACCACCAGGTGTTCGTGGACGAAGTGCGCAACGACCTGATGCCCGCCGCCGAAACCAAGTACAGCACCTACGCTGAAACCGCCGATGCCGCGGGCTTTGCGGCCTCCCGCGACCACCGCGCTTTCTCCGGCTACAGCCAGGGCAGCGGCGTCTGCTGGACGATTTCCTACCGGATGCTCGACTGGGCGAAGTGGTTCATGCCCATGTCCTACAGCACCCCGGACTATCTGCCCAACCTGAAAAAGGCCATGGTGGATTTCGGCGAAGCAGGCCAGGATATTTACTTCTACATCTGCACCGGCGGCAAGCGGGACCTGGCCTATGAGGGCACCGTGGCCCTCGCCAACGCCATGATCGCGGACGACGCCTTTTCCTTCGGCACCGATCCCAGCGTGAACAATTTCTACGTCGCCATCTCCAAGGAAATCCACCAGACCTTGAAGGGCCGCTTCAACCTCTACAACGCTTTCCTGGACGGCTTCATGCGGTAATCCCGGTTACGATGTGAAAAAGTACAGTTACGATGTTTCCCTTGTTTCAAATCGCTCCGTTTGATACATTCTTATCACAAACACGACCTGCCCAGGCAGGTGAAGATTAAAGGAGGATTACCCCATGAAAAAGTTTCTGGCGCTGCTGGCCGTGCTGGCCCTGACCCTGTCCATGATGAGCGTCGCCTTTGCCGAACCCATCAAGAGCACCTACAACCTGAGCGAAGTGAGCTTCATCGACGCGGTGGGCTGGTACTGGACCCGCGACATCAGCCTGGTGCTCCGCGACGACACCAACTATGAACTGTACTACCGCGAATACGCTTTCGGCACCACCGACCCCGGCCTCAAGGCCAACAAGCTGATCGTGTACTCCGGCACCTATTCCTGCGTGGAATCCGCTGACGACGAAGCCTGCCACTTTGACATCACCCTGGACACCCTGGATGGCATCTACTTTGAGCAGCACGGCAAGGGCCATGGCCGCAATGTGCTGGGCTATGCCATGGTGCTGGATACCTTCAACTGGACCGACGAAATGACCGATATCGCTTTCCCCGACGGTTCTGACGACGGCGCTGCCGACTTCGTTGCCAACCACAACATCGCCGGCACTGTGATCACCGTGGAAGACCTGCGCGAAGACCTGGACGACGTGACCCTGGAAAACAAGATCGTTGCCTGCTCCAACGTGGAAGAATCCATCGCCGTGTTCAACATCACCGAATAATCCCCGCTTCACTGACTGAACCTTTGAGGCCGCCGTGCGAAAGTGCGGCGGCCTTTTCACGAGAGAGGAGTTAGAAGAGAGGAGTTAGGAGTTTTTATAGTGATTTCAATGCGAATGAATATTTGACCACACTCCTTTGTTTCTACTATATAAATTCCTATCTCCTCTCTCCTAACTCCTCTCTGGTTAAACACAAACCGAAGGGAGTAAACATATGGCTAAAAATAAAAGCGGCAAGCCCAAGGGCAAGCTGATATGGAAAATCCTCTGCGGCGTATTCGCGTTTCTGTTCGCGTTCCTTATGATCGCCGGACCTATCGCCAACAACTACGCCTCCATTATCAACATGGTGCTGGGCATCGAAGGCAGCACCGTGGTGGGCGACGCGGCGGAGGATCTGCCGCCCCGGTTCGTATCCGACTATGAAACCAGCGCGGAACAGGCCGCCGCCGCCGACCTGATCTGCGAATCCGTGGTCGCCAACGGCGCGGTGCTGCTGCTCAACCGCGGCGACGCGCTGCCCATGGCGGGCAATGAGAAGGTGAGCCTGTTCGGCACCTCCTCCGCCAAGTTCGTCTACGGCGGCACCGGTTCCGGCGGCATGAACAACGCCGACGCCACCACCCTGAAGGACGCCCTGGAGCAGGACGGCTTCACCGTGAACCCCACCCTGTGGAGCTTCTATCGGGAAGGCGCTGGCAAGGATTACGGCCAGAAGAGCGCCGCCGGTTCCCTGAATAACTACATCTTCAAGAATGAAGAATTCGCCGTCAACGAAGCGCCCCTGAGCGCCTTC
>CADAKE010000111.1 GCA_902788445.1 uncultured Eubacteriales bacterium
CGGGCTGGCTGAGGCTACGCTCGACCAGTGCGACCATATCGTGAAAATCCCCATGGCGGGCGGCATCGACTCCCTGAACGTGGCCGCCGCCGCGGCTGTGGCGTTCTGGCAGCTGAGAGTGAGGGAGGAATAATAAGGGTTCCGTGTTCTGATGGATTGGAAAAGGGCAATTTAGATCATTAAGATAGGAGTTAGGAGAGAGAAGAGAGGAGATAACTGTTGTCTTCAGGAAGGTTGTCACCCCAAAAGCCTTCCCCTCGCAGGGCAATGTCATCAACTTAAGGAAAAGAAGCAATAAACCCGAACAAGATCAACCAAGCTACAAATTCATCAACCAATCTCCATTGTCATCCTGAACAGGCCGACGAAGGAGGCCGTCGTGTTCGCTTGCGCCCGTCCCGAAGGGCGGGTAGGATCTCCTCCGTTCTAACTTGACGCCCGACAAGGAGATTCTACTCGCCTTGGGCGAGCGCAAGCGAACGCGCCGGATGCGCTCAGAATGACAATTGTAGTTGGCTTATAGATATGTTTCTTGGTTGATATTGGAACGTGTTTCTCTTAAGTTGACAACATTGCCTCGCAGGGGAAGGCTTTGGGGTTGTTTCCTCATTCATAATTTGGGAAAAAACTATTATCTCCTATCTTCCCGCGAAATACAAAATCAGGAAAACAAGAAGAACGGCTATGGTGCTGAGAATTTTCACCCTGTTCTGACGGAGAACGTATCGGAACAGGGTTTTCTTTTTCCCTTGAAATTGCTTCGGCGGAAGGGGCGTCGGGATTTCGGGCAGCTTTTCCGTTCAGCTTTTCCGTTTTGGTGTTTTCCATCTGTGTTTCCAGGATTTCGGGAAGGGCTTGGGGATAGGCGTGAATCTCCATCACGGGAACGGCTTCCGAAGCGTAGCGCAGCTTCACCTCCGCGCCTTCCGCTTCGGGGAAACGGCGGCTGTTCAGCCAGGGCAGGAAAGCGTTGCGTACCTTGGCTTCCAGCATATGGGTGTAATACACGTCGCGCTCATTCAGCAGTTCCATCCGTTCCGCGCGAATCACCGCCGCGTGGGGCGGCAGGCCGCACAGGCGCATAATGTCGCCGGAGGAATCCATGTGCATTTCATGCAGCAGGCAGGCGGGAGAAAGCAGCCGAACGGCAAACAGGTCAGCGGTATAATCCTCCAATTCCTGCGGGTCGTCCAGCACGTCGCCGATGTTTTCCCGCCCGGCAAAGCACCGCACGCCGGGAGTCAGGATTTCGGTATCGTGTAAAAGGAACAGATGCCCCAGTTCATGCGCGATGGCGAAGCGGCGGTGGCTTTCGTCCAGCGCTTTTTCCCGCAGGAAGATGTGCCAGTTGCGCCGGATGCGCAGCGACACGCACGGGCCCCTGGCCGCCTTGTTCACCAGCGCGTACAGCCTTTGCTGCTCGCGCCCGGGAAAGGGATGGATTTCCACGCCCATTTTCTTTGCCAGCGCGTCCACGTCCACGGGCAGCTTCTTTTCCGGCAATTCCAACAGCGCCCGCCATGCCGCGTCGCGGGCGTCCTGATATTGCCGGTAGGTGCTCATGCTTGTTCCTCCTTCAAGTGCGTGTGGCGTAATAGGAGAGTTCAGAGTGCAGAGTACAGAGTGCAGAGAAAATTGACGGTGATCTGATTCCCGGGGGACTGGTAAAACATCTGTACTCTGCACTCTGAACTCTGAACTCTAAAAACCTTTGTGAATTGAAAAGGTTTACGATCGCTACAAACGGAACCGTCCCTGCTCCATTTTCAGGAGCAGGGACGATTTTTACGCAAAGAATATTATTTGATAGAAGCGGCAGCCTGTTCGCCCGCGATGCGGCCAAAGACGATAATGTCGGCCACAGCGTTGCCGCCCAGGCGGTTCGCGCCGTGGACGCCGCCGGTGACTTCACCCGCCGCGAAGAGGCCGGGGATGATTTCGCCGTTCGCGTTCAGCACATGGGTTTCGGTGTCGATCTTGAGGCCGCCCATGGTGTGGTGGATGCCCGCCGTCACCTTCACAGCGTAGAAGGGCGCGGTATCCAGGGGGGAAGCAAAGGAAGTGCGGCCAAAGTCGGGGTCGTTCTTTTCAGCCACGTAGCCGTTCCACTTTTCCATGGTGGCAGCGAAGGCGTCGGCGGGGATTTCCAGCGCTTCGGCCAGAGCTTCGTAGGTGTCGCCGCTGAGCATCAGGCCGCGGGTGATGTAGCCCTGAATGACGGAGGAAGCGTCCACCATCTTCTGATCCACCACCAGCCAGGAGAAGGAGCCGGGCTGGGCGATTTCGGCGGCGGACACCATTCGTCGATGAAGCGTTCGCCGTTCGCGTTGATCAGCACAGCGCCGTCGCCGCGAAGGCCTTCGGTGATGAGGGAAGCGGTGTCGGCCTGCACGGTGGGATGAATCTGAATCTGCTCCATATCCACGGTGGCCGCGCCGAGGGCTTCGGCCATCAGGATGCCCTGGCCCTGGATGCCGGAGGCGTTGGTGGTCATGAAGCCGTCCAGGTCAGGCTTGTACTGCACGACCATGTCCAGGTTCGCGCCGAAGCCGCCGGTGGCCAGGATGACAGCCTGGGCGTTCACGGTGACGGTGTTGCCGGTCTTGCCCTCGGCCTTCACGCCGACCGCCGCGCCCGCTTCATTGGTGAGGATCTCGGTGGCGGTGGTGTCCAGGCACAGGGTGATGTTTTCGCGCTCCTTCATGGCCGCTTCGAGGCGGGGCACGATGTAAGCGCCGACAGAAACGACCTTGCCGTTTTCGTCCACGGGGCGGTGAATGCGCTTCACGGACGCGCCGCCGAAGGCCGCCACGTTGTTCAGGTCGATGCCCACGGTTTGCAGCCAGTCAATCGCGCTTGAGCTCTCGTTCACCAGCGTTTTCACCAGCTCGGGGTCGTTGATGCCCTTGCCGCCGATCATGGTGTCCAGCGCAAAGAGCTGCACGGAATCAAAGTATCCTTCGGGATTCGCTTGCCAGGACTCCCACTGGGACTTTACGACGCTGGCGGAGTTGGCAATGAACTCGTTGTCCGCGTAGGCTTCGGCGGCGGCCAGGGTCTTGTCCACGCCCGCGGCTTCGCCAAACTCGTTCTTGTCCTGATATACGGTCTTGGCGGCGTTCATGCCGCCGGTGGACTTGACGGAGTTGCCGCCCACGGCGGGCTGGCTCTCCAGCACGACCACGCGCTTGCCCGCGTCGGCCGCCACGATGGCGGCGGTCATGCCCGCGCCGCCCGCGCCGACAATCACGATATCCGCGTCGAGGGTCACGTCCTCAGCCGCTTCCTGGCCCGCTTCGCGCAGATAATCGTCGGGGTTCACGCCCGCGTTTTCCAGCGCCGCCCTGGCCGCTTCCAGCACGCCCGCGCGGGTGATCTGGGCGAAGGTCGCGCCAGTGTAGGTGTCCACGATGCCGTTGGCGTTCACGAACGCTTCGGGCCATTCGTTGATGATGTTGCCGCCGATGCCGGCGGTTTCACCGCTGCCTTCCATTTCCACATAGGCGATTTCGCCGTCCACCAGCGTCATGGTGACGGTCACGTCGCCGCCGAAGCCCTTGGCCGTACCAGTACCGGTCACGGCGGTCACTTCCACAGTGGACGCCATTGCCGCGGGAACGAGAGACAGCAGCATGACCAGCGCGGTCAGCATGGCAAAAATCCGTTTGCGCATTCTATAAATCCTCCTGACGTATTTTTGAAAACCATTTGGGTTTCCATGTATCTTCATTATATCGGATACAAAGGCGGATGTCAAAGCATTCTTTTCCCAGGGCGGAATTCTTTTTCTCATTTGCAGGAATATGCGGGGCGTATGTCGAAACATAGAATGATTTATGCGTTTTTATCATTTGATCGGAAAGGCTGTGAATTCATGCGGAAATTTGACACCAAGGTTCAGGTTTTAAAATACAAGGTACTGCGCGAAGTGGCGCGCCACGCCTGGGACGGAACGCTGCTGGACCACGTGCTGGACATTCCAAAGGACATCGTGCCCGGCAAGGTGCCCACGATGCGCTGCTGCGTGTACAAGGAACGCGCCATTTTGAGCGAGCGCGTGAAGCTGGCCATGGGCGGCGCGCACGACCAGCCGGACATTATCCAGGTCATCGACATTGCCTGCGACGACTGTCCCGCCTCCGGCTACGACGTGACGGACTCCTGCCGCGGCTGCCTGGCCCACCGGTGCGAGGACGCCTGCCGGAAGGGCGCGATTTCCTTTGACCACAACCACACCGCGCACATCGACAAAACCAAGTGCGTGGAGTGCGGCCAATGCGCCAAGGTGTGCCCGTACAGCGCCATCGTGAACCGCAAGCGCCCCTGCCAGAACGCCTGCAAGATCAAGGCCATTTCCATCAGCGAGGACGACGCCGCGCAGATCGACCACGAAAAGTGCATCTCCTGCGGCGCGTGCGTGTACCAGTGTCCCTTCGGCGCGATTCAGGACAAGAGCTTCATCCTGAACGTGATCGACATGATCAAGGGCAGCGAGAACAACACGAAATACAAGATGATCGCCCTGGTCGCGCCCGCCATCGGCAGCCAGCTGACCTACGCCAAGCTGGGCCAGGTGATCGCCGGGATCAAAGCGCTGGGCTTTGCCGAGGTGATGGAAGCCGCGCTGGGCGCGGACATGGTCGCCTGGCACGAAGCGAAGGAGCTGGCCGAAAAGGGCAAGCTGACCAGCTCCTGCTGTCCCGCGTTCGTGTCCTACATCCAGAATGAGTTCCCCAAGCTGACGCCCTACATTTCCCACAACCTCTCGCCCCAGGCCACGCTGGCGAAGTTCTTGAAGGAGCATGAGGAGAACGTCAAGATCGTGTTCATCGGCCCGTGCACGGCGAAGAAAGCCGAGGTGCAGTTGGATGCCGTGAAGCCTTATGTGGACGCGGCCATCACCTTTGAGGAATTGCAGGCGCTCCTGGACAGCCGCGACCTGGACATTACCGCCCTGGAGGAAGCGCCGCTGGATCACGCCTCCTATTTTGGCCGCATCTTCGCCCGCTCCGGCGGCCTGCGCGACGCAGTGGAGGAAGCGCTCAAGGAGCAGGAAATCACCGATTTCGAGCTCAAGCCCGTGGCCTGCGACGGTATCGAGGAATGCCGCATGGCGCTCCTCAAGCTGAACCGCAACGCCCTGGACGGCAACTTTGTGGAGGGCATGGCCTGCGTGGGCGGCTGCATCGGCGGCGCGGGGTGCTTAACCCACGGGGACAAGAACAAGGCCGAGGTGGACAAGTACGGCAAACAAGCGACGGAGCAAACCATCGCCAGCGCCATCTCGCGGCTGGAGGAGAAGTATTGAAGCCGAGGTTAAGGACACTTTAACGCAGATAGGAGTTAGGAGATAGGAGATAGGAGTTATATTATGTTTTCAAAATACAAGCCGGACTTCTGCCTTTTGATACGGCTATATTTATCTCCTATCTCCTATCTTCTAACTCGCCATCTGGAAAACAAAGATTCTTTGGCGACGTGTCCATCCTGCGGCACGCCCCGGCCGGTGCGGCGCTTTGGTTCCGCGCCGCAGGCGCACACGGCGGGTTCCGCATCCGCTTCCGCGCCCCGGGTTGCCGCGGCGCAGGAGCCTGCCGCGCCCGTGCCGGACGCGCGTACCGCCGCCCGGGCCGCTTATCAGCAGGCGGTTCAGCGGGAGGAGGAATACGAACAATTCGACAACGATGAAGAAGAATTGGATCGTCCCCGCCGGGGCGGTTCCATTTTCGGCAAGCTGGTGGGCGGGCTGCTGATCGTGCTGCTCCCGCTGCTGGTGGCGCTGCTGGCCTGGCGGCAGTACGACGTTCTGTCCGAAGCGCTGCTGCCCCTGTACCTGACGGAAAAAGCGCCGGACTGGCTTCGCTCGGTTTTCTATGGGATGCTGACCGCCGCCGCCATCCTGCTCTCCATGCTGCCCGGCCTTTGGACGATCCTGCTGTCGCGCAAGCCGGTAAGAAATCAATAAATCAAAGCATCGCTAAAGGGGCTGTCGATCAAACAGCCCCTTGGTTTTATGCATTTCGGTAGTTGTATAGTCGTTTCATTCATAGGACACTATAAGTTTGTAAACGTTCCATTTGTAGGGGCGGATATCATCCGCCCGTATTGTGGAAATATGCGAATGCATGAATCTCAGGCAACCCAGTTGTTTTTTCAACAACAGCGACTGACCAATTACGCATTTTGAATGATTTTCCAGGATACCGGGCGGCGCTCACTTTCTCTTCTTTTTCTTTGAATACTGCTTTTTCCCTGCTCCCGTTTTCTTTTCCGTCAGCTGAATGGGAGCGGGTTCCGCAAGAGATGCCAGGGGATAAAGCAGCACGAAATTGTACCACACTTCCAGGCCGGGACGCTCCATAATCGCAAAAATCAGCATGAAGCTGCCAATGAGCAGAATGCGGTAATCCCGCTGCTTCCATCCTCTCCATTGCCCATAGCACAGCCAGGCCAGGCAGGCGATGATCCAAAGAACGCCTTTCAGGATGGTAAAGGACGAATACGCGTTGTCCAGAACGTACAGTTGATCCGGTGCGCCGTTAATGATCCGGATCACGGGCTCCTGGGTCGCCATGGAACGGCCGATCAGCGGGAAACCAAATTCATCCAGCGCAATGCCTCCCTGCACAAAGCGCATGGAAAAAGAGTACAGCGGCGTACTGTAGAAGGTCTTTTTTACCCAGCTCATCTGCGTGCTGGCCGCGATGGAAAAGACATAGCAAAGAACCGGCAGAGCGATGATCAGCAGCGCAAATATTCCGGGCTTCTTTCCGGGCCTGCGCTCCCGCTTTTCCATCTGCCCGACCACAAGCGCCGCCAGCGGAAGCAGCACGGAGAGCACGGCAATGGTTCTGCACCCGACCACAAAATACATGAACAAGGCCATTCCCCAAAACAGGACGAAGGTCAGCGTCAGCTTTTTCCTCAGCCACAAATACCAGATCATCAGCATGGCCTGGAATGCGATGTATCCCCATGTATTGGGATAGATGATGCCGAAGGACCGGGTCGTGTCCTCCGCGCCGACTTTCGCAAACTCCTGGGCGTCGCCCGCCAGCACCGCGAGCCAGGCAATCACCAGGGTCAGAATCGGGAGGACGACGAGGCATTGCAGCAGCCTTTTGAAGTTCTTGCCATTGGCCATGAGGCACAAAAAGATTTCGACCACAACGGTGTAAAGCACCCTTCGCAGCCGCCAGCTCTCATTCAGATACAGGAAAAGCCACGCGGTCAGCCCGCCGACGCCCAGAATGAGCAGCACCAAAAGCACCGGCTTTTGCCACAGTTTTTTCCACGCCGTAATTTTAAAGCACAGATAAGCGCCGCAGCCAAAAATCACAAGGATATTCAGGACGCTGGCTTCGTAAAGGGTGTATAAATCCTCCGTCCAATTGATCCGCATGAGATATTCGGCCAGGATATAGCACATGACCAGAAGAAAATACGGCACGTCGGGCCCCTGCCTGACTGTTTCCATAAACGAGCAGGCGTTTTCCCTGACCGTCTGCCACAGACTCTTTTTTTCCGCTTTCTCCAAATCATATTCTCCTTTCCATTTTCCGGCCAGCGTGAACGCCGTCCTGTCGGCAGCGCGGGGAAGGAGCGGCCGTGTCACTCCTCCGCGTTCGGGCTTGGCATGAAATCTCCCGGCAGATAGATCGTTCCGCCCAGGGTTTCCGGCTGTCGGCCGCCGACAAAGATCGCCGCCCGTTTCACGCCGGGCAGGCAGCACAGGGTGTCCACCAGGCCGTAAATCATCTTCTCCACCGCCGTGCCTTCCATCTCCTGAACCACCGTCAGCAGCTTTTCGGAGAAATTGACCAGCAGCACATTGCCGTCATAGGAAACGCCCAGCAGATCCTCCGCGGCCAGGCCCCGCGGCAGCACGGGGGCCAGCCCGGTTTTGCTGTCGAACGCCTGGGGGCCGTCCAGCATCTGGCGGTACATTTCCCGGGCGTTATAAGCGTCCTCGCAGGGAACGGGCCGGTAGGTGCGGGCCAGGCGTCCGTTTTCGTCCAGGAAGTACAGCGCGCATTCCGAGAGCAGAAAGCCCGCAAAGTCGGCCCGGGTCATAACGCCGTCCCGGAAGGTCATGCTTTCCCCAGCGCGCCGGTAAACGCCCGAGGGCGTGAGGGAGGTGATCTGCTCGTCGTCGATATACACCTCCAGGCCGTCAATGCCAGGCAGAAACGCCGTGAACGTATACACGAGGGACGCCATCATCACCGAGCGCGTGATGCCCGCGTCGATGAGCGCGGCGTTCATCGCGTCCCGGAAACGCAGCGTCAGCACGCGGCGGCCGTCAATTTCCCCAACGGAAGGCGTATCCAACAGCAGCGAACGGAAATCCGGGCACCGGGGCATCCGGGGCAGCGTGACCGCCTCCGTGGACAGGGCGTCCAGCAGGGTCTGCGTCAGGGACACAATATCCGTGGAAACGAAAGCAAACGTGCGCGCCTCGCACAGAATGCCCTTGCCGGAGGGCGCGGGATAATACAGCGAGGCGGTGTACGCTCTACGGTTCTGGGACATCGGCGCGGAAGCCCGGGACCACAGCGTGGCCAGGTCCTCCCGCATGTTCATCTGGAAGCACCCCGCGGGCAGCACGCCCGGTTTATTCAGGCCCGGCTGAACCCCGTCGATGAGCACGTTCACATACTGCACATCTCCAAACTGGCAGATGGTGTTCGCCAGCGCCTGCCCCACCGTGAAAAACTGTTCGCTCGATAAGTTCCGGGCGGAAGCGTTCAGGTTCACCGTGACCACCTGGCCGGACACCTCCACCGCGTTTCCCGAGGCCAGGGACAGGGTGATGCCCGCGCCAAGGGCCGCCGTGTTCTCCGCGGCGGGATACGCCAGCAGCGTTTCGCAGAGTATCCGGGCCATGTGCTGTCCGGCGGGCGCCATGATCCGCTGGGGCACCGCCAAAAGCCGGGTGCCGTCCGTGGAGGGCAGATACATCATCACGGTCTGCTCATAAGCGCTCTGCGCGTCCTCCACTGGCGCTTCCCGCTTCATCGCCACCGGAGGCAGCGTCACCTGCACGGAGGCGACGCTTTCCCGGCTTTGGCATCCGGCCAGCAGCACGCACACACACAGCAGGCAGAAAAAACTTGTCAGGCGGCGCTTCATGGTTCTCCTCCTTTTTCCAGACGGCGCGCTGTCCGCCGCAATCATTGATTCATCCGCATCATGGAAAGCAAAGCCTGATAATCCATTTTCCACAGGCCCTCTTCCCGGATCAGGCGCAGCGGATAACCGGTGATCCTGTCGTCCCGCGCGTTTCCGCGAAGGGTAAGGTCGACTGTCAGCACCGCGCTTTGGCCGTCATACGCCACGCTGCCGGAGGACAGCTGAAAGTTCACCAACGCGCCGGAAGCCTCAAAGGCTTCAAACACGCTCTGCTCATCCGGCCCGTGGACGGCAAACAGGGAAAGCGTGTCCCAGTCCTGAATCAGCCAGGCGTTCAGCACGCATTCCGCCGTGTTGTGCGGCGTCAGGAGCACCTGCTCATTGCGCACGAGGGCAGGCAGCAGATCCGTGTTTCCGCTGCGGTCCAGGAAGCCCGCCTGCAAACGCATGGCCGCCGTCTGCACGGAATCCCGCAGCACGAGCACCTGCGCCTGGTCGCACAGGCCCGCTTCCGTCAACGTGGCGACGATCGAATCCAGGCAAAGCTGACGGCGCAGGGGCCCTTCCGTGATCCAGGCTCCCGCGGCGTCGCCCGGCTCGTCGCTGTAGCGGCCCAGGAACGCTTCGTTCAGGGTGATAAACAGAATATTGTCCTGCGTCCTTGCGCTCACCACTTCGCTTCCCGCGGGGAACAGCGGCGAAAGCTCGGCGTTCAGCGGCCCGCTGATCAGCGCTTCCACGATCGCTTTTTCCAGGCTCTCGTTGCGCTGCACCACCACCATCCGCGCTTCCGACGCCAGGAAAGAAGAATCCCGATACCGGAAGTACAGGGCGACCGGCTTTTCATCCGGGGCCAGTTCCGCCGTGCTGGCGCTGATGAGGCTTTTGCTTTCCACCCCGCTGCGCTTCAGCGAATCCGGCGGGGAGATGGCACAGCCCGCGCAGAAAACCGCGCACAGCACCAGCGCGCAGCCAAGGAGGGTCAGCTTGCGTCTTTTGTGGGTCATTTGGGATTCGGCTCCTCTCCCAGGCACCAGCCCTGCAGTTTGTTGATCGTCCGTTCCAGCGACCCCCGGCTGTCGCCCCAGGGCTTGTCCGCGTTGCGGTAATCGAATTTGAGGGTAAATCCCTCGATGTCCTTTTCCAGCTTGTTCATGCTCTGCTGCATGGTATCCCGCAAATCCTCCAGAAAGTCCCGCAGGGTGTCGCCGCTGAGCGCTTCCTCCGCCATTTCCAGCAGCATCGCCATGTCCGGCAGGCACACGCCCCGGGACGCGGCAAATTCCTTTCGGAAGGCCGGGTCGTTCTTGTACAGGTGCAGCAGGGTATAGGCGTAGCGCCGGGTGTTTTCCTCGATGGTGTCGCACAGGATGCAGCTTTGGCTCATGGCGCGGATCTTCTGCGCCGCGGCCTGCAGGCCCTCCTTCCCCTCGCTCTTGCCCAGCATCCGCTTGAGCGCCGGGGTTTTGGCGCTCTTTTCGCCGGCGGAGGCGGCTTCGTCCAGGATGGGCTGCAATTTGCGGATGGTTTCTTTCAGGTGGGTGTGCATCATCAGCGCGTGGCCCAGGCGGTTTTTCTGCTCATAGAGCAGCACCTGATGATGGGCGCAGAAGCCGGTGCTGTTCACCTGGATGCGGGTGTCCGGCTCCATCACCGACGCGCCCAAAAACCGCTCCACGTCGATCAGTTCATTGCGGCGGCGCAGCGCGCACAGGGGGCATTCACCCTTCTGCTTCACCGCGTCCCAGACCGGGATGGTGTCAATGTGGTATCGCATGTGTACCTCCTGCTTGCGTTTGTTGGTGGTTTAGAGTGCAGAGTACAGAGTTCAGAGTACAGAGAATTTTGATTACAAAATGAGCCGCCTGTCTTATTGGCCGCTAAATCTCTGCACTCTGTACTCTGCACTCTGTACTCTCTTTACAAGTCAGTGCTAAATCCTTCCCGTCCATCATATACTTTCCCGGAAGGACGGTGATGCTTGTGCGGGCGGGCAGGCTGGCAACCAGGCGCTACAAGACGCGCGGACGGAAAGCGGGATGGCTCCTGCTGCTGTGCGCGGGCATCGGGCTGGGCGTTCTTGTTTCTTCCTTTTTCCAACGCTCCTGGCAGGCCACGCCGCAGACGCGCATCGCCGCGGAACCCGTTCCCACCCTGCCGCCGGAGGAAACCAAGCCGGATGAGCGGACGCTCACCCTCGCCGGGCAAAGTTGGTACGCCCTGCAGCTGGGCGTTTACCCTGATGCGAACGCGGCCCGCCAGCAGGCGGAAGCCTACCGCGCCCGGGGCGCGGGCGGCTACATTTTCCAAAAGGACGGCTGGCGGGTGCTCGGCGCTGCTTACGCCAACCGCGCGGACGCCCAGGCCGTAATGACCCAGCTGAAAACCCGCCACCAATTGGACACGGAGGTGGTGGAAATCGTTTCGCCCGAAATCACGCTGCGCCTGACCGGACAGAAGGGCCAGCTTACCGCGCTCAGCGACGCTTTTTCCGCCATGGAAAAGCTGTGCGATCACCTGTACCAGCTTTCCCTGTCGCTCGATCAGCAGCAGACGGATGCCAAGGAAGCGCTGGCGGCGCTGCAATCGGAGCAGGAAACACTGACCGCGCTGAACGGGCGGCTCCAATCCCGGTTCGGCGCTTCCGCGCCCGCCGCCGTGCTCAGCCTGGAGCAAACGCTCTCGGAGTGCGCGCGCAGCCTCGGCGCGGCCTCATCAGCGCAAAGCCTGACGCGGCTCGGCGCGCAGGTGAAATACTGCCACCTGGAATGCGTCTGCCGCATGGCGGCGTATGCCGCGGCGCTGGCAGAGTGAACCGTTACTGCGTCACACTGGGCCGCGCGGGCGCGCCGCACTTCTGGCAGGGCAACAGGTTTTTGTACTCCTGGCTGTTGATCAGGTCAAAGGAGAACTCCTCCAGCGGCCACCACTGGGAAGCCACCGCGGGGCAGATCTTGTCGGCGTGATAATATTTGCCCTTGCCTTCCTTGTTGTAGTACACCACGATCTTCGGCGCGTTGGGGTCGGCGGTGACGGTCGGCGCTTTGGTGGTGTTGATGACCATGGAGTTCTGAACGGACGCCTGCTGCTCCGCCGCTTCGTTCACCGGCACCATGTCCAGCGAATTGGGATCGACGTACCACACATCGTTGGTCTTTACCATGCGCACGTTCAGCCGGTACTGGGAAATATCCGCCCCGTCCTGGAAATGGGCCTTGACGGTGATGACCCGGCTGGCGCTCGCGTCGCTGCCGCTGTCCGCTTCCACCTGCCAGTCCAAGGGGAGATTCCCGCTCAGGTTCTGGAACAGCACGTTCGTCGGCGCGCTGGTGGCGTTGATCCACGCCGGGCTGCAATACTTCAAAATTTCCTGGATCTGGTTTTTCCCCCAGGCGTCAAAGAATCCGTTCAGCCGCTTCTGCGCTTCGGAAATCAGGCTCGCAGGGTCGGTGGTGGGCTCCGGCGTTTCGGTCGGCATGGCGTTCAAAAGCGCCTGCTGATCCTGCTGCACGGCGGAGGGCGGATTCTGCGCGGCGATGGCCCGCAGGGCTTCGGGGGACTGCTGGTTGATAAACAGCGCCAGGCCAATCACCACCGCCAGCGCCACATAAACCACCGTCAGCGTGTTCCGCGCGCTGCGCACAAACGCGCCTAAAATCCACATGGATAAAACAGTGAGCGCCGTCACTGCCAGGAACGCCCAGCGCAGTTCATTCACCGGAATGATCAGCGCTACCAGGAACAGCACCGGCAGCACGAACGACAGCACAACCGACAAAAACACGTGGCGCTTCATGCCTTGCGCGACGCCTGGCTGCTGGGGCTGCGCCTGCGCCCAGCCCTGATCCTGCGGCTGAACCTGCGGGGCGGGCCTTTTGCGTTCCGCGCGTTTATTGGTTTTCATATTGTAAAGCGGAGAGTCGTTGTATTGACCTCGGTTGGAATTCATAGCTTGCTCCTTTATAGGGATGAGGGATGAGGCATTAGGCAATAGGCATTAGGGATGAGGGATGAAAGATTATGCATTGCATGAGAGAGAAAATTTAAAGATAGAAGAACGGTCAGACTATTCTCCTAATGCCTAATGCCTAATGCCTATTGCCTACTGCCTCTTCTTCCCCCCTCACTCATCAATCTGCACCTTATCGCGCCCGAACATGTCGATCAGGCTGGACACGTTTTCTTCCCGGCGCTTGTCCGCGTTGGGGTCGGGGGGAGGCGTCGCGGATACGGCTTCAAACGTCGGGTTCAGCCCGCCGCTCTGCCGGAGCGCTTCCTCGATCTTGGCCTTATGCTTTTCATTGGACAGCATGGTCTGGAAAATTTCCTCGCCCGGCAGGAACTGCGCCCGGTAGGTTCCGTCCTTGTAACCGCCGTATTTGGCGCGGGACAGAGGGCCATAGACGGAGGGCTCGGTTTTTTTGAGCAGCCTCAGCGCGTCGTTCCACACGTCCTTGGGCGCTTTGCTGCCGTCCGGCACGGGCGTTTCCACGATGGGCGCGGCCTTGGGCTGCGCGGATTTTTGCGGCACAGTTCCTTGGCTTTCCGCGGGCGCGGCGGCCATGCGTACCCCATTTGCTTTCAGTTCCGCCAGTTCGTGCTCCAGTTCGGTCACGCGCTCCAGGAGCGCTTCGATGTCCCTGTCCTCGGGCTGGTCGCAGGCGCGGAGGGCAAACACCTCCAGCACCGACCGCGCCGACGCCGCCCAGCGGGTATCCGCTTCCGCGCGCATACACAAATCCAGCACCCGCAAAAGCCGCTGCTGGGAAAATTGCTTGGCCTGGTTGGCGTAGCGGCGCATGTTCTCCCCGCTGGCTCCCGGCAGCGCTTCGCCGGGGCCGCAGAGCATCGCCGCCATGAGCAGCCGCAGGTGGGCGGACACGTCCTTTAAAAACACCTGCACGTCCCGCCCGCCGCGCATCAGTTCCTCGATGAGCCGCAGGGCTTCCGCCGCGTCCTTATGGGCCAGGGCGTCGGCAAAGGAAAACAGGAACGCCCGGTCGGCGGTGCCCAGCGCGGCGCGGACATGCTCCTCCGTGAT
>CADAKE010000112.1 GCA_902788445.1 uncultured Eubacteriales bacterium
GAAGGTTTCTGGCCCAAGAAAGCCCGGGAAAATCCGAGGGGAAAGCTCGCTTTCCCTGCGGATTATTCCCTGGCTTTCCCCGGATGCTTCGCATCCGGGCTGGCGTCCGAAGGACGCCGGGCCAGAAACACAACACGGTCAATCGGAACATCCGCGTTCCTCCATGTATCAGCGGGAACCAACTTGAATCATACGCGCAAGTCAATTCCGCTGCCGGAGTCCAGAGGCCGAAGGCCTTTGGTGCAGGTGCACGAGGGCCGCACAGGCCCTCGCTCTGGTTAACGAGCAACACAAGATAGCCGAATGATAACGCCCGGTGAAAAAGTTCTTCGTCCGGCATGGAATAAAAAACGGGCGCTGAACGTTTCATAGAAGAGCGGGAACATATTTCCCGCCGGAAAGAGGAAGAAAGATGAAACGATTTGTATGTATGTTCTTGGTGGTTTTCCTGCTGGTTCCCCTGGCGATGGCCGGGGCGGAAACGGCGCGGGGATTGTCATTTGCCGACATTGCCGATTTGGAGTGGACGTTCAGCAGCGGCGTCGGCGCGTGGTACACCTGCGTTTGGATTGACGAGGACGGCACGTTCACCGGTGAATTCCACGACAGCGAAATGGGGGAGACCGGTGAAGGCTACCCGGATGGGTCGGTGTACGGCTGTTTGTTCCACGGGAAAATGAGCCTGGCGGAGCAGGTGGACGAAACCACCTGGAAGCTCCGCGTGGACGAACTGGCGCTGGACGAGGGCCAGGTGCCGGAGGTCATCGAGGATGGGATGCGCTTTGTGACCAGCGACCCTTATGGTTTGAAGGAAGGCCATGAAATGCTGCTGTACCTGCCCGGCACGCCGGTGGAAAAAATCCCCGAGGGGTATCTGCCCTGGGCGCACCTGTACGCCTTTGGCGAGGACGTGAAGGAACTGCCCAACTATGGCCTTTACGACCCGCAGGAAGAAACCGGCTTTATCGGCGAGGAGCCTTACGGCACGGGTGAATTGATCGTCGGCGCGTGGCGCAGGGAGGATGAAGCCGCCGCGGAAGCCTATTCGCTGCTCATCCTCAAATACGACGGCACCGGCGAGGTGCTGCAATTGCCCGAGCAAATTAGCACGCCCCTGGCCTGGTACGCCGAGGGCGATGGATGGACGGTGTGCTTCTCTGCGCCGGATGAAACCGCCAGCGTCCGTTATGACCCGGAAACCGACACCCTGACCCTCGTGAAAGATGAGCAGGCCACCGCGTATTACCGCGACTGGTGGTCAGAATCCGAATTGTTCTTTGCGGAAAGCCTGTAAAAACAGTAGGGCCGCTTCACTAAAATCCGTGAGGCGGCCCTCTTTTTATGCACGCAGTGGTTTCTGGTTATTGCTGCTCTTGCTCGTTTTCTTCCTCGTCTTCCTCGTCGTCCAGGTCTTCCTCGGAGGCCAGGCCGCGGTTGACCTGCACGCCCTCCATGTGGGAATTGATGAACTTGTCAAACGCGCCGTTGGTGTAGCTGGCATAGACGAACCGGGCCAGGGCGAAACCGATCAGGATGTAATACGCGCCCAGCGCCAGCAGGGCCAGCAGCGCGCCGGTGAACATGAAGATGGCCAGGCAGATCACGGTCGGAACCAGCATGATCAGGCGGATGCCCACGGTCTGGGGCAGGCGGCCCACGGCCATAATCAGGCTGTTGCGCACCAGCTGGGGAAAGGTGACCTTATACGTCACCATCATCGGATACATGAACGTGACGCCCAGCATCCACACGATGCCGATCACCACGATCAGCATCTGCGGCACCATGAAGATGATGCTGTTCGCCGCCTGCTGGCCGTAAAACTGATAGCCCACATAAAGGATGATCGGCACCAGGGACGTGATGGCGGACACCAGTAGGCCCTGCTTCCAGTTTTCCTTCAGCGCGTCCTTGAAGTCCGCCCAGATGAAGGCGTGCTCGTCGCGGCTCCAGTTGCGGGTCACATAGGCCATGCCCGCCTGCACAGGCCCTGTGATGGCGATGCAGGGGATGCACCACAGGCAGAAGGTGGACAGCAGGCTCCGCGCCATATCCACCATCCAGGCGTCCAGGTCAAGCCCGGCCAGCAGTTCGATCTGCTGCTCCGTCAGTTCGCCCAAATCGCCGGTGTCCAGATACGCGGCGTACTCGCTGCGGATCATGAGCACGTTCATCAGCGTGGTGACGCAGTAGCCGATCAGCACGATCAGCGGCAGCCATGCCACCACCGTCATCAGGTTCAGCCTGCACAGCGCCGCGAAGCGCACGCGCAGCATCTCCCAGAAAAGCTGCCAGCGGTTGCGGGGCAAGTCCTCTTTGCGGAAATCGCCCTTGCCGCTCTTGCCGTAATAATAATTGTTCATCATTTTCCCAAACATCAGGCCATTCCTCCAAATTCAAGCACAAAGTGATTCGCTGGCCGTTTCGGATATTTCCCCGGAAAACGACCATTTTTTCTATTATACTATATTTTTCTCCGCTTGAAAACCTTCATTTTCAAAAATCTATAGATTGCCAAAAAAATCGGGCGCTTCCGATTGCGTCGAAAGCAGCCCGATTCTTGTGTTCGCAATATGAAGCTTATAGGTACGCCATCAGCTTGCGTTCTTCCTCCGGGGTCAGTTCGCGCCACTGGCCCCGCGGCAAATCGCCCAGCTCCAGCGGGCCAAAGCGCACGCGGCGCAATTGCAGCACCTTGTGGCCCGCTTCCTCGAACATCCGGCGAACCTGGCGGTTGCGGCCCTCGTGGATGGTGACGAGCACCACGGTGGCGAAGGTTTCCGTTTTGATGATGCGCACCTTCGCCGGGGCGGTCTTGTGGTCGTCCAGCATCACGCCCTGGCGCAGCAGCCGCACCGTGTCCAGCGACACGCTTCCAGTGACGCGGGCCAGGTAGGTTTTGTCCACCTGGTGGGAGGGGTGCAGCATCCGTTCGGTCAAAGCGCCGTCATTGGTCAGCAGCAGCAGCCCTTCGCTGTCGTAGTCCAGCCGGCCCACGGGATAGAGCCGCACGGGATAATCCCGGAAATGATCCAGCACGCAGGCGCGGCCCTCCGGGTCGTTGACGGTGGTCACTTCCCCGGCGGGCTTGTGATAGATAACATAGCGTTTTTCCGCTTCGGGATGGATGATCTCGCCGTCCACCCGCACTTCGTCGCCGTCCTCCACCTGGGTGCCCATTTCGGTGATGGTGACGCCGTTCACCTGCACCTGCCCCGCCGCGATCATCTCTTCCGCTCTGCGGCGGCTCGCAACGCCGCACAGCGCCATGTATTTCTGTAAGCGCATGTATACCTCCTGGATGATAAGAAAAGTGTTCAAAGCATGGACGAGAGTACAGAGTTCAGAGTGCAGAGTTCAGATTGATATAGAAATTCATGATTCGGTCGCCGATGTGTATTCACTAAATAATCTGCACTCTGTACTCTGAACTCTGCACTCTATAATTAAATTCTTTTCAATGCGGCAAACCACACCGCCATCCCCGCTCCGGCCCAAAGGTACAGCAGCGGTATCACGGTTTCATTCTCCCGCGGCCAGGGGCCATTGTTCAAGGAGCCGCTGCCATCCGTACCGAAAGGAGCGCTCCGGCACGTTTTCCGCAGCGACCAGCGGCACGGTGATTAACGTTTGTCCGTTGTCGATCAGCCTGGCGGTTCCGACGGCCTGGCCCCGCGTGAGCCCGGCGGTCAGGGTGTCGGGCACCTCCAGCACCAGGTCGGGCCAGGCACCCTGCCGCACCGGCGCGCTCACGTCGCCCGACGCGACGACGCGCACCGCGTCCTGCGTCCCGCCCTGCACGGGCACTGTCCGCACGGTTTCCCCGGCGCTGAGCAGGCTCACCATCTGCCAATTGTCAAAGCCTTTGTCCAGCAGCGCTTCGGCCTCCTGGAACCAGTTGGGGCAGTTCAGCACCACGCCGATCAGTTCCAGCCCGTCCCGTTCCGCGGCGAACGTGAGGCACCGCCCCGCCGCTTTGGTGTAGCCCGTTTTCACGCCGATGGCCCCCGGATACTCCGACAGCAGCTTGTTTTTGTTGGTGAGCACCCGGTCGTAGTCGTGGTCGGCCCAGGGAATGGTGGCCAGCTGGGTGGACACGATTTCCCGGAACACGGGATTCTGCATCGCCGCCCGCGTAATCAGCGCCAGATCGGAGGCGGTGGTGTGGTGGTTGTCCGACGGCAGGCCGTGGGGCGTGGCGAACACCGTGTCCTCACAGCCGATTTGCGCCGCGCGGTCGGTCATCATCCGGCAGAAGTTTTCCGCCGTGCCGCCGATGTGCTCGGCGATGGCCACCGCCGCGTCGTTGCCGCTGGCCAGCATGAGGCCGTAGAGCATCTCCCGCAGGGGAAGCTGTTCGCCCAGGGCCAGGTAAATGCTGGTGCCCGGCACGCCAAAGGCGTTTTTTCCCGTTGTGACCAGGTCGTCCAGATTCCCGTTTTCCAGCGCCACCAGCGCGGTCATGACCTTCGTGGTGGACGCCATGGGCAGCGGCTCGTGGGCGTTCCGCTCATAGAGCACCCGGCCCGTCTTCGCTTCGATCAGAATGGCGGAGCGCGGCGAACCGTCCGTCACCTCCGCCACCGCTGTTCCATTATACAGGAGAATCAGCCCAAAGAAAAGGGCAAAGAACGCAATTTTCCAGAAACTTTTCATGCCTGCGGCCCTGCCTGATTCGGGTTTTCCTTTTTCTCCAGGAGATGCTTCACGTCCTCCACCAACTGCGGGGCGGCGTTCAGGGCGCGTTCCCAGGCGGTGAACTGCTGGGCGGGCAGCACCTTCACGCTGTCCTGCTGCACCACCAAAAACCCTACCGGCTGCACCGACACGCCCGCGCCGCTGCCGCCCGCGAAGGGCTTGTCGGTTTCGGGAAGCTGGTTTTTGTCGTATTCCCCGCCTCCCGCCACAAAGCCGAACGTCACCTTGGATACCGGGATGATGGTCGCGCCGGAGCCCGTGGGGATGGGCTCGCCAATGACGGTGTTCACGTCCACCATGTCTTTGATATTTTCAAGCGTCGTCTGCATCAAATCTCCGATGGGATGATCCATGCCGTTTCCTCCTTCTGGCCGTCCCGCTGCTTTTTGCGCCAGCGCAGCCAAGCTAACAATAGAATGCCCAGCCGCGCCCCGGCTATGCACCGGATGAGCGCTTTTGTGTCGCCGTGAAAGGAGGGGTGGGCGGCGATATGAACCTTTGGCAGCAGCGGGTTCAGCGCTTGCAGGAAGCCCGCCGCCAGCGCGATGAACGCCGCGTTCTCCCCACCGATTTGCAGATACGCGTCGAAAGAGCGCACCTGGACTGCGTTTCGCAGCGCGGCATGGCCGCTGTTGGATTTGAGCAGCAGCCCCAGGGCCTTGAATCCGTTTTCGGCGTTTTGCCTTCCGGGACGCAGCGTCAGGTTTCTGCGTCCTACCGCGGCGGAGATCAGCAACGCCCCCGTTTCATCCCGCCGGGCGTGAAGCTCCGTCTGCGCCCGGACGCCCCAGATCATCACGCCCACGGTCAGCGAGGGCTTTTTCCCTGCCCAATGAAACACCGCGCCAACTTGGATTGGCGCGATCAAAAGAAGAAACAGGCCCAGTAGAATCCAACGCATAGTTTTCCCCTCCAACGCGGTTTCATTTTTGCACAAAGGAGGGAATATTATGCAGAATGAAAAGAGAACGAATCGCTTTCAACCAAGGAACAACAAAGACAATAACAAACAATGTCATCCCGAGCGGAGGTGAGCCAGAGGCGAACCGCAGTCAAGGGACCTAAGAGTAACATCATCAATCAAACAGCATGATGCCCAGCTTTCAGGTCCCTCGACTGCGGCTCGCCTCTGGCTCACCTCCGCTCGGGATGACAGAGGAGGTTTTGAATTAATTAAAAGAGAGATTACTTCGTCATATCCACCATAAACGCGGCATACGCCTGGATGGCTTCGTACAAATCGGCCTTGCTGATGATTTCCTCCGGCGCGTGCATACTCAGCACCGCCACGCCGCTGTCGATCACTTCCATGCCGTAGAGGGCGCAGATGTAGGCGATGGTGCCGCCGCCGCCCAGGTCGACCTTGCCAAGCTCCGCGGTCTGCCAGGAAATGTCGTGGTCGTCCATGATCTTGCGCAGGCGGCCGATATATTCGGCGTTGGCGTCGTTGGAGCCGGACTTTCCCCGGCTACCGGTGAACTTGTTGTAGCACACGCCCCGGCCCAGGAACGCGGCGTTCTTCTTCTCAAACGCGGAGGCGTACAGGGGATCAAAGCCCGCGCTCACGTCGCAGGACAGCATCCGGCTGTTCGCTAAAGCGCGGCGAAGGATCAAATCGCTTTCCTTCCCGGTCAGGGCCAGCAGCTCGGCCACGGCGTTTTCAAAGTAATGGGCGCGCATTCCGGTCGCGCCGACGGAACCGATTTCTTCCTTGTCCGCCAGCAGGCAGCAGCAGGTGTATTCAGGCACGGCGGGCAGCTTCATCATGGCGGCGATTTCCGCGTAAGCGCACACCCGGTCGTCGTGGCCGTAGCCTAAAATCATGCTGCGATCCAGGCCGTAGTCCCTGGCCTTGCCCGCGGGCACCGCTTCGATTTCGGCGGAGAGCATGTCTTCTTCGTCCAGGCCGTATTTGTCCTTGAGGATTTTCAGCAGCATGGCCTTGACGGGTTCCTTCTCCTCCTCGCTGTCGGTCAGGGGACGGCCCGCCAGCATAATGTCCAGGCCCTCGCCGGTGATCACTTCGCTGGCCTTCTTCTGCATCTGCTCCTGGCTCAGGTGGATGAGCAGGTCGGAGATGCCCACCACGGGATCGTCGTCGTCCTCACCGATCACGATATTCACCAGGGTGCCGTCCTTCTTCGCCACCACGCCGTGGAGCGCCAGGGCACGGGCCACCCACTGGTATTTCTTCACGCCGCCGTAATAATGGGTGTCGGCGTAGGCAATGTCGTTGTCCTCATAGAAGGGGTTCTGCTTCACGTCGATGCGCGGGGAGTCGATGTGCGCGCCGATGATGTTCAGGCCGTTTTCCAGGGGCTGCTTGCCCATGTGGAACAGCATGACCGCTTTGCCCATGTGCAGGTAATACAGCTTGTCGCCAGGCTTTACTTCCCTTCCCTGGGCGATGGCTTCCTTCAAATCGGTATAGCCCGCTTGCTTCGCCAGGCGGATGGCCTCGGCGGCGCATTCCCGCTCAGTCTTGCCCGCGTCCAGATACGCCTTGTAGTTTTTCGCCGCTTCCTCCACGGCCAATAAGGTTTGTTCATCGTACTTTTTCCATGCGTTGGGACGTTCCATTTCTGCTTTCTCTCCTTCTTTTTGTAGTTGTTCAGTCGATCCATGATAAAACACTTTAAGTCAGAAACGAGGGATTAGAGATTAGGGAATAGGGATTAGGGTACCGGCCCGCTTTTGTCATCCCGAGCGGAGGTGAGCCAGAGGCGAACCGTAGTCGAGGGACCTGAAAGCTGGGTATAAAGTTACTTGGTTGAATACGTTTCTCTCGGATCCCTCGACTACGTTCCGCTCTCGCTCCACTCCGCTCGGGATGACACCCTGATTCTCTTAATCCCTATTCCCTTTCGTAACTTAAAGCGTCCTCTAACAAACAGCTGACCAGATACTATTACCTTAAAAATGCCGCCCGCAGGCGGCAAATGAATGCGGATAACGAGGCGACCGGCGCGCAGCGCGGTCGGCCGTCTCGCCGCTTCCGAATGGAAAAGCGGCGAGCGTTATGCTTAGATGGTAAACTGCTGGATATCGGCGATCAGGTCGTCACAATTGTCGTCATACACGTCCAGGGTGATGGGCTTGCTTAGGTCGAGGGAGAAGATGCCCAGGATGGACTTGGCGTCCACCACGTGCCGCCCGGCGCGCAAATCCATTTCGTAGGGGTAACGGTTCACGGCGTTCACGAACGCTTTCACATCCTCGGCAAAGCTGAGCTTAATGGGAACGGATTTCATGCTCACGCGCCTCCTTTCATTGTTACATCGTATCTGTTCAGTCGGCATGAATGAGGGAGCAGTTTATACCAGATAGGAGTTAAAAAGATAGGAGATAGGAGATTTATATTGCCGGATGTAAAACAAATCATTTCGACTGGCCAGTTACGTTACATCTATTATACCGCAGTTACATGGCAATTACAATGGATAATTCCAATGATTTATGCCAATTTTTCCATGGATGCCCGCAGGCGGCGAAGGGTCTCCTCCTTGCCCAGCAGGTAGGCGATTTCAAACGCGCCGCCGGGGGTGGACTCCAGGCCGGAAATGGCGATGCGCATGGGCCAGAGCACCGCGCCGTTCTTTTTCCCCCACTCGGGAATCTTCGCCATCACTGCGTCGTGGATGTTCGCTTCCGTCCAGTCGGCAATGCCCTCCAATACGGGGAGCAGCAGGGGCAGCACTTCCTTGGCTACGCTCTCGTCGCTCTTCTGCTTCTTGTTAAAGAAGATAGCGGTGTCGTATTCCGGCATTTCAGCCAGGAACGCGATCTTGTCCGGGATGCGGCAGAACACGTCCGTGCGGCTCTGCATCAGCTCGGCTAAACGGCGGTAGTCCACGCCCTTGCCCGCCAGCACTTTGTCGAACCAGGGCGTCGCCATGTTGAGGTAATCCTCAAAGTCCATCTTCGCTACATACTGGCTGTTCATCCAGTCCAGCTTGGTTACGTCGAAGATGCCGGGAGAATTATTCAGCCGCTTCACGTCGAACGCCTGCACCAGCTCGTCGATGGTGAAGAACTCCTGGTCGGTGCCGGGGTTCCAGCCCACCAGCGCCAGGTAGTTGATCAGCGCTTCTTTGAGATACCCCTTGTCGATAAAGTCGCTGTAATAGGCGTCGCCGTCGCGCTTGGAGAGCTTGTGCTGGGCGTCGCGCATGACGGTGGTCAAATGGATATAGGTGGGGATTTCCCAGCCGAACGCGCGGTAGAGGATGTTGTACTTGGGCGTGGAGCTCAGGTATTCCATGCCGCGCATCACGTGGGTAATGCCCATCAGGTGGTCGTCGATCACGTTGGCGAAGTTGTAGGTGGGCATCCCGTCCTGCTTGATGAGTACCATATCGTCCAAATCGCTGTTGGGGAAGGAGATGTGGCCGAACACCTCGTCGTCGTAGCTGCTCTCGCCCTCGGTGGGGCAGTTCAGGCGGATGACATAGGGCACGCCCGCGTCGAGCTTTGCCTGAATCTCCTCTTTGGACAGGTTCAGGCAGTGCTTGTCGTACTTGAACACCTCGCCCTTCGCTTCCGCGGCGGCCTTGCGCTCGGCCAGCTCTTCCTTGGTGCAGAAGCAATAGTACGCCGCGCCCTTCTCCACCAGTTCCATGGCGTAGGGCAGGTACAGGCTCTTGCGTTCGGACTGCACATAGGGGCCATAGTCGCCGCCAATGTCCGGGCCCTCGTCCCAGTTCAGGCCGCATTCTTTCAGCGTGTCATAGATCACGTCCACCGCGCCGGGCACGATGCGCTCCTGGTCGGTGTCCTCGATGCGCAGGATGAACTTTCCGCCCATCTTCTTGGCAAACAGATAATTATACAGCGCCGTGCGCACGCCGCCCAGGTGCATGAAGCCCGTGGGCGACGGGGCAAAGCGGGTGCGAACCTCGGTCACTCAGATTACCTCCACTCGATTTCAATACATCATTCTTCGTTTGTAACGATAAGTGAACAGAGTACAGAGTGCAGAGTACAGATTGATATAGCTGATTTATTCAGGCTTCATGTAGGGCTATATCCTCTGCACTCTGCACTCTGAACTCTGTACTCTTGTTTATTTCACTGGCTTATAGCTGTCCTTCAACCCTACCACACGGTTATAGACGCTCTTTTCCTCCGTGCTGTCCTTGTCCTTGCAGAAGTAGCCCATGCGGAGGAACTGGAAGGTGTCGCCCACTTTAGCGGAAATGAGGGTGTGCTCGCAGTAGCCGTTCACCACTTCCAGAGAGTTCGGGTTCACGAACGCCGTCACGTCCTTCTTTTCCTCGGCGGAGGCGGCGTCCCATTCCTCGGTCATGAGCTGATCGTACAGCCGGGCCTCGAAGGCGGCGCAGTCATTGGCGTCCACCCAGTGGATGGTGCCCTTCACCTTGCGGTTGGCGCCTTCCGAACCGGAGCGGGAGGACAGGTCGATGGAGCATTCGATATGGTCGATCTCGCCCGCTCCGTTCTTCACCACGTTTTCGCACTTGATGATGTACGCGCCCTTCAGGCGCACTTCGCCGTCGGGCTTTAAGCGGAAGAACTTCTTGGGGGGAACCTCCTCGAAGTCCTCTTTCTCAATCCAGATTTCCTTGCTGATGGTCACTTCCCGTTCGCCCAGTTCGGGGTGGTCGGGATGGTTTTCCATGGTGAGCGTGTCCGTCCAATCGTCCGGCACGTTGGTGAACACCACCTTGATGGGGTTCAGCACCGCCATCACGCGGGGCGCGGAATCGCCCAGGGCGTCGCGCACGCAGGCGTCCAGCATCTGCACGTCCACGGTGGAATCCGCCTTCGCCAGGCCCACCTGCTCCACGAAATTGCGGATAGCGCTGCCGGGATAGCCGCGGCGGCGCATGGCGGTCAGGGTGGGCATCCGGGGATCGTCCCAGCCGGTCACGTAGTTTTCCTCCACCAGGCGGCGCAGGTGGCGTTTGCTCATGACGGTGCGGGTGATGTTCAGCCGGGCAAACTCGATCTGCCGGGGGCCGAAGTAGCCCTTTCCGTCCCCCGCCCGGAAGCCCGCCTTTTCCACGAACCAGTCGTAGAGCGGGCGGTGATCCTCAAACTCCAGGGAGCAGAGGGAATAGGTGATGCCCTCAAAGGCGTCGGACAGGGGATGGGCGAAGTCGTACATGGGGTAGATGCACCAGGTGTTCCCTGTGCGCCAGTGTTCCTTGTACAGGATGCGGTACATGGCGGGGTCGCGCATGTTCATGTTGGGGCTCGCCATGTCGATCTTGGCCCGCAGGATATAGCGCCCCTCCGGGAACTCGCCCGCCTTCATGCGGCGGAACAGGTCAAGGCTTTCTTCGCTGGGCCGGTCGCGCCAGGGGGAATTCTTGCCAGGGGTGGTCAGGGTGCCGCGGTATTCGCGCATTTCATCGGCGGAAAGCTCGTCCACATAGGCCAGGCCGCGCTGAATGAAATCCTCGGCAATATCGTATAATCTCTGGTAGTAATCGCTGGCGTAGAACAGGCCGCCCGTCCAATGGAAGCCCAGCCATTCGATATCCCGCTTGATGGCCTCGGCGTATTCCGTGTCCTCCTTGGCGGGGTTGGTGTCGTCAAACCGCAGGTTGCACAGGCCGCCGTATTTCTCCGCCGTGCCGAAGTCCGTCACCAGCGCCTTGCAGTGGCCGATGTGCGGGTAGCCGTTGGGTTCGGGAGGAAAACGGGTGTGCACTTGCTGGGCGCGCCCTTCCTCCAAGTCCTGATTGATGGCGTCCCAGATAAAATTGGTGCGTGCATTCTCGTTTTCCATACGCTTGGCCTCCTTCAAAAATAGGTTCACAAAATCGCGCCGCGTCCGGCGCTTGCACCATTATAGCCGGAAAACGCCCAAATGACAAGAGATTTCCATGGAAAAATCTCGTGATAAAACAAATCAGGGGTTAATATTCGGCTATCGCATGATGCCCATTAACCAGAGCGAGGGCCTGTGCGGCCCTCGTGCACCTGCACCAAAGGACTTCGGCCTCTGGACTCCAACAGCGGAATTGGCTTGCGCGTATGATTCGAGTTGCTTCCCGCTGATGCTTGAAGGAACGCGGATGTTCCGCTTGGCCGCGTTGTGTTTCTGGCCCGGCGTCCTTCGGACGCCTTCCCGGATGCGAAGCATCCGGGGAAAGCCAGGGAATAATCCGCTGGGAAAGCTCGCTTTCC
>CADAKE010000113.1 GCA_902788445.1 uncultured Eubacteriales bacterium
GACCTGATGCGCTACGGCTCTGCCGGCACCTTCATTGACCTGACCCCCTACATCACCCCCGAAGTGATGCCCCACCTGTCCGCCATCCTGGAAGCCCATCCCGAAATCAAGGCTGCTATCACCATGAGCGACGGCAAGATCTACGGTCTGCCCGCCGGTGAACAGATGGGTACCGCCGGTATCGGCCGCGAAAAGGATTACTCCATCTTCTCCGTGCCTCAGTTCGCCATGATCAACAAGGTGTGGCTGGACGACCTGGGACTGGCCATGCCCACCAGCCTGGATGAACTGCACGACGTGCTGGTCGCTTTCAAAGAAAACGACATGTCCGCCAAGATCTACGGCAATGAAGCGGGTTCCACCATCCCCATGAGCACCGGTTTCGACGAATGGTGCTGGGGCCAGAACGTGTTCTATGCCGGCTTCGGCTTCACCAACTGGCCCAACGACGTTTGCATGGACCTGACCGTGAACAAGGACGGCGTGGTCAACTTCGTTTCCGACGATGACAACTATCGCGCTGCCGTGACCTATTTCCATGACTGGTATGCCGATGGCCTGATGGATCTGGAAATGTTCTCCCAGGACACCAACCAGCTGATCGCCAAGTGCACCGCCGGCCGCGTGGGCGTTTCCACCTGGTGGGAAATCAACGAAATCATGGGCCCGCACGCTGCTGACTATGTGTATCTTCCCATCCTGAACGGCCCCGATGGCACCAGCAACGTGACCCTGCGCACCGGCGGCGCCATCAACGCGGGCCAGCTGTCCATCACCGCCCAGTGCAAAGACCCCGCCAAGCTGCTCTCCTTCTATGATCTGTGGTACATCGGCGAAAACGTGATGCAGCTGCAGTACGGCCCCATCGGCGTGTTCTTCACCGAGAAGAATGAAAAGGGCCAGTGGAAGTCCATCACCGACGAAGAAGCCCGCGCCAAGTTCAACAAGTCCTCCGGCGAACTCAAGAGCCAGAGCGAAGTGGCCGGCCCGAAGCTGATCCTGTCCCAGTACTACAACGACGTGTGGGAAATGGAAGCCCGCGCTCAGGAACGTCTGGCTGACACCTATGACTACTGGTTCACCTTCGTGAAGGACTTCTCCTTCTATCCCCAGGACTGCGTGTTCACCGAAGCTGAACTGGACGACATCGACTTCTACCGCGCTGACTTTGAGAGTGCTGTCCGCGAACAGGAAGCCCTGTGGCTCAAGAACGGCGGCCCCACCGACGCGGAATGGGACCCTGGAACGCTGCGGCATGAGCACCCTGCTGGATATCTACCAGACCGTGTATGACCGCTACATGGCTGCCAAGTAATCGCAAACCATAAAAATCACCGGAGACCGGTTCACCGGTCTCCGGTTTTCAAAAATTATCCAAGAAAATACAGATTGATTCATTGCATCTGTTTTTAACCGGTTGATTGTAGGGGCGGATATCATCCGCCCGCACAAAATATAACAGGATCGCACGAAAACGTATGCATTGTAATGATTTGCCGGACGGGCGGATGATATCCGCCCCTACAAGGCGTGCATTGCAAATGACTGTATGATTTCGCCAAAGCTTTTAATCGTATCAGCGCAGGAGGTTTCTATGAGCAAGAATCCAACGCCCCTGGACAGGGTGAGAGAATTTGAGCGGGAGCAGGCAATGAAGGTGTCGGCAGATGAACGCCCATTGTTCCACCTGACACCGCTGGTTGGCTGGATGAATGACCCCAACGGGTTCTGCTGGTATAAGGGACAGTATCACCTGTTTTATCAGTATCATCCCTTTTCCCGCCAGTGGGGCCCGATGCACTGGGGCCATGCTGTCAGCGATAACCTGCTGCATTGGACGTACATGCCCTGCGCCATGGCCCCGGATACCGCGGCGGACGCGGGCGGCTGCTTCTCCGGCAGCGCTGTGGAAATGCCGGACGGCAGGCTGATGTTGGTGTATACCGGCGTGCAGCCCGCGGGCACCTTCCGCCGGGAAACCCAGGCCCAATGCGTGGCGTTCGGGGACGGCAAGGATTTTGAAAAATCCCTGCTGAATCCCGTGATTCGTCACGCCCATCTGCCGGAGGGGTACAGCGAATTTGATTTCCGCGACCCCAAGGTCTGGCGGGAGGACGGCGTGTACCGCCTGGTGGCTGCTAACCGGCATGAGGAAAAGCAGGGCGCGATTCTGCTGATGGAAAGCGAGGACGGGCTGGACTGGCATTTCGTGGCGGAGCTCGACGCCAGCGACAACGAATATGGCCGGATGTGGGAATGCCCGGACTTCTTCCCGCTGGACGGGGAACAAGTGCTGATCGTCAGCCCCCAGGAAATGCACGCGCGGGAGGAATTCCACGCGGGCTATGGCACGGTGGCGATTTTAGGCCAGTACGATAAAAAGGAGCACCGCTTCGTGCGGGACAGCGTACAGCCGGTGGATCACGGCCTGAATTTCTACGCGCCGCAGACGGTTCTCGCCCCGGATGGCCGCCGCATCATGATCGGCTGGATGGACAACTGGGAAACCTGCAAGGAAGCGCCCCGCCGCCATCCCTGGTACGCCCAGATGAGTACGCCCCGGGAATTGTTCATCGAAAATGGACGCCTGTGCCAGCGCCCTGTGCGGGAAATCGACATCCTGTGGCAGGATACTGTCACCCACGAGGATGTGACCATTCAGGGAGAAACCACCCTGGAGGGCGTCCAGGGCCGGATGCTGGATATGACGGTCACCCTGCATCCCAAGGATTCAGCCTGCCGCCGTTTTACCCTGCACGTGGCCAAGGACAGCAAGCACTATGTGCAGATCCAGTGCGACCTGGCCCGCGGGGAACTGGTCTTTGACCGCAGCCACGGCGGCTCCCACCGGGACATCGCGCACACCCGCCATGTGAAAGCGGAAGTGCGGAATGGGAAGCTGACCCTGCGCCTGCTCATGGATAAGGAAAGCATCGAGCTGTTTATCAATGGGGGAGAGCGCGTCGTGACCTCCCTGATTCCTACGCCGCTCAGCGCCGATCAAATCACGTTCGCCGCCGACGCCCTGCTTTGCCTGTCGGTTGAAGCGCATCATTTGGGGTAACGCGAAAAAGCCACAAAAAGACGCCGCCGCGGAAGGAAATTCCGCGGCGGCGTTTTTTGCCGATAGCAAGATGCGCCGGAAAAGGCATCGGTTGTGTTTCGGCTGACAATGCTGTCGTCTGATTACTGCAAATCGGTGCGGATGATGTAAACGGTCACGGCTTTCATGCCCTCGGGACGCAGGTCATAGCCGCTGTTTTGCGCGTTGTCGCGGGTTTCCTCATAGATGCGCAGGGCGCGGGGCAGCACGTCCGTCACGTAGGGCAGCAGCTTTTCCGCCGCTTTCTTCTCGGCGTCCATCAGGGCATCCTTCAGCTTTTGGGTGCCTGTGGTTTGCAGCGTGGCCGCGCCGGCGTTTACCGCGATCAGGCCAAATTGCAGGGTATTCGCGCCGCTGGACAGATCGGAAGCGCCCTTGGAAAGCGTTTTTGCGCCATCGGATAAGGCGGCGGCGCCGCCGTTCAACTGGGTCAGGCCGCTATGCAGCTGGGCCGCGCCATCGGCGGCCTGGCTTACGCCGTCCGTATAGGATTTCAGCCCTTCCACGAAGGCGCTTACCTGATCCAATTGGGCTTTCAGGGCAGACAAGCTGTTATAACCTTCCCCGGTCGGCGCCGTCTGCGCCATGAGTTCGTCCAGCACAGCGGCGTAGTTTTCCGCTGTCAGCGCGGAGACGGGGAGACCCGCGCCGGACAGCTGTTCATTGGCGCTGTTCAGCGCGGCGGCCAGGAGCGCCTGCGCGCCGCCGTTCAGCGCTTCGCTGTTCGCGGCAAGGGCCGCCAGCCCTTCGTCCAAAGCCGCCGCGCCGGTTTCCGCTTCGGCCGTGCCGGAGGCCAGCGTCTGCGCTCCTGTGGATACATCCTTGGCTCCGGATTTCACTTGGGCAATCCCTGTTTTCAGAGAGGAAGCGCCGTCCACCAGCTTGGCGATTCCCTCGGAAAGGGTCTTGGCCCCGCTGTTCAGCTGGGTCAGGCCGGAGTTCAGCTCGGTGATTTTGGGGGCAATATCCTTGGTTTTTCCGGTGGTTTGAGGCAGTGGTTCATCGTTTTGCAGGGCGGTGAGCAGAGCGGCGATTTCGTCCAGCTCGGTATGGAAATCCAGGTCAATCCGTTCATCCAGTTCCTTGCAGGCGGCGTGAATCGGGTCGGCGGTCGTCAGGGTCATCATCCAGGAAAGGTCCGCGTGATCGGCGCGGAAGGAAACGGTGAAGGAGGCGGGAAGGTTCAGTTCTTTCTCGATGCCGGGCACGGCCCAGCCCACCAATACCTGAAATCCCATAACGGACAGCACGGCGGCGTTTTTCATCGTCAGATCCGTCACGCCTTTTTCCGGCAGGGGCAGCACGGTGACGCAAAGGGCGGGAAGCTGTTCCTGGGTTTGATAAGAAACGGTCAGTACCACGTCGCCGGTTTTATTCTTCAGCGCGTCGGCGGTGACTTCTTCTCCGTCCAATGTGAGGGTCACAACGGGCAGGATGGCGGGGACTTTGTCGGACGTGCCCTGATAGATAATATCCTTGCCCTGGGCCTGCCAGGTCAGGGTTTCACCGTCCAGGGCAAAGGCTTCTTTTCCACCTACATTCTGGATGGCGGTCAGCAGCGTCTGATCCACGATTTCGTCCAGCCCATCGGCGTTTTCCAGACGGATGTTGTCGGTGACGCTTTTCACCGTGCCGTCCGCAGTGGCGACAACGTACACCCGTTCATGCTTGGTGGTTTCCGCCAAACCGGGCACACAGCCCAGCGTCATCATAACAGCCAGCAATAAGGCAACGATCTTTTTCATGGTGTATCCTTCCTTTCTTATCGAGCAGCCTTCATATCGAAGGTGGAATGGACGATGATCTTGTCCAGGAGCAGCAGCACAGCGGGCAGGAGCAGCAGCACCACGGCCACGCTCAGCAGCGCGCCCCTTGCGATCAGGCGACACATGGAGGAAATGATGGCTACATTGGAGTACAGGCCCACGCCGTAGGTGGCGGCAAAGAAGCCCAGGCCGCTGACCAGCACGCTTTGCGCGGCGGAGGAAACGGCTTTTTCAACGGCTTCCTTTTTGTCCATGCCGCTCAGGCGGTTCTGCTTATACCGGGTGGTCATCAGGATGGCGTAGTCCACGGTAGCGCCAAGCTGAATAGTGGAAATCAGGATGGGACCCACGAAGGGCAGCTCCGTGCCTGTGTAATAGGGGATGCACAGGTTGGCGGCAATCGCCAGCTCAATGATTGCCACCAGCAGCACCGGCAGGGAGAAGGACTTCTGCACCAACAGGATAATCACGAAGATGGCAATAATGGAAATCAGGCTGACCACCGTGAAATCGTGATCGGTGCAGGCAATCAGGTCTTTCGTGCATGACGCTTCGCCGATCAGCATACCGCCCTGATCGTACTTCTTTAAAATACCATTCAGGCTGTCGATCTGCGCGTTGACCTCATCGGAGGAAATCACATAGGAAGAATTAATCAGCATCAATTGATACCTGTCGCCCTTCACCAGGGACAAAATATCATCGGGAACGATGGATTCCGGGATGCCCGCGCCGAGCAGGCTGTCGATGCCGAACACGCCGGTCACGCCGTCCACCTGCTTCATTTCTTCCGCCATATCCCGCACGTCCTTCTGGCTGACGTCGCTGTCCACCAGCAGCAGATGGGTGGTAGCCATATCGAAGGTGCTTTCCAGCTTCTTGTTGGCGATTACGGAGAGCAATTCCGGCGGCATGACCCTGCTCATATCATAATAAACATTCACATTGTTGTAGCCATAAAACGCCGGGAAAACCATCAGCGCCAGCACGACGCACAGCGCTTTGTAGCGCTTCACCACAAACCTTCCGATGCCGCCTACGCTGGGCAGCAGCGGCTTGTGACTGGTCTTTTCGATGGGCTTATCCAGAAGTCTAATCACGCAGGGCAGCAACACCACCGTGCCCAGCACGCCCATCACCACGCCCTTGCTCATCACGATGCCCAGGTCGCGGCCCAGGGTGAAGCTCATGAAGCAGATGGAGACGAAGCCCGCAATGGTGGTCAGGCTGGAGCCCAGGATGGAAGTAAAGGTCAGATGGATGGCGTTAGCCATGGCCTCATCCTTATCCTCGGTCAGGGTTTTCTGTTCCTTGTAGCTGTGCCACAGGAAGATGGAGTAATCCAGCGTCACGCCCAATTGCAGCACGGCGGCCACGGCCTTGGTGATGTAGCTGATCTCTCCGAAGAAATAGTTGCTGCCCAGGTTCCACAGGATGCTTACGCCGATGCAGAGAAGGAAAATGAGGGGCAGCAGGAAGCTGTCCATAGTAATCATCAACACCACAGCGCACAGCGCCACGGCGATGCCAACGTAAATTGCTTCCTGATCCTCCACCAGTTGCTTGGTATCGGTGACGATGGCGGACAGGCCGGACACAAAGCACTTTTCTCCGGCGGCCTGCCGCACCTTCTGGATGGCTTCCATGGTTTCCTCGGAGGAGGAACCTTCATCAAAGAACACGGCGGAGAGCATACAATCGCCCCGCTGGAACATTTCCCGGATGTTATCGGGAATGATCTCGATGGGGAACCTGCCCTTGGTGATGGAAGCGAAGCCAATCACGCTGCCCACGTGGGGAATCTCCTTGAGGGCGTTCTCCATATCCGCCTGTTCGCTGATCGTCATGCCCTCCGTGACCAGCAGGGAAAAAGCGCCTTTGCCGAAATCCTGAAGCAGGATTTCCTGGCCCCGCACCGTTTCCAGGTCCTGGGGCAGATAATACAACAGGTCATACTTGGTTTTCGTTGCGGCCATGCCCAGCACAGCGGGTACCAACAGCATAAGGCACACAGCGATCACCAGGATTCTGCGCTTCACCAATCCCTTTGTGAATCCTTTCACATCTGTTACCTCCCAACATAGCTTCTATTTCAAAACATTGTGTTGACAATCTCAACAAAAAGAATTATAATCATTTGAGCGATTGATTTCAATAAACAATTTGAATATCAACCGTTCATTAATCAACGCTTGCCGTTCAGAAAAAAGTTAGTGAACAAAAAGATTTGAAATTGTTGAGAAAGAAGGCCGCTTCCATGATGAACTCTCCCGCGACGCCGGAGAAAAAAGAGGACCGCCGGGTGCGCCGGACGAAAAAGCTGCTGACCCAGGCATTGACCCAATTATTGCAGGAAAAGCAGATCAACGAAATCACCGTCAAAGAGCTGACCGACCTGGCGGATATGAACCGGGGCACCTTTTACCTGTATTACAAGGACATGTTCGATATGCTGGAAAAGATCGAGGACGGGATGTTTGAGGCGCTGGACGCCATCGTATCCCTGCATGAGCACGACGACGTGAGCCAGCAGACCAAGCCCATCCTGCTGGATCTCTTCCGCTTCATTGAGGACAACCAGGAAATGTGCCGGGTGTTGCTCAGCCCCCACGGGGATATGAATTTCCTGCACAGGCTGAACGAAGTGGTGCGGGAAAAATACCTGAAAGCCTGGCCCGACATCCGGAAGGAAAAGGGCGAAGCGGATTTCGATTATCATTACAGCTTTGTGGTGTTCGGCTGCGCGGGAATCATTCGCGCGTGGGTCAATGGCCGCTGTCAGGAATCCGCCGAGAAAATGGCCGAAATGGCATACGGCATGATCCTTCGCGGCAGCCTGGCGGATGTGTAATAGCTCATCCTCACGATACGATCCTTTGGTTCACCCTATGATGGCGATGATACGGAGGAGCGTGACTGCCGTGAAAAGAATGACAGCCCAGGAAATCCTGGCGGAATCCTTCCGGGAAATCGCGGAGAAAAAGCCCGCCGATAAAATCACGGTGCAGGATATCATCGAAAACTGCGGGTATTCAAAAACCACCTTTTACCGGGTATTCAAGGACAAATATGATTTGATGGCCTGGGATTATTGCAGAAGGCACCGGCAAATCATGGCCCCCGCGGAAAACGCCGACGACGGCTGGAAAACAACCCTGCTTGAAGCCGCGCTTCTTTTCAACGAGCAGAAAGAATACCTGAAAAACCTGCTCCTGCATACCAACGGGCTGGATTCCTTTTCCAGATATATGAAGCAGGTGCACTTTCAGAGCTTCAGCAGGTGCGTGCAGAACAAATCCGGCATGAAGGAACTGGACGTGAAAACCGAGATGTACGTGAAAACCTATTGCCAGAGCACGACGGATCTGACCTGCGACTGGATCATGGGCGCTTACGACGTGACGCCGGAAGAACTGGCCGAGGTGTATGAAAACTGCCTGCCTGCGCCTTTGCAAAAATATCTGCTCTGAAAACGGAACGATCTGCGGGAAAAGTACCATTATGGAACTTTGAGCGATAACTGTATATTGTTCTCTTTTCTGGTTTTTTATAAAATAAGATTGCGCGCAATCAATCGGCGCGTGAGATAAAAATCAGGGAGGGAAATCTCATGGCACAGAATGAAAAAATCCTGGAAGGTCTGCAAATCATCGTGACCGATCTGGCTCAGCAGGCGGACGGCCACGCCATTCAGAGCCGGGTGTTCGCCAGCGAAGGCTTCACCAAGCTGGCGGAAAAATATGCCGAGCACGCGGAGGAAGAACGCGGCTATGTGAACCAGTGCATCGACCGCATCCTGGACCTGGGCGGCGAAGTGAAGCTGGAAGCCAAGAAGGAAGGCCCGGTCTGCAAAAATCCCATCGACTGGATCAAGTACGATCTGGAAGTGTCCAGGAACGGCCTGGCCTGGCTGGCTGACCTGGTGGAGGCGGCCCGCGCCGATTACACCACCTTCGATATCCTGAAAAAATACTATCAGGACGAGGAAGAGGATATGTACTGGGGTCAGGCCCAGTTGGAGCTGATTGAGTGCATCGGCGTGCAGAACTGGCTGATTCGCCAGCTGTAATACGATTCGCGTTTTACGTGTCGTGTTGTCAAGGCTAAAAAAGCACGAGGCGAGGGCCTGTGCGGCCCTCGTGCACCTGCACCAGGAGGTTTCACCTCCTGGACCTCTTGCCCGAGGTTTCACCTCCTGGACCTCTTGCCCCGGAAGCTGCATGAGAGAAGAAATGAAGTTGGTTCCCGGTGATGCGGGGAAGGACGCGGAAGCCTGGATTGACGCCGTTGTGCTTCTGGCCCGGCGGCTTTCAGCCGCCAACCCGGATGCGAAGCATCCGGGAAAGCCAGGGAATAATCCGCAGGGGAAAGCGAGCTTTCCCCCTCGGATTTTCCCAGGCTTTCTTGGGCCAGAAGCCCTCAAACTTTCCGTAACCCCAGCGCGGCAGGCGGAAATCGTTGGTTATTCCCAACGGAGTATAATCGCCAGGTGCGGGTCCAGGGCGGTCACCGCCCTGGTGCGGGTCTGGGGCGCATAGCCCCAGCGTTCTCCTCGCTACATTTTCCGTGCGTTTTTATCCTTGGGAATATGACAGTTA
>CADAKE010000114.1 GCA_902788445.1 uncultured Eubacteriales bacterium
GCTGACCCCCTGCGTGGGCACCGTGGATCTGTACAAGACCAGCGGCCACTGGGAGCACTACAAGGACAACATGTTCCCCGCCATGGAGGTGGAGGGCGAGTCCTTCGTGCTGCGGCCCATGAACTGCCCGCACCATATGCGCATCTACGCCAACCGGCCCCACTCCTACCGCGACCTGCCCATCCGCATCGGCGAAATCGCCCATGACTTCCGCTTTGAAGCCAGCGGCACCCTGAAGGGCATCGAGCGCGGACGCCACTTCTGCCAGAACGACGCCCACCTGTTCGTCACCCCCGAGCAGATCAAGGACGAGGTTAGCGCGGTGTGCGACCTGATTTTCTCCACCTACAAGGATTTCGGCATCACGGATTACCGCTGCGTGCTGAGCCTGCGCGACCCGGAAGATAAGGTCAAGTACCACCAGGACGACGAAATGTGGAACAAGGCCGAATCCGCTCTCCGCGAAGTGCTGAACGAGCTGGGCATCAACTTCACCGAGGAAATCGGCGAAGCCGCGTTCTACGGCCCCAAGCTGGACGTGAACGTGAAGCCCGCCGTCGGCGCGGAATACACGCTGAGCACCTGCCAGCTGGACTTCTGCCTGCCCGCGAAATTCGACCTCAAGTACATCGACAAGGACGGCGTGGAAAAGACGCCTGTGGTGCTGCACCGCGCTATTCTGGGCTCCCTCGACCGCTTCATGGCCTATCTGATCGAAGAAACCAAGGGCATCTTCCCCGTGTGGCTGGCGCCCGTCCAGGCCAAGGTGCTGCCCGTTTCCGACAAGAGCATGGACTACGCCAAGCAGGTGTACGACTACTTCCGGAACCTGCGCTTCCGCGTGGAACTGGATGACCGCAACGAAAAGATCGGCTACAAGATCCGCTACGCCCGTCAGGAGGACAAGGTGCCCTACATGATTATCATCGGCGAAAAGGAAATCTCTGAGGGCAACATCTCCGTCCGCGACCGCGAGACCGACCAGACCACCGTGTACACCCTGGAAGACTTCGCCAAGAAGCTCAGCGACGACGTCGCCGCCAGGAAATAATTCGTTCACAAAACAAGCAGGACTGCGGTTCGCGCCGCAGTCCTGTTTGCTGTTAATTGATCCGGTCATGGGCACTTTAGTGATTAAAGGGATTAGGGAATAGGGATTAGGGATTAGGAAAACCAGGGTGTCATCCCGACTGGAGCGAAGCGGAATGGAGGGACCTGAGAGAAACGTATTCAACCAAGCAACTTAATATCCAGCTTTTAGGTCCAGGTCCCTCGACTTCGCCTCGCCAGGTCCTTCGACTCCGCTGCGCTCCGCTCAGGATGACAAGGCTCCGCTCGGGATGACATGGCTCGCGTCCCGCTCACTTTCGCTCGGGATGACAAAAGTGGGGTCGGTAGCCTCATCCCTCATCCCTATTCCCTAATCCCTAATCCCTCGTCCCTGATTTAAAGTACCCTTTCACTCAATCCCCTACTTCCCCCGCAAGCTCCCC
The DNA here is from genome assembly GCA_902788445.1 of uncultured Eubacteriales bacterium. Classification (GTDB taxonomy): domain Bacteria; phylum Bacillota; class Clostridia; order Christensenellales; family Aristaeellaceae; genus RUG563. The sequence goes on from CADAKE010000114.1 coordinate 1,494, forward strand.
AGCAGCATTCCGGACAGGCCGCCCGCGGCAACACCCATGAGCACGTCAGTCAGGTAGCTGAGCCAGGTGAATTGCTGCCGGGAAAGGAGCGCGTACACCAGCACGCCGACGCCCATGTACAGCAGGCCCAGCAGCGCGCCGCGCCGGATGCCCGCGCTGTCGCCGCGCGGCACGATGGTATACACGCCCAGGAAAATCGCGCCGACCTTGATCACCTGGTTCACGATGCGGATCAGGCCGTCCTGGATATCCACAAAGCTGATGATCACCGCGAACATGACGACCGCCGCCGCTGTCGCGGCAATAGAAAGGAGAAGCCCCCGCCATAAGGCCGTGCTTCTCCCGGAAACGCGCTTCACGCGCCGAACCGCCTGCTGAGTCATTTTGCCGCCTCCTCCTGTTTTTTACAAGATTATGCGGCAGCGGGCGGAGATATTCAGCTTTCAAACGCCTTTGCTACATTTTTCAGCAGTTCCCGGATGGGCAGATGCTGGGGGCAGACCTTTTCGCACTTGCCGCAGCGGATGCAGTCGGACGCCTTGCCGTGGCCGTTGCCGATGAGGACGTTATCGTAATAATACGCCGTATTCCAATTGTGGAACGCTTCATGCGCGTTCAGAGCGGAGAACATATCCGGAATGCGGATGCCCTTGGGGCACTGGCTTTCCTCGATGCAATAGCGGCAGGCGGTGCAGGGAATCATATCCAGGCCGCGGAAAATGGCGCACACCTTGCCGACGGCTTCCATCTCCGCTGGGTTCAGCGGCTCGAAATCCCGCATGAAGCTCAGGTTATCCTCCATCTGCTCCATGTTGCTCATGCCGGACAGCACCATCGCCATCTGGGGGAAGCTGGCGGCGAAGCGCAGGGCGTAGCTGGCATTGCTGCCGCCCTTCAAATCCCGCAGGATTTTGTCGGCTTCCTCTGGCAGGTTCACCAGGTTGCCGCCCTTGACTGGCTCCATCACGATGACGGGCTTGCCGTGTTTTTCGCAAACTTCATAGACCTTCCGGGATTCCACGGAAGCGTCCTCATAGTCCACGTAGTTGAACTGAATCTGTACGATTTCAACTTCCGGGTGCTCGGTGAGAATCATGTCCAGCACCTCGGCCTTGTCGTGGAACGAGAGGCCAAAATGGCGGATCTTTCCTTCCTGCTTCAGTTCCCAGGCCGTTTCATAAGCCCGGCAGCGCTTGAATTTCTGGTAGTTGTTTTTGTCCTGGGCGTGCATCAGGTAAAAGTCGAAATATTCCACACCGCACAGCTTCAGCTGGCTTTCAAAGAAGGGGCGGATATCTTCCTGGCTGTTGAAATACGGCGCGGTCAGTTTGTTGGTCAGCAGGAATTCGCCGCGGTCATGGCGCCCGGCCACGCAGTCGCGGATGGCGGTTTCGGACTGGCCGCCGATGTAACCGTGGGCCGTGTCGAAATAGTTCAGGCCCGAAGCAATGAAAGCGTCCGCCATTTGGCAAAATTGATCGTAATCGACCTGCCCGTCCTTCATCGGCAGGCGCATACAGCCGAAACCAAAGTTGCCATGGATCTCCGGGAAAAATGGATTCTGAATCATCGTCTGCCTCCTTCATCAATAGAACATCATATTACTTGGGTTGCCCATATGCCGCCGCGCAAAATCAGCTTGCGCCCTCGTGCCGGAGCACCACCTCCACTGTTTTGGCCAGGATTTTGAAATCCAGCCAGATCGACCAATGCTCGATATACTGCTTATCCAGCGCCACGACCTGTTCAAAATCGGTGATCTTGCTGCGTCCGCTGACCTGCCACATCCCAGTGATGCCGGGCTTGGTACTCATGCGGATGCGGTGGTGCAGGGCGTAATGGTTCCATTCGTCCACCGTCGGCGGGCGCGTGCCCACCAGGCTCATATCCCCTTTGAGCACGTTAAAGAACTGAGGAAACTCGTCCAGGCTGGTGTTGCGGATGAAATTGCCGATGCCCTTGGGCCGGCCGTCCTTGCCCTTCTTTTCGCTGCCGATGATGCGCGGGTCGTCGTCCATTTTAAACATCAGGTCGCCCTGTACCTTATTTTTCGCCATCAATTCCGCTTTCCGCTTTTCGGCGTCCATGTACATGCTGCGGAATTTGTACATCTTGAAGATGCGGCCGTTCCTGCCCACGCGCTTCTGGGTGAAAAAGATCGGGCCGGGGGATTTGATGTAAATGGCCGGGGCAATGAAAATGAAGATGACGCCCGTCAGGATGGTGCCTGCCAGGCCGCCGAGAATATCAATCCCGCGCTTGAAGAACATCGCCCGGTCGGACACGAAATGGACGGAATTGGTGATGACCTTGTAGCTGCCCAGCTCCTGCACGTCCACTTCGGAATAGGCGAAGTTGTCCAGCACGGAAAGGCTGGTGTGGATGGTGATGCCCATGATGAGAAAGCTCTCCATCAGCTCCTTGGGATAAGCGGTGGAATCGTCCACCAGCACGAACGCGTCGTCAATCCACATCCTCGCCAGCTTGTTGGTCAGGTCGTCGCTGTGAACGTGGTCCACCGGCACGTTCAAATCCCGGAACCGCTTGGGGTCGTAATCGTCCAGCAGGATGATGCCGCACAGCTCATGGTCGATGGCGGTTTTGTTTTCGCCGATCCGGCGGATAATCGTGCGCACATGATGGCCGGAGGCCACGATCACCACCTTGCGCTTGGGCAGGCCCTTACGCATATGGCGGCCCTTGTTCCACGCGCGGACGAAGAAATTGATATCGAAAAACAGGAAGAACGCCACCAGGAATTCCTTCGGGTTGGGGTTCACCAGCAGAAGGAGCAGGAACGTGCCGCCCAGCATGGCGACTATGCCGATGTCCAGCAGCAGCGCTTTGAACTCGGCAAACAGGTCGCGGGTGAAAACCTTCTTGTACACGTCCGCGAACAGGGAGACGGTAAACTGCGCGAACATGAAAACGATCGCCATGAGCCGGTATTGCTCATGCTGATACATCAGTCCGCTGTGTCCCGTGATCCAGTACATGAGCGTCATGCTGATCTGCAGCACAATGGTATCGAAAAACGCAAAGTCCAGGTGCTGGAGGGCGCTGTCTGAATTTCTGGAATGCATATGTTCCCTCCTTTCAACTGTTCCAGTCGTCAACGATGGGCGCGGGCTTCTTCCGGCTGGAGAACACATACGCCATAATGCCCAGGAAAACCCACAGGATCACGCAGACCATCGCGGTTTCGCTGATGGCGGAGCTGAGCCCGCGCACCGGAATCAGCAGGAAGAAAATCCAGGCGAAGGCCGCCAGCAGGCCGATGGCGCCGGTGCAGACATAGAACATCTTCTTTTGCTTCACCGCGTTCGACAGCACCGCCATAGAGCAGTAGCCGTATCCCAGCGCGGTCGCCACGGAGGCGAGCTCTTCGATAAAATCAAACGCGTTTCTCAGCAGGGACAGGCCCAGCGAAATAATCACCACCAGGCGAATGGCGTTGACGGGCGTTCCCCGCTTGGGGTCGAGCCTGGCCAGGGAGGGCGTCAGCGCGCCGTCACTGGCCATCTGGTAGATCAGTCGGCTGATGGACAGGAAGAAGCCCACCAGTCCGGTCAGCGTGGCGCTGATGCAGGAGGCGAAGAAAATCGCCGTGCCCGCCGTGCCCATCGCCCGCCGCGCCGCCAGCGCCACGGGGAACCCGGCCACACCGGCCAGGCCGCTCAGCGCCTCCAGGTATTCCGGCCAGGAGGAATACTCCTCCGGCATCCCGAGGAGGGCGATGAAGATGTTCGCCAAATAGGCAAACGTGCCGCACAGGACGGAAATCACCATGATGCGGCCCAGCTTTTTCATCGGGAAATTCGCTTCCGTGGAAACCTTGGACAGGGAATCAAACCCCACGAACGCCCAGGGAACCATGATGAAGATCGTCATGAACGACTGGTTGGGCGTCTTTCCGGGATAAAGGGCCGGGGACAGGCAGCGCTCCGGGTCCTTCACCGTGACCAGGGCGGCGACCAGCATGACCACGATGCCGCCGAGCAGCACGATGGCGCCGATCGTCTGGATGAGGGCGGTCTGCTTCAGGCCGCGCATATTGAGCCATCCAAACAGCACCAGCGCGGCCACCACGATCACAGCCTCCACCATCAGCGTATCGCTTTGGAAAAAGAACAGTTCAAAATCCACGTGCAGGAATTCTTCAAGAATCGTCCGCACCAGCATCCCCAGCGCTTTCGCGTTCAATGGAATGCAGCACAGGTGCGCCAGGCCCATCGCCCAGGAAGCGGCGAACGCCTGGTTTCGGTTCATCGACGCTTTGACCAGGTTGTAAATCCCGCCCTGGCTGGGATAAAGATTGCCCAGATAATGGTAATTCAGCGCAATCACGCAGATGATCGCGCCGCCGATCAGGAACCCCCACAAAGACCCAAAGATGCCGCCGTTGGGCAGGAAAACCGTGGCGGGCATCACAAAAGCCGCCCAGCCAATGCTGCACGCAAACGAAAAGGCCCAAGCGTTCAGGGGCGATAACTTCTTTGGCAAGAGGGGATCGGAACGGTCCATTGCCCTCCATCCTTTCAAATACAGTTTCTTTGCTGGAAAAAAGAGTAAAGCAAAAAAGCATATAACCCTACTTATTAAAAATACTACGTTGGTAATTATTTGTCAATATCTTAGATTCATTTATTCCCGATTCCGCAAGGAGAAGCGGCTAAGGCGAACCCAGCGCCGGACGCTTCCCCCGCAAGAATCCAGTATAAACAAATTTTACCGGCCGATCTCTGTGAAAACCAAACAAAATTTACAATCCGCGCGGCCCGGTTTCCCTTGACGAACAATGCGCTTCTTTATATAATTGGGGTGAGGCCGGAGGACGGCCCCCAACATGGTTGGACAAGGAGGAATTTTCATGAAAAAAATCATTTCCCTGCTGCTGTGCCTGGCGATGCTCGGCAGCGCGGTGGCTTTTGCTGAAGAAGCGGCAGCGAAGGAACTTGGCGTCGTCGGCAACGCCCGGGTGGGCTACAGCGTTTCCTGCGAAGCGCCCAGGCAGTTCGCCGTTTTCCAGTCCCAGGCGGACAATCAGACCATCGAAGGAATGCTGGCGAATGAAAACCCGAAACAGGCCAGCTACGTGTTCTCCGTCGCGCTGGAGGAGGAATACGCAGACGTAGAAAGCCTCGGCGCGCTGGACGACGCCGCGATGGAAGCCTGGATCGCTCCTTACCAGGAGGACGGGCTGACCGTGACGGTCAAGGAAAAGAACGGCGAAAAGTACCTGTGCCTGGCCGAAGCGGGCGCGAAAAAGAATACCTTTGTTTCCATTGAAACTGTTATGAACGGATGCCTCGTTCAGATTTCCCTTTCCCCCGTGGAGGAAGTGATTTCCGCCATGACCGAAAAGCAGGCGGAAGCCGCCATTGATTTCCTTTCGACCCTGGCCTTTGCGCCCGCAGACCCGATCCCCGGCGAAGAGACAGAGGAAGAGGAGCTGTTGGAACAAGCCGAACCGGAACAGGAGGAGGAAGCGGCTGCCGTGGAAAGCCAGCCCATGCTTGTGGGCGGCTGGACGGTCAGCGGCGACCCCGTGAACGTCCGCCTGAGCGAGGAGGAACAGAAGGTCTTTGACCAGGCCGTCGCGCTGACCGGCATGGATTACGAGCCGGTGATCGTGCTGGCGACCCAGGTGGTGGCGGGCACGAACTTCGCCTACCTCTGCCGCGAAAAGAGCGAAGATCAGGAATGGATCGTGGTGACGATTTACAGCGGCCTGAACGGGGACGTGCAGGTGCTGAACGCCCACGTGCTGGCGCTCTATCACCTGCTGACCACCGACAAGGCGCTTCCCGCGAACCTGGCGGGCGGCTGGACGCTGCGTCAGCCGGACAACGGGGCCATCCTGCTGGACGAAGCGGCGCAGGCGGCGTTCAGCCAGGCCGTGGCGGCAGCGGACGAAAGCCTCGATCCCATTGCCGTGCTGGGCACGCAGGTGGTTTCCGGCATCAATTACAAGGTGCTGGCCCAGGGCGAGGCCGCGCTGTACCTGGTGGATGTGTACGCGCCGTTCACCGGCGACGCTTCCATTACCGACATGCAGATGCTCGATCTGCTTTCCTACGTCAGCGTGAACTGATACTGTTAACAGTCGTGTTCTCAAGGATTCAAACGCACAGAAAATGTAACAGTGGGAACGCTGGGGGCTACGCGCCCCCAGACCTGCGGCAAGGGATTTCATCCCTTGCATCCCAATAGGCGATTGAGTCCGTTGGGTATAAAGAAAGCAAGTTCCGCCTGCCGTGCTGGAGTTACGGAAAGTTTGAGGGCTTCTGGCCCAAGAAAGCCCGGGAAAATCCGAGGGGGAAAGCTCGCTTTCCCCTGCGGATTATTCCCTGGCTTTCCCGGA
>CADAKE010000115.1 GCA_902788445.1 uncultured Eubacteriales bacterium
CAGGCGGTCATCGGCGGTTCGTCCCTGAACCCGTAACTGGCGAAGTTACGCCGCTGGGATAAACCAACAACGTTCGCCTGCCGCGCTGGAGTTACGAAAGCATGATGGTTTCTGGCCCAAGAAAGCCCGGGAAAATCCGAGGGGAAAGCTCGCTTTCCCTACGGATTATTCCCTGGCTTTCCCCGGATGCTTCGCATCCGGGAGGGCGTCCGAAGGACGCCGGGCCAGAAACAGAGCGCGGCCAAGCGGAATATCCGCGTTCCTCCAAGCATCAGCGGGAACCAACTCGAATCATATGCGCAAGTCAATTCCGCAGCCGGAGTCCAGAGGCCGAAGGCCTTTGGTGCAGGTGCACGAGGGCCGCACAGGCCCTCGCTCCGGTTGACATACATCATGTGATAGCTGAATGGTAACCATGGAGGAAATGGATTTTTTGTGTATTGATCAAAAAAGTATTGCAATTCATCATAGAGCCATGATAATATAAGATATGGTAAGAAAATGTCCGGTTCATGAAGAGGATTCATAATACCGCTTACGATGCGTCCGAAACACGAAGGGGGAAAAAGGATGTTCTCAAACATTGGGAAGAAAATCAAAACCGTGGCGAAAGTGGAATTCTATCTCCTGACTGCCTCATCCATCATTGGCGGGCTTTACGTCATTTTCAATTTTGGCAGTATGCTTGGCACGGGAACCGCCATTCTGCTGGGCATATTGATCATGCTGGTGGGCGCTCTGCTGGCGTGGGTCAGTTCGTTCATGCTGTATGGATATGGCGAACTGGTCGACAATACAACCGCCATCCGCAACGCGCTTTCCGGCGGCGCTCCCGCAAGCCCGACAGCGCCGAAAGCGTCCCCCTTCCAGGGCCTTGCCAGAGCGGTCGGCAGCGCGCGTTCCCAGCGTTCAAGTCCGGCGCAGCCCGTCCAGCCCGCTCAGCAGCCGCAAGAGCCCCGCCCGGCGTACCAGCCGCCCCAGACGGTGCCCGCCCAGGGCCGTCCGGCAAATCCTTACGGCCAGAGCAATCCCTATCAGCGCGCCGGTTCTTATCCGCCCGCCCAGCAGCAGCCCGCCAGCCTGACGGGAAAATCCGGCTGGCTCCAGGTGAGCGCGCAGGATATTCAGTGCCCCAGTTGCCGGGCCGTGCTGCCCGCCGCGCAGGTGCAGCGCTACGGATGCTGCCCGCAGTGCCGGATGCCGTTCAATCCGTAAACTGAAAAAGGAAAACCGCGTCGGTGTTTCGTGTAAACGCCGCCGCGGTCTTTTTTATTCACGAAGTTTGATTATTCATTCATCTTGTGGTATACTGTCTGCAATGACCGGAGGTGATGCTCTGTGGATTACGGGATGCTGTGCGCCCAGGCGCAGTCCCTGGCGGAGTCGGAGGGCTGGTATGTGGCCCTGATGGCGAACGCTTCCGCGCTGCTGTGGGAAGCGCTGTCGGACATTAACTGGGCCGGGTTCTATATCGTCCGGGACGGCGCGCTGACGCTGGGGCCGTTCCAGGGCAAGGCCGCCTGCATTCACATTGCAAAGGACAAAGGCGTGTGCGGCGCGGCGTACCGGGAAAACAAAACCATGCTGGTGCCAAACGTGCATGAGTTTCCCGGCCATATCGCCTGCGACGGCGCGTCCAACGCAGAAATCGTCATTCCCCTGCGGGATGAAAACAACGCGGTGAAAGCGGTGCTGGATATCGACAGCCCCACCCTGAACCGTTTCAGCGAAGCGGACAAAACCGGGCTGGAAGCGTTTGCCCGCGTGATCGAAAAGGCCATGAAAGGATTATAAAGCATGAAAACCATTTATTTGGCGGGCGGCTGTTTTTGGGGCTGCCAGAAGTATTTCGACCTGATGGATGGCGTGCGGGAAACGGAAGTGGGCTACGCCAACGGGCCGACGGAAAACCCGACCTATGAGCAGGTAAAGCGCCACGCGGGCCACGCGGAAACCGTGCGGGTGGTCTACGACCCCGCCGTGCTGCCGCTCAAGGAACTGCTGAATCGGTATTTCCAGGTGATTGACCCCACGGCGGTGAACCACCAGGGCGAGGACTTCGGCATCCAGTACCGTACCGGGATTTATTATGTGGACGAAGCCGATCAACCAGTGATTACCGCCGCGCTGAATGAACTCTCGAAACAGTACAAAAAGCCTCTGGCCGTGGAAAGCAAGCCGCTTGAAAACTTTTATCCCGCCGAGGAATACCACCAGAAATACCTGGAAAAGCACCCGGACGGATACTGCCATATTCATTTTGATTGAGGGGGAATAGGGAATAGGCATTAGACAATAGTTATTTGTTATGTCAGCATATCGGTAAGTGTTCTGTGTCAGGACATTATAAAGTGAAAATATAGACAGCATCCACCCCTAATCCCTAATGCCTAATGCCTATTGCCCATTGCCTAACCCCCAAGGAGGAAATACCATGAAACGATTACTAAGTATCCTGCTTATCCTCTCTCTGCTCCCCATCGCCGCCCTGGCGGACAGTCCGCTGCCCGAAAGCCTGACCCTTTCTCCCGGCGACAGTATGCGTTTCCGGCTGCCCTTCAAAGGGTATTGGGACAGCGAGGACCCCGACGTGGCGTCCGGCGAAGGAAACGTCGTCAGCGCGTACAGCGAAGGCTATACCGTGCTTTCCCTGGTCAGCCCGGACGGCGACGAATTCCAGATGGAGGTGGAAGTGACCGAAGGGGGAACCGCTTCCGCCGCTGCCGCGCAGGAAACGGAAGCGGTGGACGACAGCGTGCCCGCCCTGATTCGCAAAGCCATCGAGATCGGCATCCAGGAATGGCGGGAAAACCTGGGCAACGCCCTGCCCCGCAGCGACAGCAACAAGCCCGCAAAAGGTAACAAATATTGCGTCTGGTGGGGATATGACTGCGGCTGGTGCGGCGCGTTCGCTAACTATTGCATGGACACTGCGGGCGTGCCGCTGGAGCCCTCAGACACCTACAAAAAGCTCAAGCCCCTGGGCAGCGGCGACCCCCACGGCGTGCGCGAAGCCGCGGTGCCCAAGCTGGACACCGGCTTTTCCAACATGGATCGTATCACCCAGGACGACCCCCGCCCCGGCTATCTGGTGATCTATGGCCGCCGGGACAGCAAGAGCAGCAGCGGCAGCAAGGTATCCGCTTACGCCTTCGTGCACGTGGGCATCGTGACCGCCGTGGAAAACCTGGGCGGCGGCAAGTTCCTGATCTCCACGGTGGAGGGCAACCTGTCCAACCGCATCAAGCGCTTCACCTATGTGTACGATTCCAATTCTCCCGCCAACAAAGCCAAGCCGGACGTGAAGGCCAACCTGAACATGTCCCCCGCCCCGGACGATATTCCCCGCGAGCCGGATATCCAGTACACCCCCCACCAGGATTCCTGGTACGTGACGGAATTTTGCCGCACCTGGTATTGATCTGCCCGGCGTCCGGCGCGTATGCGGTTCGCGCTGTGAAGTGAAACCATAAAGCCTTCCCTGCTGAGGGGAGGCTTTTGATTTTCCGAGCATCCGATATTGCAGGCGCGGACAGGACGGAAATAGCGCCGTGCGCCGCGCGCATTTTGAAAATAATGCCAGAAAGAAGTATTGACATTCTTATTTTTATATGCTATCATCTAAAATTGCACCAGTGTCGAATGCGTGCGTCTTTTTCCCTATGTTCATCTAAGCCCCAAAGGACCATCAAAAAGGGGCGGCGGGGAAGGGGGAAATTTGTGCTTTTTTCGGCGTCTGGGCAGCATTAAAGGGGTGATGACTTTTATGGTGCACGAGGTCCAAATGGGGAAGCTGCGTAAGCGCATGAGCTTCTCGCGCATCGACGAGGTTCTGGACATGCCCAACCTGATCGAAGTGCAGAAAAACAGCTACAAGCGTTTTCTGACCGAAGATCTCAAAGAGGTTCTGGCCGACGTGTCCCCCATCACGGATTACAGCGAAAATCTGGTGCTGGAGTTCGTCGATTACTCGCTGGACGGCACGCCCAAAAATTCTGTGGAGCGGTGCAAGGAACGCGACTTAACCTACGCGGCCCCGCTGAAGGTTTTCGTTCGCCTGAAGAACCGGGAAACCGGCGAAATCAAGGAATCGGAAGTCTTTATGGGCGATTTCCCGCTGATGACCGAGCATGGCACTTTTATTATCAACGGCGCGGAGCGCGTCATCGTCAGCCAGCTGGTGCGTTCGCCGGGCGCTTATTTCGGCGACACCATCGACAAGGCCGGCAAGCATCTGTTCTCCGCCCAGATCATTCCCAACCGGGGCGCCTGGCTGGAATACGAAACCGACAGCAACGATGTGCTGTGGGTGCGTATTGACCGCGCCCGCAAGCTGCCCATCACCGTGCTTCTGCGCGCGCTGGGCTACGGCACTGACCAGGAGATTTATGACCTGCTGGGCGAGGACGAGCGCCTGCTCACCACCATCGCCCGTTCTGACCAGACCAAGACCCAGACCCAGGGCCTGCTTGAAATTTACAAGCGCCAGAAGCCCGGCGAGCCGCCGACCGAGGATGGCTCCCGCGCCCTGCTGCGCAGCCTGTTCTTTGACCCCAAGCGCTATGACCTGATGCGCGTGGGCCGCTATAAGTTCAACAAGAAGCTGGGCCTGTCCGCCCGCATCGCCAACCAGGTGGCCGCCGAGGACGTGGTGAACCCCATCAGCGGCGAAGTGATGGCGGAAAAAGGCAGCGTCATTTCCCGTGAAAAAGCCATCGAGATCCAGAATGCCGGCGTGAACGTGGTGCTTTTGCAGTGCGAAAACGTAGTGCATAAGGTGCTGGGGAACAACTTTGTGGACGCCAGCGGCTTCCTGCCCTTTGACCCCAAGGAAGCGGGCATCCTGGAAATGGTGCATCTGCCCACCCTGCTGAAAATTCTGGAAGAAACCCCGGCGGAAGATTTGAAGCGCGTGGTTTCCGAAAACGTATACAACCTGGTGCCCAAGCACATCATCATCGACGACATCGTGGCGTCCGTCAGCTATCTGCTGGGCCTGCCCTACGGCGTGGGCACCATCGACGATATCGACCATCTGGGCAACCGCCGTCTGCGCAGCGTGGGCGAACTGCTGCAAAACCAGGTGCGCATCGGCCTCTCCCGCCTGGAGCGCGTGGTGCGCGAACGCATGGCGATTCAGGACGCCAATGACGTAAAGCCTGGCGAACTGATCAACATCCGTCCGGTGAGCGCCGCGATCAAGGAGTTCTTCGGCTCCTCGCAGCTCTCCCAGTTCATGGATCAGCCCAACCCCCTGGCGGAGCTGACCCACAAGCGCCGCCTGTCCGCCCTGGGCCCCGGCGGCTTGAACCGCGACCGCGCGGGCATGGAAGTGCGCGACGTGCACTATTCCCACTACGCCCGCATCTGCCCCATTGAGACCCCTGAAGGCCCGAACATCGGCCTGATCGGCTCCCTGGCCACCTATGCCCGCATCAATGAGTACGGCCTGATCGAAGCGCCCTACCGCCGCGTGGACAAGGCGACCGGCCAGGTGACGGACGAGATCGTCTACATGACCGCCGACGAAGAGGACAACTACAAGGTCGGCCAGGCCAAGGAACCGCTGGACGAGGAGAACCGCTTCATCAACGAGCGCGTTGTGGTGCGCTGGCGCGACGAGACCATCGAAGTGCCCGCCCGCGATGTAGACTACATCGACGTGTCGCCCAAGCAGGTCGTTTCCGTGGCTACGGCCATGATCCCCTTCCTGGAAAACGACGACGCCAACCGCGCTCTGATGGGCTCCAACATGCAGCGCCAGGCGGTGCCGCTGCTGGTGCCTGAAGCCCCCATCGTGGGCACCGGCATGGAATACAAGGCCGCCCACGACTCCGGCGTGGTGCTGCTTTCCAAGCACGCGGGCACGGTGTACTCCGTGGCGGCGGACGAAGTGGTGATTCAGGATGACCTGGGCCAGAAGCACAGCTATCACCTGACCAAGTTCGCCCGTTCCAACCAGGGCACCTGCATCAACCAGCGCCCCCGGGTTTACCAGGGCCAGAAGATCGAAGTCGGCGACCTGCTGGCCGACGGCCCCTCCACCGAAAATGGCGAAATCGGCCTGGGCAAGAACATGCTCATCGGCTTCATGACCTGGGAAGGCTACAACTACGAGGACGCCGTGCTGATCAGCGAACGCCTGGTCAAATACGACAAATACACCTCCATCCATATTGAGGAATACGAATCCGAAGCCCGCGAAACCAAGCTGGGCCCGGAGGAAATCACCCGCGATATTCCCAACGTCGGCGAGGACGCGGTGCGCGACCTGGACGAAAACGGTATCATCCGCATCGGCGCGGAAGTGCGCAGCGGCGACATTCTGGTCGGCAAGGTGACGCCCAAGGGCGAAACCGAGCTCACCGCGGAAGAACGCCTGCTGCGGGCCATCTTCGGCGAAAAGGCCCGCGAAGTGCGCGATACCTCTTTGAAGGTGCCCCACGGCGAGGGCGGCATCATCGTGGACGTGAAGATTTTTACCCGCGAAAACAAGGACGAGCTTTCTCCCGGCGTGAACGAAATGGTGCGCGTGTACATCGCCCAGAAACGTAAGATCAGCGTCGGCGACAAAATGTCCGGCCGCCACGGCAACAAGGGCGTCGTCTCCCGCATCCTGCGCGAGGAGGACATGCCCTTCCTGCCCGACGGCACCCCGCTGGATATCGTGCTGAACCCCCTGGGCGTGCCTTCCCGTATGAACATCGGGCAGGTGCTGGAGGTTCACCTTGGCATCGCGGCGCGGACGCTGGGCTGGCACATTGCCACCCCCGTGTTTGACGGCGCGACCAAGGAGGACATTGAGGACTGCCTCAAGCAGGCTGGCCTGCGCCCCGACGGCAAGACCATCCTCTACGACGGCCGCACCGGCGATCCCTTCGAGAATCCCGTCACCGTGGGCATCATGTACTTCTTAAAGCTGCACCATCTGGTGGACGACAAGATGCACGCCCGCTCCACCGGCCCCTACTCCCTCGTCACGCAGCAGCCCCTGGGCGGCAAGGCCCAGTTCGGCGGCCAGCGCTTCGGCGAGATGGAAGTGTGGGCGCTGGAAGCCTACGGCGCGGCGAACACATTGCAGGAGATCCTGACCGTCAAGTCCGACGATATCGTGGGCCGTGTCAAGACCTACGAAGCCATCGTAAAGGGCCAGAACATCCCGACCCCCGGCGTGCCTGAATCCTTCAAGGTGCTGATCAAGGAGCTGCAGGCCCTGGCGCTGGATATCCGCGTGCTGAACGAAAACAAGGAAGAAATCGAAATCCGCGAGCTGGACGACGAGGACGACGATCTGGGCGATTCCGTGCCCGCCGGACACGAACCCCTGCCCGAGACCGATTACGACGAAGCGCCCGCCCTGGACGAGAACGATACGCTCGATCTGGACGAGGATATCAGCCTGGACGACGATTTTGCCGACTTCGAGTCCGACGACGATATGCTGGATGACCTGAAGCTGGACGACGATGACGACTTAGAATAAGCCGGGGTTTATCTGATAGGCAGAAGATTTTTAGAGTGCAGAGTGCAGAGTTCAGAGTACAGATAAGATAGTGAGTGCTCTGCGGAAATCGAAATTGATCGGGTATATCATCTGAACTCTGTAATCTGAACTCTGCACACTCGGCCCCGACTGTTCAACCCGCGCCACAACGGAGGGAGTTTTTATCCATGTTTGAACTGACAAATTTAGATTCCATCCAAATCGGCATGGCCTCTTCCGAGCAGATCCTCGCCTGGAGCTACGGCGAGGTGAGCAAGCCCGAGACCATCTGCGAACGCATCTTTGGCCCCCAGAAGGACTGGGAATGCTCCTGCGGCAAGTATAAGCGCGTCAAGTTCAAGGACAAGGACAAGGTCTGCGATAAGTGCGGCGTGCAGATCACCCGGGCCAAGGTGCGCCGCGAGCGCATGGGCCACATCGCCCTGGCCGCGCCGGTGAGCCACATCTGGTATTTCAAGGGCATCCCCTCCCGCATGGGGATGCTGCTGGACGTGAGCCCCCGCGCGCTGGAAAAGGTGCTGTATTTCGCTTCCTATATCGTGCTCAATCCCGGCAACGAAGCGGTCACGAAGGTGAGCCGCAATGAACTGATTACCGACTCCAAATACCGCTCCATCATGGCGATGAGCGAGGAGGAGCGCGGCGAGTTCAAGGCCGGCATCGGCGCGGAGGCCGTGAAGGAAATGCTGCTGGCGCTGGATCTGGACGCGCTCAGCGAAAGCCTGAAAAAAGAAATCAACGAACTGATCGAAAAGGAACGCGACCGCGAGGGCGAAGGCCAGAAGCGCACCCATGCGGTGAAGCGCCTGGAAGTGGTGGAGGCTTTCCGGCTTTCCCACAACAAGCCCGAGTGGATGATCATGGACGTGGTGCCCGTCATTCCCCCGGATCTGCGCCCCATGGTGCAGCTGGACGGCGGCCGCTTCGCCACCTCCGACCTGAACGACCTCTACCGCCGCGTCATTAACCGCAACAACCGCTTAAAGCGGATGCTGGAACTGGGCACCCCGGACATCATCGTGCGCAATGAAAAGCGGATGCTCCAGGAAGCCGTGGACGCGCTGATCGACAACGGCCGCCGCGGACGCCCCGTGACAGGCCCTGGCAACCGGCCGCTCAAATCTCTGTCCGACCTGCTGCGCGGCAAGCAGGGCCGTTTCCGCCAGAACCTGCTGGGCAAGCGCGTGGACTATTCCGGCCGTTCGGTTATCGTGGTCGGTCCTGAGCTGAAGCTCTATCAGTGCGGCCTGCCCAAGGACATGGCGCTGGAACTGTTCAAGCCCTTTGTGATGGAAAAACTGGTCAGCCTGCGTATCGCCCACAACGTCAAGTCCGCCAAGCGCATGGTGGAAAAGGTGAAGCCCGAAGTGTGGGATATCCTGGAGGACGTGATCAAGGAGCATCCGGTGCTGCTCAACCGCGCGCCTACCCTGCACCGCCTGGGCATTCAGGCGTTCGAGCCCATCCTGGTGGAAGGCAAGGCCATCCGCCTGCATCCCCTGGCCTGCACCGCCTATAACGCCGACTTCGACGGCGACCAGATGGCCGTGCACGTCCCGCTCAGCATGGAAGCCCAGGCCGAAGCCCGGTTCCTGATGCTGTGCGCCAACAACATCATGAAGCCTCAGGACGGTATGCCTGTTATCAGCCCCACTCAGGACATGGTTATCGGCTGCCACTACCTGACCATCACCCGCGACGACGCCAAGGGCGCGGGCCGCGTGTTCGCCTCCCCCGACGAAGCCATGATGGCCTATCAGTGCGCCCAGATCGCTTTGCAGGCCCCCATCAAGGTGCGCATCGAACGCACCTGGGAGGGCGTGACCGAGCGCCGCGTGATCGACACCACTCTGGGCCTGCTGATCTTCAACGACGTGATCCCGCAGGATCTGGGCTTCAAGCCCCGCGAAACGCTGGACGACCAGTTCGTGCTGGAAATCGACCATAAAGTTATCAAGAAAGACTTGGGCCAGATCGTGGAAAAATGCTTCCACGTGCACGGCGAAAGCCAGACCGCAGCGGTGCTGGACGCCATCAAGAACCTGGGCTACAAGTATTCTACCCGCGGCGCCATCACCGTTTCCGTGGGTGATATCATCATCCCGCCGGAAAAGCAGACCTGGCTGAAAGAGACCGACGACCTGGTGGCTACCATCAACCGCAAGTACCGCCGCGGCGAAATGAGCGAGGATGAGCGCTACCGCATGGTCATCGACGCCTGGCAGAGCACCACCAACCGCTTGAAGAACCGAGTGATGGAAGTGCTGCCGCCCTACAACCCCATCAGCATGATGACCGGTTCCGGGGCCCGTGGTTCCGCCGGTCAGGTGGCCCAGCTGGCCGGGATGCGCGGCCTGATGGCTTCTCCTTCCGGACGCGCCATCGAAGTGCCTATCCGCGCTAACTTCCGCGAGGGCCTGAACGTGCTGGAATTCTTCATGTCCTCCCACGGCAGCCGCAAGTCCCTGGCCGATACCGCTCTGCGTACCGCCGACTCTGGTTACCTGACCCGCCGCCTGGTGGACGTTTCCCAGGAAGTGATCGTGCGCGAGATCGACTGCTTTGAGACCCGCGGCGAAAAGGTGCGCGGCATCACCGTGCAGCCCATCGGTGAGATCGAGGGCATCGACGACCGTGTGCGCGGCCGCTATTCCGCCGAGGATGTGTATCATCCCATCACCGGCGAACTGATCGTTCACATGAACGAACTGGTCGACTACGAAAAGGCCAGCATCATCAAGAAGGCGGGCATCACCAAGATGAACGTCCGCTCCGTGCTGACCTGCCACAGCGAGCACGGCGTCTGCGCCCGCTGCTACGGCATGAACCTGGCCCACGGCGGCATCGTGGATATCGGCGAAGCGGTCGGCATCATCGCCGCCCAGTCCATCGGCGAGCCCGGCACCCAGCTGACCATGCGTACCTTCCACTCCGGCGGCGTGGCTTCCGCGGACGACATCACCCAGGGTCTTCCCCGCGTGGA
>CADAKE010000116.1 GCA_902788445.1 uncultured Eubacteriales bacterium
AATCGGTGGCGTCGCCATAGCAGCCTTGGCCGAAGTTGTCAAAGGAAGCCAGATCATCGGTAGCGAAGGAGATGGTCACTTCCTCGGAAGCGCCGGGGGCAAGGATGCCGGTCTTGGCGTAGCCGATCAGCACCACCTTGGCTTTTTCCAGGCCGCGGCCCTTGATGCCGAAGTTCTCGGTGTCAGTGGCATAGGGAGCGTCCATGTACAGCTCCACCACGTTTTTGCCCGCCATGTCGCCAGTGTTGGTGACTTTCACGGTGACGCTGTTCTGGCCATGGGCCGCCAGCGCCACGTCAGAGGCGGTGATTTCTTCCGTGAAGGTGGTATAGGACAGACCGAAGCCGAAGGGGAACTGCACCACCTGGTCATAGCCCGCGGCGGAGCCGTTCTTGAAGGTCAGCGCCTTGAATTCATCGGAATCGAAGTAGCCCACGGAATCGGCAGTTTCGTAGTAGCGATAGCCCACATAGATGCCTTCCTCGTACTGATAGAAGGTCTGGCCGTTGGCATTCACATAACGGTTGTCGTCGGTGTTGTAGTAGGTAGGATTGGTGGTCATGTCATAGGCGAAGGTGTCCACCAGGCGGCCGGAGGGATTATTGCGGCCGGACAGCAGGGTGGCAACGCCCGTGATGCCTGCTTCGCCGGGATGGCCGATCCAGAGGCAAGCATCCACATTGTAGTCTTCGCTGTCGATGAAGCCCAGCTCCATGGGAGCCGCGCTGTTGATGAGGACAATGGTGTGGGCGAAGTTTTCTTTGGCAAAGGCCAGCAGGTCCTTTTCGTTCTGATCCAGTTCCAGGTAGGTGGAGCCGGTCAGGGTGCTGCCGTCGCCGTCATAGTCCATGGAGGGAGAAGCGCCTTCCGCACCGGAACGGGCGAAGGTGACGATGGCGTAATCGGTGTAGCCGTCCTGCAGAATGCTGCCCTTGCCGCCTTCGTACACGTCCTTGGCAAATTCATGGATTTTGGTGTAGCTGGTCCAGCCGCCGCCACCCCAGCCGTCGGAGGAAGCGGGGGCAGGATCGTTGGCGTTCACGCCGCGTTCGCCGCCGCAGATTTCTTCCAGCCATCCCCAGGCGTCTTCATTCACGTCCAGGCCGGCTTCCAGCAGCGCGTCCAGCATGAGCACGGTGTTTTCGTCGTCCGCGCCGCCAGCGGAGCCGGTGCCGCCTTCCACGTAGTTGTAGCTCATCGCGCCCAGCACGGTCACTTTGGTGTCCTCCGCCAGGGGCAGGGTGTTGTCTTTATTCTTGAGGAGCACAGAGCCTTCCGCGCCGATCTGTACGGCCACGTCATAGCCCTCCGCGTAGGTGTAGTCCGCGTCGTAGGTCGCGGCGCTGGCGGTCGGAACGATGCTGAGCAGCATCATCACGGCAACCACAGCAGACAGGATTTTCTTGCCAAGCTTCATATCATTTCCTCCTTGCATTCTTGGCGGGCGCTTCTTCCCGCCGGATGATGCAAGTATACTGGCCTTTCCGTTCGCGGGCCACAGAATGGGAGCAAGTGGTATTTCCGGCGGAGTCAATCGTTCCTTCGCCGGAATGAACGGCATGAAAAAAGGAACGAACGGCTTTTTACAACCATACGTTCCGAATCAGCGGCTGACGTTTGCCGTTCGTTCCAGAAGAATCGTCATGAGAAGGACACTTTAAGTAACAAAGGGATTAGGGTACCGGCCAGCTTTGTCATCCCGAGCGAAGCCGAGCCAGAGGCGAGGCGAAGTCGAGGGACCTGAGAGAAACGGCTCGGGATGACAACCTGGTTCTCCTAATCCCTATTCCCTAATCCCTAATCCCTCGTTTCTGACTTAAAGTGCCCTTTACTACACCAAGAACCCCATTTTCAGACAGATTCACAGCATCACGCCGCCGTCGTTCTGCATCAATTCCATATAGGCGTCCCGAATTTCCTGGTATTTTCTGCGGCTGATGGGCAGCAGTTCTCCACTGGTCAGCGAAACTTCGTTGTCCCCGATGCGCCGGATGAAACGGTAATTGAGCAGGTAGCCCTTATGAATCCGCAGGAACCCCTGGGGCGTCAGTTCTTCTTCCAGCTCCTGCATACTTTTGTGCAGTTCGGTGGGCTGCTCCTTCCCCACAATGTGCGCTAATTGGATTTTTCCGCTGCCTTCAATGTATTGCAGCTTATCCATGGTCAATGATGAATCGCTGCGTGTACTCCAGCACGGATTGTCGCCCCATTTCAAGAATACGGTAAAAAAAGCAAAAAACCATGCACATTATTTTAGCATGATTTTGATTTTAACTCAATAAAACGGGAACAAGTGGTAGCTGTAGCGGAACAAACGGTAAAAAAGCATCTCAACTGGCTATATAAAACCATTGCCTCTTTCAACGTGGGAATCGTTCACATCTCCTTGTGAATGATTCCCACGTTGATTATTCATCCGGTTTTTAAGATTGGAAATGAAATGAAATCATTTATTCAACTTATGCAGAGCCATGATTGCGGGCGGGGTTCAGCGTCAGCATACATTCCCTGTTCTGAGGCGGATGATGAAGGTATTTGACCCCCACAACGTGAAGCCCCACAAAGAAAATACCGGAAAGGAGCTGCAAGCCGCACAGCAGCGCGAAAAAGCTGCGCGTGCCCAGGGCTTCCAACAGAAAGCCGCCCGCCGTGGCGGCGATCAGATTCATGACGGCGGTGGAGGTGTTCACCAAAGCAATGGTGCTTCCTTCCATACCTTTAGGCGCTAAACGGTGAAGGTATTGGTATCTGCTGGCGACATACAGCGCGTAAGAAAAGCCGCGGAGCAGCTGCGCCGCAAAGAGAACGAAAACGGAATGGCCCAGCGCGTACAGGCTGTATTCCAGCGTTAAGATCAGCACGTTAGCCAGCATGGGCCACGCCCAGCCCGTGCGGGGCGTAAACCGCTTGATGAGCAGCAGCATCGGCACTTCGCAAATCCCGGCCACGAACATCAGCGCCCCATACATGCTGGTATCCACCTGGAATTCTTTCAGCGTGTACACCATGTAAGTGACCCGCCAGCTGAAAGGGATTTGATACAGCACCTCAAAAATGATGTGCCCCACGATCCAATAATTCAGGATGGAGCGAAACGGCATATCCCGCAGGCGCGTTTTTGCCTGCCGTTCCGTTTTTCCTTCGCTCTCTGCCGGAACCATTGCGGTCAGCAGGATGGAAAGCGCGGCGAAGCTGGAAAAGAAGTAATAGATATTTCTCACCGGCATGATTTGAACAATGGGAACAAACGCCAGGCTGAACAGCGCGTAGCCGATGGAGGCGCAGCTGCGGATTGTTCCATACGGGATTTTGAGCAAAGGATTGTCGCTGACCCGGACGAGCCAAAGCTCCATCATCATATTGGAGGGATGGAAGAAAAAATACATCGCCATGAGCATACCGATCATGAGCAGCCGCCAGAGGCCCGTCCCCTGGGATAACGCCGGGATGGTCAGCGCGCACAGGGCGGTGCCCACCATGCACAGCATGAAGCATTTTTTCACGGACTGGATGCGGTCTGATATCACGCCCCAGGTCGGCTGGGACGCGATGCCGATCCCGCTGACGCAGGCGCTGATCAGCCCCATCTGCCCGGCGCTGACGCCGATGGATTCCAGAAAGACGAACAGGAAATTGGCCGCCGCGAAACAGCCGTTATAGATCAATTCCGTCGTGGATAATTGAAGCTGTACTTTTTTCTTGTTCATATGCTTTGCGTTGCCCATCCTTCTTCATCCTGGGTTCAGAATCTGCGGCTCCTGCGTTACTCCGCTTTTTCCAATCGCTCAATATCAAACGGGGCGTTGGTGATGAACAGGAACGTGCAGTCCTCCAGGGCTGTCGCCCCATGATCCATTTCCATCTCCGCCGGGAACCACACGAATTCCCCTTGCTTCACGATACCCAGGTTGGTTTGCATGGCCCCTTCGATGATGTACATGCCATGGGCGCAATGGTGCTTGTGCCAGCCCATGGTGTAACCCTTCGGGTAATGGGATACGTTGACGATCATGCCGGTCCTTGGTTCCGTCACCATCGCCTTGTCCAGGTGCCCGCCGCCCAGGTCAACCCAGGGGATTTCATGGATATGATAGATTTTCGCTTCCGTGGTCATTGAAGTTCATCTCCTATATGTTTATACTATTCGCAGATAAAAATGTTAAAAGATTTGGGATGGATTTTTCGTTCTGGCTAAGCTGAATGGAGGGAGACGTAGCAGCGCTACTTTGACCGGAATGAAGCAACGACAGAGCGAAAAAGACGCCCAAAGATTTGACATTTTTATCTAAGAATAGTATTTATATTCAATTCGATTTCCACTTTGTTCAGCGTGTCGAAAAACCGCCATGTGGCAATTGCCGGGCCCATGAGGAAAAGACCAAAGATATTCCAGCCAAACATATGCTGCCAGGAGGTATAGGGGCCTTTGATGCCAAGCGAAATCGCTTTTTCCTTCAGTTCTTCCGCAATCCGCGCCATCCAGATCAGCGGGTAGATGAACAAGGTCGGGATGCCCAGCAGATAGGCTTTCCAGTACGGCAATACCGGATGGCCCAGGATCGACTCGATTTCGTCCTGCAAGCCGCCCAGGGGCATGTAAAGCAGGAAAAACAGCCCCGCCGTGAAGAAGTCGATGAAGCCCAGAAGAAAGCCCGGGCGGTGGGTGTGCGCGTATTTCATAGCGTTTCAGTATTCCCCTTCATGGTCATATTCGCCATATTCGCATCCGATGTGGGTGGCCTTCACCTCGTCCACCAGCGCCAACTGACCCTCCTGTTTATCGTACAAACCGCTGAGTTCTGCTGGAATTTTGCCGCCAGCGGTGAGCGGTTCATGGCTTCAACAATAGGGCGAAGTTCAGGAGATTCTTCCATGAGATACCGTCCGCACATACTGCGCTTCGTTGCAGAGGATACATCCCTCATTATAATGCTCGGCGCGCTCCTGATTGGGGCCCGACGAGATAGAAAGCTCCGCTTTCTATGCCATTATATCATAATGCTCGCCGCTTTTCTATACGGTGATCATTCCAATGGCGCTGATAATTATCATGTCCCTTGAACGCGAGATCAGCGCAACAAGCGCAGTCACGACCAGCGCAACGCTCCTTGAGGCAGCGTATAACGCATTGATTATACAGTCCGAATGTGTCTAAATTTACCACGGCGGCGGGAAAAGATGAAAACTTATCCCCTCATGTCCAACTTACCCTGCTCATAAAAAAACTTAAAAAACAGAATAAGCGCAGAAAAACATACTGCCCTCTGTTAAAAAGCAGAGGGCAGTACAGTATTTAGATCAGGAACGCCTTTTGCAGCAAGGGGAAGTACACGATGAAGAACAAGATGATAAGAGCAACGATCACAGCGATCAGAATGATGTTCTTGACCATCCGGGCTTTCTTGGTGCGCATGCGGCTGTCGGCGAACTGCTGATCGGTCATGCGGCCATACTGGATCATCTTGATCACGCTGTACAGCGCGTAGACGCCCAGCAGCGCGTTGAGGACGGACAGCGCGATCTTGTAGATGGGCGTGCCGACCTCGAACTTCACATCCTCGCCCAGGCCGTTCACCGCCAGGCTGTTGGCCTGGTGATAGAGCACCAGATGGGTGGAATCCCGCAAGTAGGCGCGGCACCAGTTCTGCTTCACGTCGGACAGCTTGAGTTCATTGGTGGACAGGATCAGGTTGCCGCCCGCCGCCAGCAGCTTGTCGATCATTTCCGTATCCATGGAGCCCAGGTAGTCGGTGACGAAGATGCCCTTAAAGCCCCATTCGCCGCGGGTCACGTTGGTGAGCAGGTTGTAGTGGTCGCCGCTCCAGGTGGTGCCGATGCGGTTCATGGAGAGCATGATGCCCTTGGCCCCGCCGTCCTCTACGCCCATCTGGAAGGGTTTCAGATAAATTTCACGAATCGCCTGTTCCTGGGAGAACACGGCCACCTGGTTATAGGCGGTGCGGTTGGTTTCCTGGTCGTTCAGGGCGAAGTGCTTCATGTAGACGTACACGCCCTTCTTCTGCACTTCCTGGGTGATGGCGGCGGTGATCAGACCGGACTGGATGGGGTCTTCGGAGAAGTATTCAAAGTTGCGGCCCGAGAAGGGGGTGCGGTGAATGTTGGTGGCAGGCGCGTACCAACCCGAGGTCTTGGTCAGGATGGCGTCCTCGCCGATAAACTTGCCGAATTCCTTGGCCAGCTCCTGGTTCCAGGTGGCGGCCAGGGTGATGGTGCGGGCGTAGCCGAAGCCGGACTTGCCGGTGATGAAGTTGGAGATGCCCGCCGGGCCGTCGTATTCAAAGGTCTTGGGCTTCTGGATGGCTTCGATGGCTTTGGTGCCGTAGCCGGAATTGTTGAACAGAATGTGCTGCTCGCTCAGCTTGGTCTGGTTCAGCAGCTCTTCCCACTGGGGATCGTCATACGCCTTGCCCTTCATGGACGCCAGGGTGACGGGGTTTTCCACCTCCGCGCCGTAAACGTAATCGTCCTTGGAGGGGAAGTTCTGGGCCGCCAGCGCTTTCAAATCTACGCTGTCCGCGCCTTTCCGGGCGAAGGCGGCGATCAGCGCGTCGCTGATGACCAC
This sequence comes from uncultured Eubacteriales bacterium, assembly GCA_902788445.1. GTDB lineage: Bacteria > Bacillota > Clostridia > Christensenellales > Aristaeellaceae > RUG563. The sequence goes on from CADAKE010000116.1 coordinate 6,584, forward strand.
GCTACCTACAGTGCCCGCCGCGTCGGTGTTCTTGGACAGACCGGCGATTTCCTGGGTGGAGTAGCGCAGGCCGTTTCCGTCCATCATGGCCCAATTGCTGCGGGAAAGGTACGCCGCGTCGGGGAGGAAATCGTTGTCAAACTGGTTGGTGACCTTCGCGCCGGTGACGGCGGTATCCAGCAGGCGCAGGGCGCTGAGTTCAAAGGTGCCGGTCATGGCGGCGCTGCCGTCCTGGGTCATGCCGTTGGCCGTGGTGTAGCCCTTGGCGGCCAGCACATTGTTGACGGCGTCGTGGGCGTCGCGGCCAGCGGTGACGTAATAAGTGCCCGCGTCCAGCATCCAGGTCTTGTTGTTGATAAAGTCATAGGAGGCGATGTCCTGGAAATCGAAGGTGACGGAAACCTTTTCGCTTTCGCCCGCCTTCAGTTCCCTGGTCTTGGCGTAGCCCGCCAGCACCACGGCGGCCTTTTCCACGCCGCCCGCGATGTAGGGAGCCTGCACGTAGATTTCCACCACATCCTTGCCCGCCACGGAGCCGGTGTTCTTGACGGTGACGGCGGCGGTCACCTGGTCGCCGTCCTGCTTCACGCTGAAATCGCTCCAGTCGAAGGTGGTGTAGCTCAGGCCGTAGCCGAAGGGATACTGAACGGTGGCGGCGTAATCGAAGTCGCCCACGTTCGCCGTGCCCAGCACCTTGTCCTCGTACCGGGTTTCGTAGTAGCGGTAGCCCACATAAATGCCTTCGCCGTAGTTCATGTACGCCAGGCCGTTGGGCGTGCCGTCAGCGGTCAGGAAGCGGAAGTCGCCGAAGTTCTGCATGGCGGGAGCGGAAAGATTGTCATAGGCCCAGGTGTCCACCAGACGGCCGGAGGGACTGACGGTGCCCGCGAAAATATCCGCCACGCTGAAAATGCCGTCCTGACCGGCGCCCGCGTACCACAGGCAGGCTTTCACGCCGTATTCTTCCCGGTCGATCTGGCCCAGCTCCATGGGGTTGGCGGCGTTGATCACCAGGATCGTGCCCGCGAACGCGCCGGTTTCCTGGATGCCGCGAAGCAGGGCTTCTTCCTCGTCGCTCAGCTCCAGATAGTGCTTATCGGGATTGTTGCCAAAGCGGCCCATTTCCCGGGGCAGGTCGCTGCCCTCGCCGTTCTGGCGGTTCAGCACCACGATGGCCGCGTCGCCGTAATTGGCAAAGGTGGCCTTTACCGCGTCGGTGTATTCCGTCCAGGGGATTTCGTCGATCTTCCATTCGCCCATGGCGTCGCCGCCGCCGGGGCCTGCGCCGGTGCCGTGAACGTGGCTGGTGGAGCCGGTGAATTTAGTCAATTCGGCGTTGATGCCAAAGCCCGCTTTTTGCAGCGCCCCGGCCAGGGTGTCGGAGGTGATTTCAATATCGCCGGAGCCGGAACCTGTGGTCACGGCGGACACGGAGGAAAGGCCGAACACGCTCACCTGCGCTCCCGCTTTCAGGGGCAGGAAGCCGTCCTCATTTTTGAGCAGCACGGTGCCCTCCGCCACCACCCGGCGGGTGTATTCCAACTGCGCTTCCTTCAAAGCTTCTTCGCTCTTATATTCGCTGACGAAGTCGCCCTGCTGCGCTGTGGTCTGGGTGCCGCCCACGGTTCCGAAGAAGTCGGTGAGCACGCTGTCCCATTTGGCGGTCAGGACGTTCGCCACGATGCACACCGCCAGCAGAACCGCCAGCACACAGGTATGCAGGGCAAAATAAGATTTCTTGCTGTAGGTCTTTTCTTTCTTCATACCGTTTTCCCTTCCTCACTTTCGTTTGGGCAAAAGAAAGAGGAGAGAGCGGGCTTGCTCCCTCCTCCGTGTGTGCAGATCAGTCGTCGTCAGAGGAAGCGGCAGCGTTGTAGGTGAAGGTGCCGTCCGCGTTCACGGTGATGGAAACGGGGGCGTCATGGCCGCCGAACTTGTACACGGGGGTGCCGAAGTTGTCCCAGGGGTCATAGTCGGTGCCTTCATAGTTGGTCACGCGGTCGCCGTTGGAGGCAACGCCAGAGGAGCTCTTCAGATAGCCCAGGCTGTCCAATACGCCCCAATCCTCGGAGAAAACGCATTCATCGGGGATGTTCAAGGTCACCTGGTCGCCATCCTGGGTGTAGGTGCCGGTGTACACATAGCGCACTTCATAGCGCATCGCGCCGTTTTCGGTCTCGCGTTCTTCCACTTCGCCGTTTTCCAGCACAGTACCCAGCAGCTTGGTATATTCATAGGTGCCGTCGTCCTTGAGAACCAGGGTGTTCATTTCGGTCATGCCGCTGCCGGCGATGAAGCCATTCAGGTCGGTGATGCCAGCCAGGTCTTCGGTAGCATAGTAGTGAGTATAGGTGGCTTCCGCCAGGGCGGAAACGCAGGTCAGGGACAGAACCAGGGCGATCAGCAGAGCGGCAAACTTCTTCATGGAAAAAATCCTCCTTCATGTTTGGCGCGGTGTTCCGCGCTTTGATGAATGGAGGATAACACAGATTGATTCTTTTGAACCGCTTTTGTCCTAACTGTGCGTTTTTTCGCCCTGATTGGTATGTTCATCCTCGGCGGCGGGGAAAACGATACGGAGGACGAACATGCCCCCGTCCGTGGAAACGCGCAGCACACCGCCGTATTTTTCCGCGGTGGAGGCGATGCTCCGGGTGCCGAAGCCGTGGCTGGTCTTATCTTCTTTGGTGGTCACGGGCAGGCCGTCCCGCAGGGTCACTTCCCCGTCATAAGGGTTTTCGCATTGCAGGATGACCAGCCCCTTCTTTTCGTGGAGGGACAGATGGATGGCGCGTCTGCTTTCCTCCGCGATGCGCAGATTGGCTTCGATGGCGTTGTCCAGGATGTTGGAAACCATGGTGTACAGTTCGATGGCGTTGTCCAGGATGTTGGAAACCATGGTGTACAGATCCACCGATTTCATGAACCGCAGCAGCCCACCGTTCACGACAGCGGAAAGCTCGATCCTGTTCTGGCTGCATTTCAGCGCTTCCTGCATCAGAATCGTATCCATCGCCCGGTTGCCGGTCTGGAAGGCTTTGTCGTAAATCTGTACCGCCTGGTCGATTTCATTGATGGCCGCTTTCTGCTCCTCCGGCGTGCTGACCGTGCGCAACGCGGCGATCTGCCGTTTCAGGTCGTGGCTTTTCCGGTTGATGATTTCAATGTTTTCCTTGCTCAGCTCATACTGCGTTTTGCTCAGCGCCCAGATTTTTTCCTTGTTCTGCATTTCCGCCTGCAATTGCAGCTGCCTGCTGCTTTGAATTTCGCTGATCATGAGC
>CADAKE010000117.1:0-6193 GCA_902788445.1 uncultured Eubacteriales bacterium
CTGCTGCCCGCGCCCTGATACCGGGCGTGCGCCGCGAAATCGCCGATCACCGCCACCCGCGCGGCGGGATTGACGGGCAGGGCGTTCCCTTCGTTTTTCAGCAGCACGATGCTCTTTTCCGCGGCTTCCCGGGCGGCTTCGTGCTGGGCCTTGGGGTCGGCGGTGGGATGCTCAGGCTTGGGGAACAGAATCGCGTCCAGCAGCTCGTCCACCCGCTGGTCGATGATTTCCTCGCTGATGCGGCCTTCCTTGACCGCCTGGATGAGCTGGCAGGGGCTGTCGTCGCCCGCCGCGGGCATTTCCAGGTTCATTCCGGCGCGCACGCCCTCGGTGAAGTCGTTGCTGCCGCCCCAGTCGGTGACCACCATGCCGTCGTAGCCCCATTCGCCGCGAAGGATTTCCTTGAGCAAATGTTCATTTTCGTTGGTGTAGGTGCCGTTCAGGCGGTTGTAGCTGGTCATGAGGCAACGGGGCTTGCCCTCTTTAATGGCGATTTCAAAGTTGGTCAGGTAAAGTTCCCGCAAGGTGCGCTCGTCCATGACGGAATCGTTATGCATCCGCAGCATTTCCTGGCTGTTGGCGGCGAAGTGCTTGGCGCAGGCGGACACCCCCTGGCTCTGCACGCCCTGGATGAACCCGGCGGCCAGCTTGCCCGCCAGGTAGGGATCCTCGGAATAGTATTCAAAGCTGCGGCCGCACAGCGGGCTGCGCTTCGTGTTCAGGCCCGGCCCCAGCAGGATGTCCACGTTCTGCGCCGCGGCGTCCGCGCCCGCGCACGCGCCCATGGCTTTGGCGGTTTCCGGGTCCCAGCTGTTGGCCAGCGTGGCGGCGGAGGGGATGCACGTCGCTTTGGTGGAGGCGTTCAGGCCCAGGTGGTCGCCCTCGCCCGCCTGCTTGCGCAGGCCGCTGGGGCCGTCGGACAGCGTCATGGTGGGAATGCCCAGCCGTTCAATCGCGCGGGTATGCCACACATCCTTGCCGGAAAGCAGCGCCGCCTTTTCCTTTAGCGTCAGTTTTTCGATCAAATCCTGATGTTTCATGGATACCGTCCCTTTCACTATTTGAAGTTGTAGAATGTCAAGACAGAAAGCGCGGCGGAAACGAGCCCTGTTTCCCGACTTCTTCTTTGAATAAATTATACCATTGTTGGCCAGATATGACAAGTAAAAATCTGAAAGTTCCTGATATAAAAAGCGCATGGCGGAAAAGCGTCATGCGCGGTTGCGAAAGCGGTTATTTGAAAAGCATTTTCAGATGGCCAGAGAAGGTGAAATTGACCACAATGTTCTGGGGCTGTTTGCAGGAGGGGCATATATAATGATACCCATAGCGGCAGTCCTTCGGCGTCAGGCTGGCGTGGTACCGCTTATTGATACACCGGCGGCAGATGTTGTCCCCAAAGCGATTCTTGATGCGGCGGGTGTTGATCATGCCTTCCTTTCCCTCCTTTCAGATTTTGGAAAACCAAGTGTTATTATACAGCAGCCAGAACGGTATGTCAAACAAAGTTTGACAAAGTGTCACATTTCTGCTTTTTTTCTCTGTTTTTTCTCATCGCGGCAAAACGAAAAAACCCCGCGCTGCCTGCGCGGGGAAAGGAATTTGGATTATTTCAGGTGCCAGATCAGATCGTTGTATTCCTTGATCGTGCGGTCGGAGGAGAAGATGCCCGAGCAGGCGGTATTGGTGATCGCCATGCGCAGCCACTTTTCGCGGTTCTGGTAGTCGTCGTTCACGCGGCGCTGAGCCATGGAATAGGAACCGAAATCCTTGAGCACGAAGTACGGGTCGGAGAACAGCAGGTTGTGGTAAATGTCCTGCACGGCGGCGGGATTGTCGGGGAACAGGGTGCCGTCGATGATCTGGGTCAGGGCGCGGCGAAGCTCGGCGTTGTCCTCATACCGCTGCATGGGAGAGTAGTTGCCCTCGCGGTACAGTTCGGCCACGGTGTCGGCGCGCATACCGAAGATGTAGATATTGTCCAGGCCCACCTGGTCGTGGATTTCCACGTTGGCGCCGTCCATGGTGCCGATGGTGACCGCGCCGTTCATCATGAACTTCATGTTGCCCGTGCCGCTGGCTTCCTTGCCGGCGGTGGAAAGCTGCTCGCTCAGGTCGGCGGCGGGGATGAGGCGTTCGGCGGCGGAGACGCAGTAGTTCTCCAGGAAGATCACCCGCAGGTACTTCTTCGCCCGGGGGTTCTTTTCAATCAGCTTGCTCAGGGCGATGATCAGGCGGATGATCTGCTTGGCCATGTGGTATCCGGGGCTGGCCTTCGCGCCGAACACGAACACGCGGGGGGTCATGGTGAAGTTCGGGTCGTCCATGATGCGGTTGTACAGCACCAGGATATGCAGGGCGTTGAGCAGCTGGCGCTTGTATTCATGCAGTCGCTTGGCCTGCACGTCCAGCATGAAGTCCGGGTCGATGGTATCGCCCTGCTGGTCGAAGAGGAATTTGGAGAAAAGCTCCTTGTTATGCCGCTTCACCTTGTCAAACTCGGCCTGGAACGCGGCGTCGTCGCGGTAGGCCAGCAGGTCGCGCAGCTTTTCGGGCTCGCGCACCCAGGCGTCGCCGATGGTGTTGTAGAGCAGGTTGGTCAGCCCGTCGTTGCAGCTCATGAGCCAGCGGCGGTGGGTGATGCCGTTGGTGATGGCGGAGAACTTCTTGGGCATGAACTCATAGTAGTCCTTGAAGGTGTCCTGCTTGAGGATTTCGCCGTGAAGCTGGCTCACGCCGTTGACGGAATAGCTCATCGCCACGCACAGGTTCGCCATGTGCACCTGGTCATACGCGGTGATGGCCATCTTGGCGATGCGAGGATCGGAACCGTTCTGATAGTGGTCGGCCAGGCGCTTGCATACCCGCTCGTTGATTTCCTTGAGGATCATATAGATGCGGGGCAGCAGGTTCTGCATCATCTTTTCGGGCCACTTTTCCAGCGCTTCGCTCATGACGGTGTGGTTGGTGTAGGCCACGGTGTGCTGCACGATCCAGGAAGCTTCGTCCCAGCCCAGGCCCTCTTCGTCCATCAGGATGCGCATGAGCTCGGGAATCGCCAGGCCGGGATGCGTGTCGTTGATATGCACGGTCATCTTTTCGGGCAGCAGGCGGAAGTTCCGGCCGAAGCGGCGCTTGAAGTCCTTGATGGCATATTGCAGGGTGGCGCTGGTGAAGAAGTAATGCTGCTTTAAGCGCAGTTCCTTGCCCATGTAGTGGTTGTCCTCGGGATAGAGCACCTTGCTGATCACGGAGGCCAGTTCCTGGGCCTGGAGGGCCTTGGAATAATCGCCGCTGTTGAAGGAACTCAGGTCCATCGTCTGGGAGGAACGGGCGCGCCACATGCGCAGGGTGTTCACGGTGTCGTTGTTATAGCCGACCACGGGCATATCGTAGGGCACGGCTTCGACGGTGTAGTAATCCTTCAACAGGTAGCAGGCCCGGTCGTTGATGGTGGTTTCTTCCACGCGGCCGCCGAAGCGCACTTCGCACACGTCCTCCATGGCGGGCACTTCCCACACGTTGCCGTTTTCCAGCCAGTTGTCGGGCGCTTCCACCTGCTGGCCGTCCACGATGCGCTGGCGGAACAGGCCGTATTCATAGCGGATGGTGCAGCCCATGGCGGGCAGGCTGAGGGCGGAAAGGCTGTCCAGGAAGCAGGCTGCCAGGCGGCCCAGGCCGCCGTTGCCCAGGCCGGGCTCCGGCTCCTCGCGCAGCACGGCGCTCAGATCCACGCCCAGTTCCTGCAGGGCCTGGCGGTAAGCGTCGTTGGAGGTGAGGTTCAGCACGTTGCAGTGCAGGCTGCGGCCCGTCAAAAATTCTACGGAAAGATAATACAGCCGCTTGCCGGTGGAATGCTTATCCTTTTCGCGGTACTGCACCCACTTCTGCATGATCTGGTCTTTGACCGTCGAGGCCAAGGCGTAATAAATCTGCTGGGGCGTTGCGTCGGCCAGGGTGCGGCCGTTGTAGCGCTGCAATTTGCCGATAATGGATTTCTTGATCGATTCTTTATCGAATTGCGTAGTAGGCATTGCGTCTTTTCCCTCCTGATTTTCGTGGTGGATAGATACACGAACAATTTATTATATCATATTTTTCTTCATTCGCCAATAGGGAAATTGGAAAAGCGTTGGAATTACCCGCTTCACTATAAAATCCCGGCTGTAAATTTATGAAAAACGCATGAAAAAAGCGCCGCGGGAAGAAAGACGGCGGCGCATTGCGGCAGAAAACAGCGGCAGGTATCTGGTCGGGCGATTTGAGGGAGAGGGCACTTTAAATCATCAAGGCAGTAGGCAATAGGCAATAGTAAATAATGATCGACAAAATGTCGCATCAAAGCACTGATTTCGTCTTGCTTTCCTAATGCCTATTGCCTATTGCCTACTGCCTTTCTTACTTAAACTGTCCTTCAACTGAACGCCTAAACACATACCGCAGCCGTTTCAATCTCCCAGCCCGATAAACGCCTTCACCTTGTCGCTTTCAAAGACCTCCTCCGGCTTTCCTTCCGCCACGATCACCCCGTTTTCCATGAACACCACGCGGTCGGCCACTTCGCGGGCGAAGTTCATTTCGTGGGTCACGACCACCATCGTGCGCTTTTCCAGGGTCAGGGCGCGAATGACGCCCAGCACCTCCTGGGTGAGCAGCGGGTCCAGGGCGGAGGTCGGCTCGTCAAAGCAGAGGATTTCCGGGTCGAGCGCCAGCGCCCGGGCGATGGCCACGCGCTGCTGCTGTCCGCCGGACAGCTGGCAGGGGTAGGCGGCTTCCTTGTCCTCCAGGCCCACCTTTTTCAGAAGCTGCCGCGCGTAGCTTTCCGCCTGTTCCTTGCTCCTGCCCAGCACGCAGCGCTGGGCTTCGGTCAGGTTCCGCAATACGTTCATATGGGGAAAGAGGTTGAAGTTCTGGAACACATAGCCCATTTTCAGGCAGATTTTCCGCTGCTCTTTGGGCGGGCCGTACACGCCGTCCTTCACCAGCGTCTGCCCGCCGATTTCGATGGTGCCGCCGTCCACGCGCTCCAGGTTGTTCAGGCACCGCAGCAATGTGCTTTTGCCCGATCCGCTTTTGCCGATCACGGCCACCACCTCGCCCTGCTCCACCCGCAGGGAAACGCCCCGCAGCACGCCCAGCCCGTCAAAGCTCTTTTTCAAATCCACCGCGTTCAGCATGGCTTTTCCCTCCTTTACTGGTAGTAGTTCAGCTTCTTTTCCACCCAGCCCAGCAGCAGCGTCAGAATGCCGTTGCAGGCCAGGTAGTAAACGCCGGTAAAGAACATGGGCCAGATGGCGCCGGAAATGCCCTGGCTGCCCTTCATGAACGCCTGGCCCGCCCAGATGATTTCCTGCAAGGCGATGATGCGCGCCAGGGACGTGTCCTTCACCAAGGTAATGATTTCATTGGACATGGGCGGCACGATGGCCTTGATGACCTGCACCAGCTTCACGCGCCAGAAAATCTGGCTCTTCGTCATGCCCAGCACCTTGCCCGCCTCGATCTGCCCCACGGGGATGCTCTGGATGCCGCCGCGATAGATTTCGGAAAAGTAACAGGCGTAGTTGATGATGAACGCCACCGCCGCCGCCAGAAAGCGCCCGCTCTCTCCCCCGCCCCAGATGGGATTATGCAGCACCAGGCCGGGGAAATAATAGATGATGAGCAATTGAATCATCAAGGGCGACCCGCGCACGATCCACACGATCACGCGGGTGAAAATGCTGAGGGGCTTGAATTTACTCATCGACCCGAACGCGATCACCAGCCCCAGAGGCACCGCGCCCAGCAGGGTCACGAAAAACAGCCGCAGGGTTTGGAGAAAGCCCACGTTCAGGGAGCTGATCACGATGGGCATTTGCTGCAATATCAGTTCCATGGTGATTCCTCATTTTCCGTCTTAATCATGAAGCAAAAGATCCTTCGTGCCCGCTTCGCGGGCCTCAGGATGACAGCCAAGGGATTCCCCCTCCACTGTCATCCTGAGCCTCGCGCAGCGAGTGCGAAGGATCTCATCCGTCAGGAGCAGGATGTAAAACCAGTCTGATTACTGCGCGATCAGGGCGGCCTGGACGCCATAGGCTTCGGCAACGGCGATCAGGGTGCCGTCGGCGTAAGCGGCCTTCAGGTAGTCGTTCAGCGCGGCGGCGAGGTCGCTGCCCTTGCGGAAGCCCACGCCGTATTCTTCGCTGTT